>JAFOBG010000015.1 GCA_017381935.1 Alistipes sp.
AGAGATAGTGATATTCTCACCTACAGTACGGCCGTTGTTGTAGTGGTAAACCATCATAGCACCTGTATTGTCAGCGATGATGTATGCCTGAGTACCAACAGCAACAACAGTACCTGTTACAGCGTAAGTTCCTGCAGTTGTGATGGTATTAATTGCAACAGTATCACCAGGAGTTGGGTCTGGTTCTGGCTCTGGCTCTGGGTCTGGAGTTGGTGTTGTAGAGTCAAATGCTGCATCAGCAGAGATAAATGCAACACCATAAAGCAGAGAAGTAGCAGGAGCAACATAGCAACGAAGCAAATTGTAAGTAGCACCTGCAGTACCGAGTATTACATTGTTTGCAACGTCAGTAAGACAGATACCACCCTTAGCGTGGTCAGTAAATGCCCACTCTGTAGGAGTGTCAACAAGAGCAGCCTTACGCTTAGCAGGGCAAGAGAGATACTTGTCTCCCATCTTAATATAGTAAGCGTTAGTCTTACCATCCACAGCGACGAGCTCTACAAGCTGAGCAGTACCCTTTGCAGCATCCTGCTCAGAGAGGTCTGGATTGAGAGTAAACTTCTCATTCTCATAGCTGTAGTTTACAGTAAGAAGGTCAAAGTTGCTACCAGTAGAGATACCACCGGTCCACATGTGATATGAGTATGGAGCAAAAGTGGTAACAGTACCATTACTTGAGTTATTGTACTGCTCAGCATAACCTGCCATGTAGTACTTACCAGCCTTAACATTAGCTACAGCGTCAATAATAGTTGCGCTTGGTTCTGGCTCTGGCTCTGGGTCTGGAGTAACAGAACCGCTACCCTCAGCAACAGAGAAATCCTTAACCTCCCAAGTAGCTGCTGCAGAAGTAGATGAAACATACTTGAAGGCAACCTTTATAGTGCTACCAACATACTTAGCAAGGCTAATCTCTCCAGACTCAACAAAGGTCCAATCTGCGTTTGAACTATATGTAGGGATAGTAAGCTGCTCCCAAGCACCATCATTTGCAGATACCCATAATGTAAGTTCGTTTGAAGGAGTACCGGCAAACTTATGAGCGTGTGAGAATGTTACAACCGGAGAAGTTGCGTCAGACAAAGAGATAGCAGGAGAAATCAACCAACTCTCAGAAGCTACAGCAGCTGTTTTAAATGCAGATGCCTTCATGTAACCAGAGTCATTATATGTAGAGTGTTTCCAAACATAGCTCAATGAGCCGAGCTCAACATCGTTGATAGTAAAATCACCCTGGCTTGTCTTAAAGCTCTCGGTATAAGGAAGTGCCTTTACGCTTGGTTCTGGCTCTGGGTCTGGGTCTGGAGTTGGTGTTGTAGAGTCAAATGCTGCATCAGCAGAGATAAATGCAACACCGTAAAGCAGAGAAGTAGCAGGAGCAACATAGCAACGAAGCATATTGTAAGTAGCACCTGCAGTACCGAGTATTACATTGTTTGCAACATCAGTAAGACAGATACCACCCTTAGCGTGGTCAGTAAATGCCCACTCAGTAGGAGTGTCAACAAGAGCAGCCTTACGCTTAGCAGGGCAAGAGAGATACTTGTCTCCCATCTTAATATAGTAAGCGTTAGTCTTACCATCTACAGCGACGAGTTCTACAAGCTGAGCAGTACCCTTTGCAGCATCCTGCTCAGAGAGGTTTGGATTGAGAGTAAACTTCTCATTCTCATAGCTGTAGTTTACAGTAAGAAGGTCAAAGTTGCTACCTGTAGAGATACCACCGGTCCACATGTGATATGAGTATGGAGCAAAAGTGGTAACAGTACCATTACTTGAGTTGTTGTACTGCTCAGCATAACCTGCCATGTAGTACTTACCAGCCTTAACATTAGCTACAGCGTCGATAATAGTTGCACTTGGCTCTGGTTCAGGATTAACACTCTCCTTTGCCTCGATAGAGTAAGGCAATACATTAACATACTTCTTAGAAGATACACCAACGAAGTAACCCTTAACAGTTACATCCTTGCCGTTAAGATCAGCGTATGCGTTATTGTCAACATACTTTACAGAGCCCTGTACAGTAGCGCCAGCAATCTCGATGTTGATATAGTTACCAGATACTACGAGTTTTCCTGCAAACTCAATCTCCTTAGAGAGAGTCTCAGTAAGCATAGCGTCAACGCCGGCAGCATCAAGAACAGAAGGATTGTAAGTCCAGGTGTTGTCAGTAGAGTTAACTACAACAGTAGCCTCCTTAGCGAACTGCGGAGTGCCCCAAGAAGTACCGTCAGCCTTCTGATAGATAGTAACCTCACCAGAGATAGTGATATTCTCACCTACAGTACGGCCGTTGTTGTAGTGGTAAACCATCATAGCACCTGTATTGTCAGCGATGATGTATGCCTGAGTACCAACAGCAACAACAGTACCTGTTACA
>JAFOBG010000003.1 GCA_017381935.1 Alistipes sp.
AAGAGGCGGCAGTGCCGCACTCGTTGTGTTACCCACCCCCTAAATCCCCCTCCTGTGAGGGGGACTTTTGTTTACTTCGGCAAGGTAAGCTCACTAATTCTGTGATAGCGACTCCTTTTCTTTTTGTATATAGTGCAATATATTTTGCACAAGACTCACTCAAAAGCCAGGGCTGTACAATCAGTACTATCCCTGGCTTTCTCGTTTCGCTTTGCACAAAATCTATCACACTCTATTCAAAAATTAGGAGGAGTAAGATTTACAAAGAGCAATCTATATTGATTATCACAAAAAAACAGCAACAAATCTGATTGTTGCTCTTGAGATAGCTCTAAATAAGATATTTAAGTAGAGATACAGTAGATTTTATTACCTTTGTGGTATGGATATAGTAGATTTTTGTGATTTCTGCGATACGCTGCCATGTGCAGAGCAGACGATGCCGTTTGATGATACTACGGTTGTATATAAGGTTGGCGGACGAATGTTTGCAATGATAGACATTGATAATCCTGACCATTTTGCAGTCAAATGCGATCCGGATAGGGCAGTTATGCTCAGGGAGATTTACGACTCGGTACGTGGTGCTTACCATCTAAACAAGCGTTATTGGAACGATATATTCTTCAATACAATGATGAGTGATAGTGAGCTGAAGGCGGAAATTATCCACTCTTATCTGCTTGTCATCTCTCAAAATGTTACTCCAAAAGCGCTCAAAAATGAGATAATGAGATATGTCGAAGAGGCCGGTATTGAGGATAAAACCAGGCGTTTTGAGTGAATTTTGTAATAATTTTTGTAAATATAATAAGTTACAATATTTGTTTGTAAATAAATTTAGTCGGGCTAAAAGCGTTAAAATGGATACTATATCAGTCTAAAAATGGTATTTATTGGCCTTTTACAGGTGTTTTTTAATAGCTTAAATTCTTGTAATATCTTATGGTGGATATTATTTTGTTTTATAACTTTGCAATATGAAACAAAATTACAAGAAAGATATGCGGAAATTGACTAAAGAAGAACAAAAGATTCTTCATCATAAATTAGGTATTGCTATGCGCTTGATTCATCAACAGAGATACTCTTTGACTGAAATTGTAAATATGGTAACGCCAGGATTGACGCTTATTGAGTTTGCACGACTCTTTGAGGATTACTATGGCATTAGGCCTGATTTGTTAAGGGTACTTTTGAGAGGATAAAAAAAGAGGGTTGGTGTTATGAACCAACCCTCTGATTGTATATGAACTATTAGTTCTCAGCTGTAAGGATACCCTCCACATCAGCCTTGAGACCGACAACGAGGTTCTCGTACTCACGAAGACCTGTACCGCCTGGGATACGGCCACCGCAGATAACATTCTCCTTAAGGTTAACAAGGTTATCGGTCTTAGCCTGGATTGCAGCCTCATTGAGCACCTTAGTAGTCTCCTGGAAGGATGCTGCTGAGATGAAGCTTGTAGTCTGCAATGCGGCACGGGTGATACCCTGAAGAACCTGATTTGAGGTTGCCTGTACGATTGGACGAGTCTCAACGAGCGCCAAATCACGACGCTTGAGAGCAGAGTTCTCATCACGCAACTTACGCATTGAGATAATCTGACCTGGATATACGTTCTGAGAGTCGCCGGCTGCGGTTACAACAACCTTATCGTACAACTCGTCGTTTACATCCATGAACTCCCACTTGTCAACAATTTGGTTCTCGAAGAAGCGAGAGTCTCCCGGATCCTCAATCTGAACCTTGTTCATCATCTGACGAACAATTACCTCGAAGTGCTTATCGTTAATCTTCACACCCTGCATACGGTAAACCTCCTGAACCTCGTTTACGATATACTCCTGAACCTTGGTAGGACCGAGGATTCTTAGGATATCGCTTGGAGTGATAGCACCGTCAGACAGAGCCATACCAGCACGTACAAAGTCGTTCTCCTGAACGATAATCTGGCGAGACAGTGGCACAAGATACTTGCGGATTTCACCAGACTTAGAGGTGATGACAATCTCACGGTTACCACGCTTAATCTTGCCGAATGTTACCTCACCATCAATTTCTGATACGATTGCAGGGTTAGATGGGTTACGTGCCTCGAAGAGCTCGGTAACACGTGGAAGACCTCCGGTGATATCACCACCACTCTTACCTACAACACGTGGAATCTTGAACAGGATATCTCCGACATGAACACGGCCATTATCCTTAACGGCGATGTGGGCAGATACCGGAAGGTTGTATGAACGGAGCTCATCGCCCTCCTTGTTTACAATCTTAATTACCGGTGTAAGGTTCTTACGATCACGAGCCTCGGTAACTACACGCTCAGACATACCTGTCTGCTCATCACGCTCCTCACGATATGTAACACCCTCAATGAGGTTATCGTAGTGAGCCTTACCATCGTGCTCAGAGATTACTACTGCGTTATATGGGTCCCACTCGCAGATTAGATCGCCCTTCTTAACCTCTGCGCCATCCTTCATAAAGATAGTAGCGCCGTATGGCAGTGCGTGAGTATAGAGAACAATCTCTGTCTTAGGATCTACAATACGGAACTCAGACTGACGTGAGATTACGATATTGATAGCCTCGCCCTGAGAGTTCTTACCCTTAACGGTGCGGAGCTCATCTATTTCGAGGCGACCCTCGTACTTAGATACAACGTTTGTCTCAACAGTTGAACCACCCGCAACACCACCGACGTGGAATGTACGGAGTGTCAACTGTGTACCTGGCTCACCGATACTCTGTGCTGCGATAACACCTACAACCTCACCCTTCTGTACCATGCGGGCTGTAGCGAGGTTACGGCCGTAACACTTCGCACAAACGCCGTGGCGAGATACGCAGGTAAGTACCGAGCGAATATCTACAGACTCGATTGGAGACTTATCAATTGCAGCTGCAATGCTCTCGGTAATCTCCTCTCCTGCATGGCAGAGAATCTCGCCTGTAAGAGGGTTAATTACGTCATTGAGTGCTGTACGGCCCAAAATACGATCATATAGTGTCTGTACAACGTCATCGTTACGCTTGATTGCTGTTGCAGCAAGACCACGAAGTGTACCGCAATCCTCCTCAGTGATAATCACATCCTGAGCAACGTCAACAAGACGACGAGTCAAATAACCTGCATCCGCTGTCTTAAGCGCAGTATCGGCAAGACCCTTACGAGCACCGTGGGTTGAGATAAAGTATTCAAGCACTGACAGACCCTCCTTAAAGTTAGAGAGGATTGGGTTCTCGATAACCTGCTGACCACCCTCAACACCTGACTTCTGAGGTTTTGCCATCAGACCACGCATACCTGAGAGCTGACGAATCTGCTCACGAGAACCACGCGCTCCAGAGTCAAGCATCATATATACAGGGTTGAAACCATCCTGGTCTTTGGTTAGTGTATCAACCACCTGCTTAGTAAGCTTGTTATTTACATTGGTCCAAACGTCAATAATCTGGTTGTAACGCTCGTTATTTGTGATAAGACCCATGTTATAGTCATCCATAATAGCGTCAGCCTTCTCATAACCCTCAGCAACCAACTTCTCCTTAACATCAGGGATAAGTACTGCATCGAGGTTAAATGACAGACCTCCACGGAACGCCATCTGGTAACCCATGTTCTTAATATCATCAAGGAACTTAGCAACCTTATCGGCACCGGCCTTCTTCATCACGTTAGAGATGATATCACGCAATGACTTCTTGGTAAGAAGCACGTTGATATAACCAACCTCCTCAGGAACCACCTGGTTTACAAGGATACGACCTACTGTAGTCTCTACAAGCTTAGTTACAGGCTGGTCGTTCTCGTCAAGGTCTCTTACACGGCACTTAACAGTTGCGTGAATATCTACACGACCCTCGTTGTAGGCGATAATAGCCTCCTCAGGACCATAGAATGCAAGACCCTCACCCTTAACACCTGGACGTGGCTTGGTAATGTAGTACAAACCTAGGACCATATCCTGTGAAGGTACGGTAATAGGCGCACCATTTGCAGGGTTAAGGACGTTGTGTGAACCGAGCATAAGGAGCTGTGCCTCCAAAATTGCAGCATTGCCGAGTGGCAAGTGAACCGCCATCTGGTCTCCATCGAAGTCGGCGTTGAACGCTGTACAAGAGAGTGGGTGGAGCTGCATTGCCTTACCCTCGATAAGCTTAGGCTGGAATGCCTGAATACCGAGACGGTGAAGGGTTGGAGCACGGTTCATAAGTACAGGGTGTCCCTTGATTACATTCTCAAGGATGCCCCAGATTACAGGGTCCTTACGGTCAATAATCTTCTTTGCACTCTTAACGGTCTTAACTATTCCACGCTCAATGAGCTTGCGGATGATAAACGGCTTGTAGAGCTCTGCCGCCATATCCTTTGGAATACCCATCTCGTGCATCTTAAGCTCTGGACCTACGACGATAACTGAACGTGCAGAGTAGTCAACACGCTTACCGAGCAAGTTCTGACGGAAGCGACCCTGCTTACCCTTAAGTGAATCTGAGAGAGACTTAAGTGGACGATTGCTCTCGTTCTTCACTGCATTGCTCTTACGAGAGTTGTCAAACAGTGAGTCAACAGCCTCCTGGAGCATACGCTTCTCGTTGCGGAGGATTACCTCAGGAGCCTTAATCTCGATGAGTCTCTTCAGACGGTTGTTACGAATAATTACTCGACGATAGAGGTCGTTCAAGTCTGATGTTGCAAAGCGGCCACCATCCAGTGGAACGAGTGGACGTAGCTCTGGTGGAATTACCGGAATAACATCGAGTACCATCCACTCAGGGCGGTTTTTGCCCTGTGATGCACGGAACGACTCAATAACGTTGAGCTGCTTGAGGCTCTCGCTCTTACGCTGCTGTGAGGTCTCACGAGATGCACGGTCGCGAAGATCGTATGACATCTTGTCGAGATCAACCTCCTGCAACAAAAGCTTAATAGCCTCAGCACCCATCATAGCTACGAACTTGTCTGGATCGCCATCCGGAAGGTTCTGGTTGCCTGCTGGCAGACCCTCGAGTACGTCGAGGTACTCCTTCTCTGCAAGGGTCTGGAACTTAGCAATACCCTGCTTCTCAGCAGCTCCGGCGTTGATTACAACATAACGCTCGTAGTAGATAATGCCCTCCAACTTCTTTGACGGAATACCGAGCAGGTAACCGATTTTTGAAGGGAGTGATTTGAAGTACCAAATGTGTACTACAGGCACAACGAGGGAGATATGACCCATGCGCTCACGGCGAACCTTCTTCTCGGTTACCTCTACACCGCATCGATCACAGACAATACCCTTATAGCGAATGCGCTTATATTTTCCGCAGTTACACTCATAATCCTTGACAGGACCGAAGATACGCTCGCAGAATAGTCCGTCGCGCTCCGGCTTGTAGGTACGATAGTTGATGGTTTCAGGCTTGAGTACCTCACCGCTTGACTGTGCCAAAATCTCCTCAGGAGAGGCGAGGCTAATCGAAATGCGGCTGTAACCGGTTGTATTATCTTTACTTGCCATATTTGTTACAAATTTTTCTATTATTACTCAAGTTTTACTGAAAGTGCAAGACCACGGAGCTCGTGTAGCAATACGTTCATAGCCTCTGGAATACCTGGCTTAGGGAGGTTATCACCCTTCACGATTGCCTCGTATGTCTTAGCACGACCTGTTACATCATCACTCTTAACGGTGAGAATCTCCTGAAGGATGTTTGCTGCACCGAAGCCCTCGAGTGCCCAAACCTCCATCTCTCCGAATCGCTGACCACCAAACTGTGCCTTACCACCAAGTGGCTGCTGGGTGATAAGTGAGTAAGGACCGATTGAACGAGCATGCATCTTATCGTCAATCATGTGGCCCAGCTTAAGCATATAGATTACACCAACAGTTGCAGGCTGGTCGAAACGCTCACCTGTACCACCATCGTAGAGATATGTTCGTCCACTGTGTGGGATACCTGCTTGTGCAGTGTACTCGTTAATCTGGTCAAGAGATGCACCATCGAAGATAGGGGTAGCGAACTTAAGACCAAGCTCACGACCTGCCCAACCAAGTACAGTCTCATAAATCTGACCGAGGTTCATACGTGAAGGCACACCAAGTGGGTTAAGACAGATGTCAACGATTGTTCCATCCTCAAGGAATGGCATATCCTCATCGCGGACAATCTTAGCAACAATACCCTTGTTACCGTGGCGACCCGCCATCTTATCACCTACCTTAAGCTTACGCTTCTTACCGATATAAACCTTAGCTACCTGGATAACGCCTGCCTGTGGAAGCTCATCGCCATTTGTAAGGTTAATCTTCTCACGCTTAATAGATGCGTCAACCTTCTTAACCTCGATGATATAGTTGTTAATGATAGTCTCAACAAGCTTATTGATATGCTCATCATGTGTCCAAGTGCATGGGCCGAGGTTGAGATAGCCTAACTCAAGGTGGCTCTTCTCGTCGATAGTCTTACGAGAGATATCGTCGAGCATCTTCTGGGTAAACTTAGCTCCTGGAGCATAAAGCTCTGCTCCGAAGTAGTCTCGAATACCTGTTGTAGTCTGCTCCTTAAGAACGCTCCACAACTTGTCAACAAGTACCTTTGTAAGGGCAAGAACCTGCTCACGGTGCTTCTCGTCAATCTTAGCAAGAGCCTCTTTCTCTGCGTTACGGTTCTTCTTGTCAACTGTTCCTGCACGGCTATAGAGCTTAGTGTCGATAACTACGCCATGCAATGAAGGCTGAGCCTTGAGTGATGCATCCTTAACATCGCCTGCCTTATCGCCGAAGATTGCACGGAGCAACTTCTCCTCTGGAGATGGGTCGCTCTCGCCCTTAGGGGTAATCTTACCGATAAGAATATCACCCGGCTTGATGTTTGCACCGATACGGATAATACCGTTTGCATCCAAATCCTTAGTAGCGTCCTCGCTAACGTTTGGAATATCAGATGTAAGCTCCTCCTTACCACGTTTTGTATCACGAACCTCAAGGATATACTCGTCAACATGTACTGAAGTGAAGATATCCTCACGCTGGATACGCTCTGAGATAACAATCGCATCCTCGAAGTTGTAACCCTTCCAAGGCATGAAGGCAACCTTAAGGTTACGTCCCAATGCGAGCTCTCCATTCTGAGTAGAGTAGCCCTCAGTCAAAATCTGACCTGCCTCTACACGATCTCCTGTAAGAACGAGTGGCTTAAGGGTTACAGATGTATTCTGGTTTGTACGACGATAGCGTGGGAGCATGTAAGTTGTAACCTCTGGCTCGAATGTGCAGATTGTCTCCTCCTCAGTGCGGTCATAGCGGATGTCGATGCGTGTCGCATCAGCAAATACTACCTGACCTGCGCCACGAGCAACAATCTGGATGCGGCTATCAGAGATCATATCCTTCTCAATACCTGTTCCGACAATAGGAGCCTCGCAAGTTACCAATGGTACTGCCTGGCGCATCATGTTAGAACCCATCAGCGCACGGTTAGCATCGTCGTGCTCAAGGAACGGAATAAGGCTTGCTGCGATAGATGCAATCTGGTTAGGAGCAACGTCCATCAGATTTACGTCTGTGTCGTGAACTACAGGGAAGTCAGCACCCTCACGAGCCTTGATACGATCTGTATTTACGAAGTGTCCGTCATCAGTCAGTGGCTCATTTGACTGAGCAACAATCTGGCCCTCCTCCTCTTCTGCGGAGTAGTAACGGATGTGTGAATTGTCAAGATCAACAACGCCATTCTCTACTGAACGGTATGGAGTCTCGATAAATCCCATGTCTGAAATCTTTGCATATACGCAGAGTGATGAAATCAGACCGATGTTTGGACCCTCAGGAGACTCGATAGGGCAGAGACGACCATAGTGTGTATAGTGTACGTCTCGCACCTCGAAGCCTGCACGATCACGAGACAGACCACCAGGACCGAGTGCAGAGAGACGACGCTTGTGAGTTACCTCTGCAAGTGGGTTGATCTGGTCCATGAACTGTGAGAGCTGCGAAGTTCCGAAGAATGAGTTGATAACGCTTGAAAGGGTCTTTGCGTTAATCAAATCTACCGGAGTAAATACCTCGTTGTCGCGTACGTTCATTCTCTCGCGGATTGTTCGAGCCATACGTACAAAACCAATTGAGAATTGATTTGACAGCTGCTCGCCAACGGTACGAACACGGCGGTTTGACAAGTGGTCAATATCGTCGAGCTCAGCACGAGAGTTGATAAGCTGAATAAGATACTTGATAATTGCGATAATATCCTCACGAGTAAGTGTGCGGATAGCTGGATCGATACCCAAATCAAGCTTCTTGTTGATACGGAAACGACCTACATCGCCCAAGTCATAACGCTTGTCTGAGAAGAAGAGTTTGTCGATAACATCACGAGCTGTAGCATCATCCGGAGCCTCAGATGCACGGAGCTGACGGTAGATATAACGAACTGCATCAACCTCTGAGTTACAAGTATCCTTCTGCAATGTGTTATAGATGATTGAGAAGTCAACGCCTGATGCATTCTCCTTGTGGAGGATGATAGTCTTTGCGCCACTCTCAATAATAGCCTCAATATGGCTCTCCTCAAGAATAGTCTCACGATCTACGATAACCTCGTTACGCTCAATAGATACAACCTCACCGGTATCCTCATCAACGAAGTCCTCTACCCATGTAGAGAGTACACGTGCTGCAAGCTTACGGCCTACAGCCTTCTTGAGATTAGTCTTAGTAACCTTTACCTCATCGGCAAGGTCGAAAATATCGAGAATTTGCTGGTCGGTCTCATAACCGATAGCACGAAGAAGAGTTGTTACAGGCAACTTCTTTTTACGGTCGATATATGCATACATGACATTGTTGATGTCAGTTGCGAACTCAATCCACGAACCCTTGAATGGGATAATTCGTGCAGAGTAGAGCTTTGTTCCGTTAGTGTGAACGCTCTGACCGAAGAATACGCCTGGAGAACGGTGGAGCTGTGATACGATAACACGCTCTGCACCATTGATAACGAAGGTGCCTCGCTCCGTCATGTAAGGGATGTTGCCGAAATATACATCCTGCACGACAACCTTGAAATCCTCATGGTCGTTGTCGTTGCAAGAAAGACGCAACTTAGCCTTGAGCGGAACATTGTAGGTCAGTCCGCGCTCTAAACACTCTTCGATAGTGTAGCGTGGAGGGTCGATATAGTAATCGAGGAACTCCAACACGAAGTTGTTGCGAGTATCGGTAATAGGGAAATTCTCCTGGAAGACTCTGTATAGACCCTCACTCTTGCGGTTTTCCGCAGTGGTGTCCATTTGGAAGAAGTCTCGGAATGATTTGAGCTGTATCTCCAACAGGTCTGGATAAGGCACACGATTCTTAACCGTGGAGAAGCTGATTCGATTTTGTTTGTTTGTGGACATAAATTAATCCGGTTGTTTTTTGTGAGTACTCGAAAGGGAAAAAACTACCCTTAATACGGTTCTTTTTCACACCGCTAATGCCCTCAGTATTGACCCTAAGGCCCTTGAGAGCATCTGTGGGACCTTTTGCCTCTGTTCCATCCTCTTCATAGTCGAACTGTTTTTCACATAGAAGTTGTGTATCTCTCTTACACAACAACCTTGTGAGCTGTCTCTTCGCACTATCAAGGTTATGGACTTGCTTGTGTCCCTTATTTTTAACTCGGCACAGCAATGCACTCCGAGTGAAAAATTGTCTATTTTACGGTCTTACTCCTATATCTGCGCAAAAAAGGATTTTAAGACCAGAAAAGGCATAGAGCTTACACTGCAGTGGTAAGCTCTACACCTGAGATGTGTTTTGGTAAGTTAAGTAGGAAATTACTTAAGCTCAACCTCTGCACCAGCCTCCTCGAGAGAAGCCTTGAGAGCCTCAGCCTCCTCCTTAGAAACACCCTCCTTAACAGCCTTAGGAGCTGCGTCAACAAGAGCCTTAGCATCACCAAGTGAGAGACCTGCAGCCTCCTTAACAGCCTTGATAACCTGAAGCTTAGCCTGACCTGCGCTCTTAAGAACTACATCGAAAGTAGTCTTCTCAGCAACAGCAGCCTCACCTGCAGCAGGTGCAGCAGCAACAGCTA
>JAFOBG010000016.1 GCA_017381935.1 Alistipes sp.
AAGGCTCATAACAACATTAACCTCTACGGCATTGCCGGACGTAACATTTACGGTATGCTGAATGATCCAAACCTGAACAGTGCTATTCAGCCGATCTCCGTAACTATCGGCGGTAGTAACTATTCTACCTGGTCAGATAAGGAAGCTCACGGCGCGTCCGATTTAGCTAACTACATCTACAACGACGTATCAAAGCTTTATGGTGAACTTGCTGATAAGAACGGCGGTAATGTTGACGCAAACAGCCCTATGGTTTTAGGTATCTCTAACACAATGGCTCGCTACTTAAACGCTACCAACACTTACGGTTTAACCGCTTTAGGTATGCTGAAGGCAAATTACCCTAACTTAAAGGTTGTTCAGGTTCCTGAATTAACCTCCGGCGGTGTTAATACTTTGTACCTCACTGTACCGGAACTCTTCGGTGTACGTACTGCGGAATTCAGCTACTCTGAAAAGATGGCGTTCGGCCGTGTTGTTGCCGGTACCTCTTCATTCAAGCAGAAAGTTCGCGCAGCGTCTTCAGGCTTTATCCTGAAGCGTCCGTCACTCATTGCAAGAATGACCGGTATCTAAGATAGTAGACAGGATATGTCTAAAACCTAATTAGGACATAGTTATAAGGCCGGAATAACCGCCGGCCTTATTTCAAATAGACAGAAGGAATTTTTTATTATGGCTAAAGTAGAAAAGGCAAATGTAGTCTCTAAGAAGGCTACTACTGTACCTCAGTCAGAAGACAACAAGATTGTTAATCAGGCAGAGACTAGCGACACTGTAACAATAGCTTGTCATTTATCCAGTGGCATTATCTTTGACTCATTACCAACCCGTGACGGCGGTATCAAGTCTGTAGAATTACCAGGTATCCATGATCACTTAAAGGGTAGACGTTCCGGTGTTCTTATTGGCAATGGTCAGGGCGGTTCAATAGCAGTAACCTTGGACCGTTATGACTGGGAAAACATTAAGAGAATGTACGGCAGATCAGCATTATTCAAGTCTGTAAACGGCCTTCCTCCACAGATTATGGAATTAAAGGGCGGTGTAGATGAGTTTGATCATTCAGACGCAGTACAGGCACAGATTACCGGTAATGCACCTCTTAGCCAAGATAAGATCGTACCTGAAAAGATTAAGTAACAGGGCATAAAAAAAACGGGGATTATCAAAAATCCCCGCGAAAAATAGTCTTGGTATGAATGTTTAACAAAATAAAACATTAAACAATAAAGCTACTACACCATGTAGTAGCGTAAAAATTATACATTAAGGGGCGTTATCATGGCAATAGTTCAGTTTAATATTTCAGATTTCCGCACGTTTTACCCTATATTCGCCGACGCAGTTCAATACCCTGATAACGTCATAACTTATGCGTTCAATCTCGCTGAGACATACATAGATAATACGGAAAGTTCGCCTATTCCGTATGATCCAAGTAAAAACATTCTACTGAGACAGCGAGTGCTGTACATGGCTACATGTCACCTATTACAGTTAAACAGCCAGTCACCACAGCAGACAGGGGCGGTCACAAGTGCAAGTCAAGGGTCCGTATCAGTAGGCTATTCACCATTAACCGGTAATAGTTTTGCGTCGCAGTTCTGGTCACAGACAAGGTGCGGTCAACAGGTTTGGATGATGTTAAGCCCGTACAGATTAGGCGGTAGGTTCTACACCTCCGGCAATTTCCATCCTTTTGGGTAACGGCGTATGATTAACTTTAACGTGTACCGGAGCAATAAACTTCCGGACTTAATGAAAAAGTTACAACAGCTTAATAAAAGTCATACACTTGTCGGGATACTTGACGATCCACAGACAGCGACATACGGCGC
>JAFOBG010000004.1 GCA_017381935.1 Alistipes sp.
ATGTATCGTAGCCATGGTGAGCCGTTACCTCACCATCTAGCTAATACAACGCATGCCCATCCATAACCGCCTGAACTTTCAACTCCAGAAGATGCCTTCCAAAGTATTATGGGGTATTAGTACCAATTTCTCAGTGTTATCCCCCTGTTATGGGTAGGTTGCATACGCGTTACGCACCCGTGCGCCGGTCGCCGTCAAATCCGTATTGCTACTTCATCACGCTGCCCCTCGACTTGCATGTGATAAGCCTGCCGCTAGCGTTCATCCTGAGTCAGGATCAAACTCTCCATTGTAAAAAATATTAAATGTATCGTTAGAGTCCTGACTACCTCTTTTTCCTTAAAGGAAATTGACAGATAAATACTACACTTTCTCTCAATTTATAACCAGTAAATCAAAGAACCGTTTTCAAAAGCGTTCTCTCCATTTCGGAGCGAACAGTGGTGCAAAGGTAAGACCTTTTTTTGTAACCACCAAATTTTTTGAAACTTTTTTTGAAAAAATTTTCAACAATTTGTTTTTCTCATTGTGAAAACCCTTTTCAGAACAAGTGCAACCAGTGTTATTTCCTGATTGCGGGTGCAAAGATAGAGACAAAAAAATTACTGTGCAAGAGTTTTACGAACTTTTTTGCACATTTTTTGAAGATTTTTTAATATTTCTTAAAAATAGGCGTTTATACCTATATATATATTATATAAGGGGGCTCTTTAATATAAGGCTATTTACTATTAACTCTTGAGTTTATTGGGGTATTTACCGCAAAAGACAAGGTTATCTCCAATTTTAAAAAGCCACAACACTGCGTAACCATACAATAATTTTGCATTTCGGCAAAAATTACTATCTTTGCGGTAAATAAAATACTGTCTATGAACTGGAAGAAGATTTCGATACTACTAACAATATTAATTGTTGCCGATCAGCTATTAAAGATTTGGATTAAAACCAACCTCCACCTTGACGAGGCGATAGTAGTCTTTCCGGATTGGTTTCAATTACGTTTTGTTGAAAACAACGGTGCTGCATTCGGTATGCAGATTGCAAATAACGGAGGTTTCGACTGGGGAAAGTTGGGATTGAGCATCTTCAGAGTTGGCCTTGTGGGCTTTATGCTCTACTACATTGGTTACCTAATCAAGCAGAAGGCTCCAAAGGGCGTTATCATCGGACTTGTACTCATTATAGCAGGCGCAATAGGTAATATCATTGACAGCGCATTCTATGGCCTTATATTTTCAGAGTCAACACCTGCGACAGTAGCCCACTTCGGCGGTAGCTATGCGCCATTTATGATGGGGCGTGTGGTGGACATGTTCTACTTCCCACTATTCCAATGGAACAGCTGCCCAGAGTGGCTTAGTTTTTTAGTTGACTCAAGAAACTACTTCTTCGGAGCAATATTTAACCTCGCTGACGCATATATCTCCGTCGCTGTAGTGTACCTGCTACTATTCCAATACAAGTTTTTTAAGTAAAAAGATATACAGCCCTCGCTTGAGTTGAGAGAAAGCCTTTGCGCCTCTACGTGAGTCGTGGCAATAATATCAACACATTGTACCCTCTACGAATAATTATTCGTAGAGGTCTTTTATTTGTCAAATTTATATTAAGTTCTTGCAATTTTCGAAAAAAAATATTAACTTTCGCAGCATAAGCTGCATTTTTTACTAAAAAAACTTAATATTTACTTAAAACTTCCTATCATGAAAAGAGTTTATCTAAGTGGTGCATACTCTGCGCCTCAGCTCCGAGAGCTGACTGTTCGTTGCGAAGCCGGCTTTGCAACAAGTGTTAACATTGATGGCATCACCCCTGAGGATGGTGTTTGGGATGAGTAATAACCAATGTAAAGATTTAATGCTATGAAGAAAATTTATGCTATTTTCGGTCTTGCATTGGCTATGCTGACCGCAGGTTGTGCAAAGGATGCAACCAATGACGTTATGCCTGGTAAGGTTACTATCGGTGTTGGCATTGAGCAGACCCGTACCTCTCTTGGCGCACTTAATGGAAACAAGCACGATGTACTCTGGAGTGCAGGCGATAAGATTGCTGTAAACGGCGTTGCTTCTGATGCGCTTGCTACTCAGTATGAAGGTCTGACAACTGCAACATTTACCGTTTCTAATGTTGCTGCTCCTTATTCAATTCTCTATCCTGCTGAGATTCTTGGTGCTGACGGTAATATCACCGTTCCTACTGAGCAGGCTTATACTCCAAACTCTTTCGCTTGCGGTTCTGCCGTTTTGGTTGGCTATACAGAGAGCGCAAGCGCTACTCTTCACAACCTCTACAGCTTTGTTAAGATTACTATCGCTAAGGGCGACGATGTTGCTCTTAAGAGTGTAACTCTTACAGCACTTGGTGGTGAGGCTATCTCTGGTACTTTTGCAGTTGACTATAAGGCTGCCGCTATTGCTCCACTTGCAGGTAAGGATGTTATCCGTGTATCTGCTGCTGAGGGTATCCCTTATGTAGATGGCAAGGCAAGCGTTGTTATAGCAGTTCCTGCAGGTGCTTATGCAGGCGGCTTCAGCGTAAAGGTTGTTGACGCAACAGGTAAGGCTATGGTTAAGAAGGCTTACACTGCACAGGGCATTGAGGTTCCTGCAGGTGTTCTTCTCAACATGCCAGAGTTTACTTATGTTGGCGCAGAGCAGGCTATTACCTCTGTAACTAACGCTGCTGAGCTTCAGGCAGCACTCGCTCAGTTCCAGCTTGAGGTTGTTCCTGAGACTCTTCCACACATTGTTCTTGATGCAGATATTGACCTTACAGGTGTTGAGCTTGTTTCTGCTGCTGACTTCTACGGCGTATTTGATGGTCAGGGTTATGCAATCAAGAATTGGAACACCTCTCGTGCACTGTTTATCGTAAACCACGGTACTGTTAAGAATGTTGTTATTGATGAATCTTGTACTCTTACTGCTGCTTACGACACATCGGGAGACAAGAATGTCGGTTTCGTTGTTGAGGATAACGAGGAGCCGGGTATTGTTGCAGGTTGCGTAAACAACGGTAAGGTTATAGTAAATGATTTGAGCTGTGCAGGCCACCGTATCGGTGGTGTGGTTGGTACATCTTATGGTACTGTTCACGACTGTATCAACAATGGTGATATCGAGGTTACCTCTGCTGCAGTAAATAACAACCATAACATTGGTGGTGTTGTAGGTTACTGCAACCCTAACGCAGGAAGTAAGGAGGCTCTTGGTACAGCGTTCCTTGCAAACTGTATCAACAACGGTAATGTAACTGTTGTATTCCCTTGCCTGCCAAAGAAGGCAATGGTTGGTGGTGTGCTTGGTGGTACACAGAACGCAGCTTCTACAACTGCTGCTCACCTCGGTACTATTAAGAACTGTATCAACAATGGTAATGTTAAGTATCGTTTTGAGGTTCTCAACTCTGGTACTTACGGTAACGTCGGTGGTGTTGTAGGTTACGCACAGGTTGACCTTATTGACTGTAACAACTATGGTCGCGTAGAGTACTCTACACCTACAGACCCTTCAGCTGCTGGTACTCGTGCTGCTGCAGGTGGTGTTGTAGGCTGCAACCTCTTCAGTGTAGAGAACTGTAACAACTACGGCGAACTGTTCTGTGAGGGTGTTTGGGCTGCTGGTACAAACGACGCTGCTGCAGCTGGTTCACAGGCTGGTTCATCATTTGGTGGTGTTGCAGGTTGCGTAGGTGTCTATAACAAACTTAGCGAGGACTACCCTACTGTTGGCTGTAACAACTATGGTAAGGTTAACCTTAATATCGCTTGTAAGACCGCTGGTGGTACTGCTGGTTACTTTGCAGGTGTTGTAGGTTTCACTACAAACAATGTTAGCGACTGCCACAACCACGGTGAGGTAAATATCGCCACATTCCTTGCTAATACATATATGGCAGGTGTTGTTGGTTACTCTCAATATGGAGATGCTGACAATCTGTCAAATAACGGTCCTGTAAACCTTGTAGGTAAGGGTATAACATCCACTGGTAAGACCTTCTACCTTGCAGGTGTTATTGGTCGTGCAGTAAATATCACAAACTGCGTAAACAATGGCGCTACTACACATACTGTTAACCCTTGCGACATTGCAGTATCTACAATCTACTCTGGTGCTGTAGCAGGTTATGCAGATGTGAAGGTTGAGAACTGTACTCTCAACGCTGCTTACAGCCTTACAACTGCCGACAACCTCGCATCACTCCGTTGCGCTGGTATCGCAGGTCAGGTTAAGACCGGTACTGCACCAATGTACACAGCCGTAAACTGTAACACTACTGAGAAGGCATCTATTACCCTTTCAACAAAGAACACAAAGGCTAACTATATCGGTGGTATCCTTGGCAGCTGCAACAACGGTCTTCAGGGCTGTACAAACAAGGCGACAATCAACGTAACTACACTTGAGCCTAATACAGGTACTGCTATCTACTATG
Organism: Alistipes sp.; assembly: GCA_017381935.1. Classification (GTDB taxonomy): domain Bacteria; phylum Bacteroidota; class Bacteroidia; order Bacteroidales; family Rikenellaceae; genus Alistipes. The sequence continues at coordinate 4,441 of JAFOBG010000004.1, forward strand.
TTGCTGGTATCTCTGGTAACCAGAAGGAGACTCTGCTTGACTGCCACAACGAGGGTAACATCACTGTTGACCACGGTAACTCTACTTGTCCAATCTATGCCGGCACTCTGGTAGGTAAGAACCACACTTCAGCTTGTATTGTTAAGGATTGTACAAACTCTGGTAACCTTACAATTATCAACACAGCAAGCACAGACCAGAAGATTGGTGTATTTGGTGGCGACAACCCAGCTGATGATACAAGCGCAGTAACTTATGAGAACTGTACAAATACAGGTGTTGTAACTGTAAACGGTGCAGAGCTTGGTGCTGCTCCTGCTCTCTCTGTAGATGGCAAGCGTTGGCAGTTGCCTGCTGATATTGCAGCAGAGATTACTGGCGTTGCAACAGCAGTTGTTGTAGCAGACCTTGGTGTTACTACTCCTGGCATGCTCTACATAGCTGTTGATTATGAGTCTGTTTATGGTGCGCAAGCTGCAGGCATGTGGGCTCCAATGGTACAGGCTACATACACTGTAGAGGCTACAGATGCAACTTCTGGAAACATCGTGCTTGCTACAACTGATCACTTTGGAGATACAGTTAAAACAAATGTTCCTTACTCTAATCTTACAGAAGAGTCTGTAACTATTGATTGTACAAATATGATTGGTATGCCAGGCAATGGTCCTTGTACTATATACACTGGTGAGGTTAATCTCAACGGTGGTGGCGTGGCAATGTAATGCACCGAAAACCTAATAAAAAAGCACCGAATAATTCGGTGCTTTTTTATTGGTCATATAAAACAATGCCAACAGCTTTAGGCTTATAGTGCAGAGCGATTGTGCAATAAAACCTATTAACTTCTAAGGCCGGACTACCGATTTAGAATCGTTTAAGGATAGCATAAATCTCGAAAGCGAAACCTGCAACCACAACAATTGGAGCGAGGGTTATACGACGGAACGAGAAGATAGAGTAGTCGAATGTGTCGGGGGTAGATGGTTGACCGCCGGACATAAGTACAAATCCGAGGATAATTATCACAGCACCCACAGCTATAAGGATATAGTTTTTGACCGTAAGCGGCATTTTGCTATCGTTCTGGTTATTTAGATTATCGAACCACTTCATATTAGTATAGATATATTTTATTTGACTTCATATTGACAAACTTAATCACTGTAAAGAGCGTAAAGAGTGTTGCCATAACCACACCAAGAACAACCATTGCCCCTGAGATAATGGCAAACTCAACCATTTGTTCTGCAATGCCCAGGTGAGGCAGCGTATGGTTGATACCATATAGTGTACTACCGAAAAAAACGACAGCCACAACACCTGCTACAAGGCCCTGCAGGGCACCTCTGCCGAGGAATGGGCGGATGATAAACCAGCGTGTAGCTCCAACGAGTTTCATGGTGTTTATAGCCTCACGACGAGAGAAAACGGCAAGGCGGATAGTATTATTGAGCAGCACCATAGATATTACCAACATAGCTCCACCGAAAAGAAGCAGTAATAGCTGCATTGTATCAATTACAGAGTGGACATCCTCGAGCACATCTTCAGGATATGATATATATGTAACAGCATCATTTTGAGTCAACTGCTCAAGGAATGAATTCATCGCCACAGAGTCGGTAGCCTCAGCTGACAGAGCAACATCGAAAGAGTCGGGCAGTGGATTTTCGCCAAGAACACCCTTAACATCAACATCGAAGGCTCTACGAAACTGCTTATCCTCCAACTTTGAGGCCTTAGAGACAAAATCTACAGATGCCACCACTCTATTTGAGGCAATAGTATTACTAAGGCTATCAAGCTCGGCAGTTGACAGACCATCTCTCAACTCTACCATCATCACCACGCCCTGACGCACCTGATGTGAGGCAGCAAGGAGCGAGGTCATCATATACCCTATAATGCCAAGCACAAAGAGCACAAGGGCCATACTAACTGTAGATACGGCATAGGAGCGTAAGACTCTACCTCTGACATTTCTATTTTTCATACTTCTTCCCAAAAATCAATATTAAAACAAAGGCTGCAACCACGATAAGCGAGCAGATAAGCGTTATTGTCTCAACCATACCCCAATATGGAGCACGGAAACGCCACTCGATGCTATGCTCGCCTGCAGGAAGTTCCATACCTCGCAGGATATAATCAACACGTATAGCCTCTGCAGGCTTACCATCGACAAACACTCTCCAGCCCTTATCGTAGAAAATCTCCGAAAAGACAGCAAAGACATCCTCTGCGGCTCTATAGTTATACTTTAAGTAATTTGGAGAGTACTCTACAAGTGATATTGTCCCGTCTGTAGAGAAGGCTGTCTGAGACGGTGTATCACCCTCGGCGACAATGGCTGTAGAGGCCAAATCGACAAGGCCCAGAGCCTGAATCTCCTCTACCGCACCCCTTACGCCAAGTACAGAATCGACAAACCAAGCCGCACCAAATGCGCTCTCTCGCAAAACAGCCTCGCCTTCTGCAGAGATGATATACTTCGTGTTGAGCATATCCAGAATACCATCATGAGGAAGTTCCTCAGGCAGATAGTAGTCAATAATATCTTGATAACGGCTCAACTTAGCACCATGATAGCCGCCCACAGAGCGATGGAACATAGATGTTGTTGCGTCGTTAAACGGAGAGACAGAGAGGTTGAGCACTCGATAGCCAAGCTCTTTATCCGCCATAATCTGTTTATCGGCAGCAGTAGCTGTAATCTTTGTCTTGCGAGGAGCCACAAAGTCATCATAGCTCAGAAAACGGAAAGCCACCGGAACCATATCTGCCACAACAAGCACTCCTAGCAGAGCAACAGCATAGCCCCTCTTTATCTTGCCGTAGAGTAAAAGGGCCACTACTGCGGCAGCAAGAGCAATAAAGATGAGCGAGCGTACAGAGTCAGCCTTCATCATCTGCTCTCTCTCAGCAGCAACAGCCGTAGCTATTGACCAGCCAATCTCATCATGAAGCCCCTGACTAACCATATCCTCAGCCCCTGCGCCCTTAAATATCTGCTCAAAGCGGTAGCTTACCTTCATTGCAGTACCCTCCTCTCCAAAGTCAAACATCTTACCTCCGGCAACAGAGAAAAGCAACAGCACTCCACCTGTAATGCCGGCGCTCCAGAGCAGAGCTCGCTTAATGCGCTCCTTGTTCTCGGCCTTAAACAACTGCCATATTGCAATACCGGCAAGCAGAGGAACACTCCACTGCAGCACAACAAGTGCCATAGAGACAGTTCTGAACTTATTGTACATCGGCAGATATTCATAGCACAACTCTGTAAACCACATCAGATTACTACCCCATGAGAGCAACAGAGCAAAAATGCTAACGCCTACAATCCACCAACGATTTGACTTATCGGCAAGCATAATACCCATAATGGCCAAAAAGATAGCCACCGCACCCAAGTAGGTAGGCCCTGCTGTATATGGTTGTGTACCCCAATATGTTGTATCGGTAAAATATGGCACAACATAGCTCCTCGGCACGCCCATATAACTAAAGTAGTCCCACTCTGCAAGTGCTTCATTGAGTGGAGAGTCGCTACTCTCAGAGTAGCCATCAAAGCCACTTTCGCCTCCCATAAAGTCGGGAACGAGCATTGTCCAGCTCTCCGCAATGCCATAACTCCACGCCGTAGCATAGTCAAGGTCAAGGCCCTCGGCACTACCCCCCTCAACAGCCGCCTGAGCCTCACTGCCACCACGGATAGTATCCTTGGAGTGCTGCATGGTATAGAATAGCGATGAGAAGTTTGCACCAACAGCCAAAAGAGCCGCCGCTACGAGGACAGCTGTACGCTTGCCAAACTCCTTTAGAGAGCTCTCTTTTACGGCAAACACCAAATCATTTATCCACAAACTTAGTGCTGCAAGCAAGAAATAGTATGTTATCTGAGGGTGGTTTGCGCCAATCTCAAGAGTGGCAAAAAGTGCCGCCAAGGCACCTCCAAGCCACATTTTGCCTCGCAGGGCCATATAGATTGCACCCATCATGGCTGGTGCATAGACCGCTGCCCACATCTTCGTTATATGGCCCGCCCCGATAATAAGGAAAAAGTAGGTTGACAATCCGTATGCCAAACCCGCCACTATACCTATCCATGGGCTAATGCCCATCAGAACAATCATAAGCCACATAGAGAGCATTGCGAAGAATATGAGCACCAACGGCTCTCCCATAACGCCCAAAACCTTATCGAAGACAATCTTTACAACCTGAGCCGGATACCTTATATTTATAAGATATGCAGGCATGCCGCCAAACATAGCTCCCGTCCACTGCGGGTCCTCGCCGGTAGCAGCTCTATGCTCACGGATGTCTCTACTCATGCCGTCAAACTGCTGTATGTCGTGCATCGAGAGCTTACGACCCTCAAACTGAGGGGCAAAGCAGACTGCACAAATTGCAAAAAAGACAACTATAGCCGACAAACACGGCAACAATTTTGGAAATATTCTCTTTAAAAACTCCATACTTACTCTCTTTATATGCAAAGCACACAAAATTACAAAAAAACATTCATATTTCTGAACTCTATCACAAAATTTGCTTATCTTTGCTAAAATATAAGACTGTTCGTACTATTTTATGGTTACACTTGATGATATCCGCCGCCCAATCGCTGACCGCATAGAGGAGTTTGAGGACTTTGTGCGAAGCTCTTTTGTTGAAAAACAGGGCTCTATGTTGGCCGATATGGTTGACTATATACTCTCTTCAAGAGGCAAGGGACTGCGCCCTACTCTTACTATGCTCTCAGCCGCTGCAACCTCTGCTACAGGCAGTTTTGGCAAACGCACGCTGCTGGCGGCCATGCTTATAGAGATGATTCACACAGCCTCGTTAGTGCATGACGATGTAATTGACGAGTCTAACCTGCGCCGAGGAAAAGCATCGGTCAATGCCCGTTGGCAGTCCCGAAATGCAGTAATTGTAGGCGACTACATCCTTGCTCGCAACATGGATATAGGTCTGAAGAGTGGTCAGTATGACCTGCTGACCCACATTATCGGCAATATGGCAGTACTCTGCGAGGGCGAGATTCTGCAATCCGACCACGCCGGAAAGCTCGATATCTCTAAAGATGACTACTTCGATATTATATACAAAAAGACAGCTTCACTCTTTGCAAGTTGCGCCTCTTCAGGCGCTATCTCTGTAGGAGCATCTCGCAGAACGGTTGAAAATATGCACCGCTTTGGAGAGATGGTGGGTATGGCCTTCCAGATCGTAGATGATATTCTCGACTATACACCTGACAACAACACAGGTAAGCCTGCGGCAAATGACCTTCAGGAGCGCAAGATTACACTCCCTCTTTTAGAGACGCTCGAAAGGGTGTCGCCACAGATCAAAAAGGAGATTCTTGCAGCCGTAGAGCGTGCGGCAACAGATAGTAGCGCAGTTGAGTTTATCCGTAAGCAAGTGGAAGAGAACGACGGAGTAGGTGCTGCACGAGTAGTGTTGCAGCGCTTCCTGCAACGTGCCCTCAGCGCTGTTGCCGACCTTGAGGATACACCTTACCGCAAGGCAATGATAGACCTATGTACCTTTGTGGCAGAGCGTGATAGATAATAAGGAATTGAACAAAGAGAATTGTAATTAATAGTAAAACAACCTTTAAAACTACAAATAGTATGACAAAACAAAAAAGTAATGTCTTTGCGATTGGAGTGATGTTCTTGCTCTTCTTCATGATCGCATTTGTAACTAACTTCGCCGGCTCTATGGGCGTGATTGTACAGAACCAATTCGGCGCATCAAATGCAATGGCTCAGTTGGGAACTTTAGCTAACTTTATCGCTTATGCCTGCATGGGTATCCCAGGTGGTATCATTCTTAAGCGTAAGGGTTACAAGTTTACCTCGCTTTTGGCTGCGGCAATCGGTTTTATCGGCGTAGCTATTCAGTTTGCATCAGGCTATGCTGAGTCTTTTGCAGTCTATGTGCTCGGCGCTTTTGTTGCAGGTTTCTCAATGTGCCTACTCAACCTTGTTGTTAACCCTATGCTCAACACCCTCGGTGGTGGTGGAAACCGTGGTAACCAGCTCATTCAGCTCGGCGGCTCTTGCAACTCTATTGGTGGCACTATCGCTCCTATCTTCCTCGGCTACATGATTGGTGGTCAGGCAGCAAATGCAAGCGTAGGTGATGCAGCTCCTGCAATGATTACTGCAATGGCAATCTTCGCCCTTGCATTCCTTATCATCTCTCTATCTGCTATTCCTGAGCCTCACATGGAGACTGCAGAGCAGAAGGCTGCTCGCAAGGCTGGAAATGTGGCAAAAGACCCTCACGGTCCAATGTCTTTCCGCCACTTCGTGCTTGGCGCTATTGCAATTTTCTTCTATGTAGGTGTTGAGGTAGGTATTCCAAATACTGCAAACCTATATATGTCAAACCTTAAGGATGTAGGTCCAGCCGTAGCAGGTACTCTTGTTGGTTTCTATTGGTTTCTTATGATGTGCGGCCGACTAATTGGTGGCGCTGTAGGAGGCAAGGTATCTTCAAAGGCTATGCTGACAACAGTTTGTACAATTGCTCTTATCTTCATCGCATGTCTGATGTTCATCCCTGAGACTGTACGCATTACAATCCCTGTTGTTGAGGCTCATGTACCTGTAAGCATGGTATTTATGTTCCTCTGCGGTCTTTGCACATCTGTTATGTGGGGCGCAATATTCAACCTTGCAGCTGAGGGTCTTGGTAAATACACTCCTGTTGCATCAGGTATCTTTATGACTCTTGTTTGTGGTGGCGGTATCCTCCCATTCATCCAGGGTTGGGTAGCTGATAAGGTAGGCTTTATCGGTAGCTACTGGGTAATTGTTGCCGGCTTGGTATATATGTTATACTACGCACTTATCGGCTCAAAGAATGTAAACAAAGATATCGAAGTGGAGTAAATACATCTCCAAAATAGTATAACAAGGGCGGAAAGAGTTCTCTTTCTGCTCTTTTTTGTTTAATTATTTTGTAGTTCAAAAAAAAGTACTTAATTTTATAGACTGAAAAAAGGGCATTGCCCAAAATTGCAAACCTTAAAACAAAAAAATATGAAAAACTATTCACCAAAAGAGATTAAGAACATCGTTCTTGTAGGTGCCCCAGGCTCGGGTAAGACTACTCTTGCTGAGGCGATGGCTTTCGAGGGTAAAGTTATTGACCGCAGGGGTAGTATTGAAAACAACAACACTCTGTCGGACAACACCGACATTGAGCACGAGTACAAACGCTCAATCTACTCGACCACACTCTTTACCGAGTTTATGGGTCGTAAGCTCAATATTATCGACTGCCCGGGTTCTGACGACTTCTGCGGCAATCTCTTCTCTGCCTTCAAGGTGGGCGACGTAGGTGTAATGTTGGTAAACGCACAGACCGGCTGGGAGGTTGGTAATGAGATTCAGGGTCGTTATGCCCGCATCCTCAACAAGCCACTTATCGGTGTAATCAACCAGCTCGATGCAGAGAAGGCTAACTATGAGGCTGCTCTTGAGAGCATTAAGGCTGACTCTATCGTAAAGCCTGTTGTTGTGCAGTATCCTGTAAATCAGGGTGTTGGTTTCGATTCATTTATCGATGTACTTATGATGAAGATGTACCGATTCACAGACGAGAACGGTACTCGTGAGGAGCTTGAGATTCCAGAGTCTGAGTTGGAGCGTGCAAAGGCTTTCAATCAGGAGTTGGTAGAGACCGCTGCCGAGTATGACGATGCTCTTATGGAGCTCTACTTCGACAAGGGTACTCTTACTCAGGATGATATCCGTTCCGGTTTGAAGCTTGGTGTTGCTAACCGTAAGGTTATGCCTATCTTCGTTACCAGCGGTAAGAGAGATATCGGTACTAAGCGTCTTATGGAGTTTATCATCAACGTAGCTCCAGGCCCTACTAAGGCTCCAGATTTCCTTACTGTTGAGGGCGAGGCTATGCCGGCTGACGAGACTGCACCTGTTGCTCTGTTCGTATTCAAGAGCCAGATGGAGCACCATATTGGCGAGATTAACTACTTCCGCGTAGTTCGTGGTACTGTAACTGAGGGTATGGAGCTTGTAAACTCTCGTACAGGTAATAAGGAGAAACTCACTCAGCTCTTCGCAGTTGCAGGTAAGAACCGTATCAAGGTAACTCAGCTCGCTGCAGGTGATATTGGTTGTACCGTTAAGTTGAAGGGTACTCGTACAAACGATACTTTGGCAGCTTCAAATGCAGTTGTTGCAGTTGAGCCTATCGTATTCCCAGAGCCACGTTACCGTGCAGCCGTTAAGGCTAAGGAGCAGGGTAACGAGGAGAAACTCGGTAAGCTGTTGCTCGATGCACGCTTTGAGGACCCTACAATCCTTGTTGAGTACTCTAAGGAGCTCAAGCAGACCATAATTCAGGGTCAGGGTGAGCACCACCTCAACATCCTCCGTGCTCGTATTGCAGCCGACAGTAAGGTTGAGATGGAGTTCTTCGCTCCTAAGATTCCATATCGTGAGACAATTACAAAGGTAGCTCAGGCTGACTATCGTCATAAGAAACAGTCTGGTGGTGCCGGTCAGTTTGGTGAGGTACACATGGTTATCGAGCCTTACTATGAGGGCATTGGCGAGCCAAGCAAGTATAAGGTAAACGGCAAAGACCTTACAATGAATATCAAGAGTAAGGAGGAGTACGACCTTGAGTGGGGCGGTAAGTTGCAGTACTACAGCTCAATCGTGGGTGGTGCTATCGACGCACGCTTTATGCCTGCAATCCTTAAGGGTATTATGGAGAAGATGGACGAGGGTCCGCTTACAGGTTCTTATGCTCGTGATATCCGCGTAGTTGTTTACGATGGTAAGATGCACCCAGTAGATTCAAATGAAATCTCATTTAAGCTCGCTGCTCGTAACGCATTCAAGGAGGCATTCCGCAACGCAGGTCCGAAGATTATGGAGCCTATCTACAACGTAGAGGTACTCACTCCATCTGACTACATGGGTTCTGTAATGAGCGACCTTCAGAACCGTCGTGCAATGATTATGGGTATGGATCACGATAAGGGCTTTGACCGCCTTCAGGCTCGTGTACCACTTGCAGAGCTCTATCGTTACTCAACTACCCTCTCATCTCTCACTTCAGGTGCTGCAACATACACCATGAAGTTTGACTGCTATGAGCAAGTTCCTTCAGATGTTCAGGACAAGCTCCTCAAGGCTTACACCGACACCGACGAAGAGTAATAATTCACTTGACAAGGGTCGCAAATGCGGCCCTTGTTTATTTAAAAGCTATGAAACGACTCTCTATTCTTCTTTTTGCGCTAACTTGTATATCAACCTCTATCTCGGCACAGGTCTATGCAAAACTAAATGCGCTCTATGCCGCTGTGGGGGTAATAAACCCACATATCGAGGCTGCCGTATCACCACACTCATCTATGGTGGTCGATTTAACCTACTCTCCATGGCGAAGTATCAACGACAGACACCTCAACTTCGGTATTCTGCAGGGCGAATATCGCTACTACTTCCGCCAAGCAACAAAGGGATGGTATGTCAGCGCAAATCTATCTATGATGGGGTTTGATTTAAGCAAGCCGCAAATATTCAAGGATAGTATTATATCTCTTAAAAAGGGGTATAGCAAAGGTTTTGGCCTTATGTGCGGTGTGGGTGCAGGATATGAGCACCACTTTGCAAAAAGATGGGTTGTCGATATCTATGTAGCCTTTGACTATATGCACTCTTGGTATAACGGCTATACAGAGACAGGCGAGATTATCATGACCCCTCACGGCCACGAGAAGTATGAACGGCCCGACCCTTTCAATGTCTCGGCAGAGTGGTTACCGGCAAAGGTGGGTGTTGCAATAGGCTACCAACTTTTCAAACCAAAAAGATAGTCAAAAAAAGGAGAGGTTGCAAAAAAAGCAACCTCTCTTATTGTTATAATATAGCCACTACAGCGTATAGCTCTCTTCGCCCTCAACAAGGCACTCTTTAAGGCCCATTTCAGCGGCAGCCTTCTCTCGAGTAAAGAGGAAATATAGACAATGAGCCTCTGTACACAGCTCGCCCTCGCCATTATAAATCTCTCCATCTACCGAAACGAGATTGCGACGCACCTCGGCAGTTCGTGCACGAAGAGTCAACTTACCTTTATTTGTATTAACCGGCTTACGATAGCGTAGCTCCATCTTAGATGTTACGGCAGCGGTCTGGAACTTACGGAATATCACCCACCCGCAAAGCTCGTCAAGCAGAGCCGCCTGCACGCCACCATGCAGGGTATTTATCCAACTCTGATGCTCACTATCAGGCTCCCAGAAGCTAACTATCTCCTGGCCATCTTCGTAAAACTCCATTCTTAGGCCGTGCTGATGGTTTGGGTCGCAACCAAAGCAGTGATAACCCTCAACATCCAACCAAGGATTGATAATCTTCTTCATCATTCACTTTTTTATCGTTTATCAGTGCAAAGGTACAAAAAAACAGATGGAACATGCTATGTACCATCTGTTCTAAAATAGCTTTTTTATCCCCTATTTGTACTCTACTCTACTTTGTAGTTGGTAGAGCCTGGAAAACAGCCTTTATTACTCCATTCTCAAGCAGTATCAGCTTATCGTAGTCGATATCATAGTGGGTAACTGAGCCCAAGAGCTGAGTAAAAGCACTCTCCAACTCTCCATTTTCAGGGCAGAGCATCATTGTTGTACCCACTTGTCCAAAGTTGATACCATACTTCTCTGTAGTGGTATATTGACCCAGCAGGCGGTTGCATGCAGCCACACCGGCCAAAGAGCCATCCTGCGCAAGAGTGATGTTAAAGCTATCAATAGGCAGTGCCATATCCTTACCCTCCATCTGGACAAGGTGCCACTGAGTGCCCTGAAGAGGTTTTGCATTTTTCTGTCGCTGGCGGCATGCTGAGCAACATCCCACAAGGATTGTAGCGCACAAAAGGGCGCACAAAATTGTTTTAATCTTTGTCATAGTACTATTTTATTAATTGATTTGGCATTGGAACTCTCTCTCCTGTAGCACGAAAAGTGGGCAGCAATGCATCGTAGCCTTCAAGCTTAGCGGTCAGGGCATCTGCCATCTCTTTCAACACCTCTTCTCTCTCTTTAGATAGGTCATTGCGCTCGGTTATATCCTCGCCGATATTATAGAGTTCAAGTGTCTGCTCACGGTGGCGATAGACAATCTTCCAATCGCCCTTTCTCAGACTACTCATATAGTCAATATCGTGTAGCTGGTACGGTTTCCATTGGTGCGGGAAGTGAGCAAGTACCTCTCGTTGTGGGTCTATGCCCGACACTGAGAGGGGAACAACAAAGTTGTTTGCCTGCTTTTGGTCTGTTATCTGGCCACTCTCCATAGCCTCTTTAGCCATCTTAGAGCCGGCAGTAAGCAGTCTAACTATGCTCTTTCCGTCTATCTGCTGAACGGTCTTATACTCCTCTATGCCTGCCATCTCAAGGATTGTAGGATACAAGTCCTCCGCTACAACAGGGGTATTAAGACGGGTAGAGGCTGCAACCTTGCCCTTCCAATAGACAACCATCGGCACACGAATACCGGCCTCATAACATGACCCCTTGCCCTCACGAAGTGGCGAGTTCTGGGTATGGCGAACACCTCCCTTTGAGAGATTTTCCGAATTCCCGCCATTGTCGGACATAAAGACGATAATCGTATTGTCTAACACATTACGCTGTTCAAGGTATGCCATCAAATCGCCAAGACTCTTATCCACACCCTCACACATAGAGGCAAAGCGTGCCTGACCCTCATCCATACCTCTATCAACATATTTCTGGAAGAAGCGTGGGTCTCGATGGATAGGCGTATGGACTGCATGGTGGCAGAAGTTGAGATAGAACGGAATACCGTTATCTATCGGATAGTCGAGAGTCTTAATGGCCTCAAGGGTCAGAGCCTCGGTAAGGTGGGTCTCTGTACCATAGTACTCTGTCATATTCTGAACAGAGAAATAGTTCCACTTATCCTTTGTGTTTCCATAGTTCTCCTCGCCATAGTAGCTACGAGGCTTGCCTGCCACTTGGCCCGCTACATTGACGCAAAAGCCCATATTGTATGGATTGGCCGCAGGGGTGCCATTTGGTGCCCAATGGCCCTTACCGACATGGATAGTATAGTAGCCGTTATCCTTAAGGATTTGCGGATATGGGGTTACATGCACCGCACGGTCAAGACCTCCATGAGGGGTAATGCCATTGATATTCCAATCTGTGCGCTCTACAGTGTCATCCAGCTTTTCGCTCGGAGTATCTGTAGCATCGGGGTTCCAATCCTTATTTACCGATGTATAGTTTGTAATGCGTGTATGTGCAGCATTCATACCCGACATAATAGATGTGCGGGTAGGGGTTGAAACGGGACATACATAGGCCGAGGTAAGGATTGCTCCCTGCTCTGCAAGCGCCGCTATATTTGGTGTGTCGTGGCGCAAGTTAAAGGGATATACCTCCTCTCCAAATGCTACTGAGGTGTCAAGCCAACCCAAATCGTCAATAAGAAAGAGTACGATATTTGGTCTTTCTTCCCCTACTGTACACGCCGCCAAAGGGGCTGTGATAGCCAAAGTGGCCAATGTTTTTGTTACAGGTTTCATATCTTTAGGGTGTAGGTTATCTGTTTCTATCTATCTCCCGACGATTGATAAGTGCCTGTGTGATTGTGTGTTCATCCACATACTCAAGTTCATCTCCAAAGCCGATACCTCGAGCAATAGTAGTTACCTTAAGATTCTCAAAGCGCTTAAGGCAGTTCATCAGATAGAAGAGTGTTGTCTCGCCCTCAACAGAGGCTGAGATGGCGATAATAACCTCCTTAATACCGCCCAACGCTATACGGTCAAGCAGCAAATCTATTCGCAAATCAGATGGTGCAACACCCTGCATAGGAGAGATTACTCCGCCCAAAACACAGTACAGGCCTCTGTATTGGTGCGTCTTCTCGATAGATAGCAGGTCAGAGACCTGTTCAACAACGCAGAGTGTGGTTTTGTCTCGTCTATCATCACTACAAATCTCGCACACCTCCGTATCGGAGAGATTTCCACAACGGGCACAATGGCAGATATGGGTTCTAAAGTCATCTATACTCTGGGTCATAGCGGCCACATCCTCACTCTCCATCTTCAGAATGTGCATAGCAAGGCGCAACGCCGTACGACGACCCACCCCAGGCAGTCGATTGAGCTCACTTACGATATTATCAAGCAGTCTCGACATGTCAATAGCAGATTATATTCTCTCCAAGTGTGAGCACTCTGTCCATCCCTTCTTTCCGTCGGCAATAGTAATCTCACACCAACCATCAACTTGAGAGGAGATTGTGGTCTTTGTTCCCTCATGGAGCACAAACAGGTCGGTTGCCGAACTATCCGGAGAGCTCTTAACAGAGATTGCCGAGGAGATTACAATGGCCTGATTACGATTGAGTATATCCTCTCTCTCTGCAATAGCAAAGGCTGTAGTTGCGACGAAGAACAAAAGAGAGTTTAGTGCCAAATAGAAACCTGTTTTGCGAACTCTTATCTGTCCTGCAAGCAGGAAGAGTAGTAGCCCACAAAGCAGCACACCCAACAGAACAAGCGAAATTACGCTCCACGCCGTGCAGCTTATAGAGCTATGGATGGTCTTTATCCAGCGATTGAGGAAAAACTCCGGCACTACGGCAATCTTATCCTTTGTCATGCCCTCTGCAATAGTCAAATTATAACGTGCATCCTCCATAGAAGGAGAGACCTTCAGAGCACGATTGTAGTAGAGAATGGCATGGCCCAAATCTGAGAGCTTAAAGTAGGCATTGCCCAGATTGTAGTAGAGCTTTGCAGAGTAGTAGCCTCTGTTCTCTATAGCCGAGTAACAGCTGATAGCCCTATGGTAGTCGGCATCAATATATGCCTGATTGCCACTCTGCCACAGAGTGTTATTATCTATCTCAACACTATTGGGAGTCTGAGTAACAACTGTAGTATCGCTTTGAGCCATAGCAAGCGTTGTAGTCAGGCAGGCAATTATAGTTAAAACAATATATCTCATAACTCTACTTTTTTACTACCGATTCTATTTTAGAGACAATATCTATACCCTGAGAGTATATCTCATCCATGGTTGCCGACTCTACAGGCGAATACTGAGCCTCCTCACAAAGTGAGATGATGGCAATAACCTCTCGAGCCTGCTCTGTTGCACCTCGACGAGTGAGCTCCTCACGGATGCTCTCCTTTGTAAGGTCTGCAACAGGGATGTTGAACCTATCTGAGATATAGCCCCACAAAGCTCTTAGCATCTCCTCATAGAAGGCATGGCGATTATACTCTGCCATATACTTCTGTGCCATACGGAAACGCTGTACCGCCACCTTATTTGCTCGACGACCCTTGACAAGAGCTATATTGCGACTATCACGGATACGCTTACGCAAGACAAAGTAGAGAATGGCAGCCACCAAGAGCATCAGCACCACAATAACAAAGTAGAGTGGCGAGAGAACAAGCGGAGAGACAACACTATGCAACGTCGGGCGAGAGAGCTTGATAAAACGGATATCGTTACCAAGCAACTTGACATCCTCCTTGCCGACAATTGTAGAGACGGCATGAGAGGCTGAAGAGCTACTCTTATCCGGAGCTACAGAGATTGCAAAGCTCTCTGATGTGAGGGTTACATACTTGCCCGTCTCAGGGTTGAAGTATGTAAACTCTATAGGAGCTATTGTATAGTCGCCCTCGGCACGAGCAATAAATGGATACTCAAAACGACGATAGCCAATACTACCTGTAGCGGTAGTGCGAATCTGCTCGGTTGACTTTATATCATAAAGTTCAAAAGAGGTAGGCAGGTTGAGCTTCGGAGATTGAATAAATCCGATATTTCCACTACCTGAGACCCTCAAATCAATGTTGGCTGCCGAATTGGCTGCAATCTGAGACGAAGAGAGATTTGCCTCAAGGGTATATTTACCCACAGCACCTGTAAATGACTGAGGAACAGGTGTTGGGAAGGGTTTTACATCAATGGTAACAGTCGGAGATAAGAGTTCTCGTCGCAGATTGTAAATATCATGCGTATTGTCGAAGAAGGAGTTGCGAGGGCGGTTGTTTCTGACAAACATCTGCACAACGATTGTCATCTTTGCTGGCTCTATAGTAAGGCGTCCACTCTGCTGAGGGTAGAGGATATACTCGCCAAGATTATAGGCATCATAGACCTTACCATTCAGAGTCTCACGGAACGGACCCTGCTCAGTCTCAAGTTGCTGACTCCAGAAGCCATTGAAACTCGGCATCTTCGCCCCCTCGGAGCCCACTACATTTACACGGCTGTAGAGCTTAAGGGTTGCACGCACAGCCTCGCCCTTATATACCGACGAGCGAGAGGCGACAAGGCGCAACATCAAATCATCTGCCGCCAACTGATTGGCTGCTCGCTGCTCAAGAGACTGCTCATCGCTCTGATGGTGCTGTTGCTGCGGCTGTGCTGCCCCACCATCTCTAACCTCAATAGGCATCGGGCGGGTTTTGTAGTTCTTTCCATCGACAGCTATAGTCGCCACACCGATAGTTATCTCACCACTACGCTCTGCCTGCAGAACATAGCTGATAGTATAACTAAAACTCTTTGTTACACTGCCATTGATAATCTGCATCGAAGAGCCGTGCGACACCGACGGGCCGGCAAGAACATTGAACCCCTCAAAAGAGGGAGCTACAAAAGATTTGTCATCGGGCTTGGCATTGAGCGTAAACTCAATACGAAAAGCCTCCGAAGCTGAGACAATCATTGGTGCATTTGTCTCAAAAAGGACCTTCTCCTCAGCAAAGGCCGTAAAAAAGACAAAAATTGCTGTAAATATTGTTAAAACTCTCTTTCCCATATATTGGAAACGAATAAAATACAGTTTTATTGCCATTGGCTATTAACTATTAGCCATTGACTTAACAGAAGAAATCCGCCATAGGCGGATAGAAGAACAATTGTATGTGGGTGCAGGTTATCCCCAACCCCTTAAATTGTACTGTGAGCATGGTTTACAACACTCAGCACTTTTCAAACCAAAAAGCTGTACCCCACCCCACTTAGATTGCATTTTAGGAGGAATTTTGCTGCCGCTCGGCAAAATTGTCCGCAATGGGCTGTACTTACCACCTAATTAAATTGCATTTTAAGGAGGGGTTTACAACTCTCGCTGCGATTCTCTGCGATGGGCTGTACTTCTGTACTGCCCATTGCGGAGAATAAAGTAGAGGAAGTAAACACCCCTTATAAATCAATTTAATGTGCAAAATCTGCAAAGAAATCATTACCCTTATCATCTACGATGATGAATGCAGGGAAGTTCTCAACGTAAATCTTGCGGACTGCCTCCATGCCGAGCTCTGGGAAGTCAACGACCTCAACGCTCTTGATAGAGTTCTTTGCAAGGATAGCGGCAGGGCCACCAATAGAGCCGAGGTAGAAGCCACCGTGAGCCTTACAAGCATCGGTAACGGCCTTAGAACGGTTACCCTTTGCAACCATTACCATTGAGCCACCAACGCTCTGGAACAAATCAACGTAAGGGTCCATACGGCCTGCGGTAGTAGGGCCAAATGAGCCTGAAGCCATACCTGCAGGGGTCTTAGCCGGTCCTGCGTAATATACAGGGTGATTCTTGAAGTAGTCCGGCATTGGCTTACCCTCGTCGAGCATCTGCTTGATGCGTGCGTGAGCAATATCACGAGCTACGATAAGTGTACCCTTAAGGTTAAGGCGGGTCTTGATAGGATACTTGGTAAGGATAGCACGAACCTTATCCATACCCTCGTCAAGGTCGATATCAACTGCAGGAGACATTGCAGGGGCCTGCTCAGGGAGGAAGCGTGCTGGGTTCTTCTCAAGCTGCTCGATAAAGATACCCTCAGGGGTAATCTTAGCCTTGATATTACGGTCTGCAGAGCAGCTAACACCGATTGCTACAGGGCAAGAGGCTGCATGGCGAGGTGCACGGATAACACGAACATCGTGAACAAGGTACTTACCGCCAAACTGTGCGCCGATACCCATATCCTGGCAAATCTTCAATATCTTCTCCTCCCACTCCAGGTCTCGGAAGCAACGGCCACCCTCGTTTCCTGAAGTTGGAAGCTCGTCAAGATAACCTGCAGAGGCCTTCTTTACAGTTGCAAGACACATCTCGGCAGAGGTACCACCGATACAAACTGCAAGGTGATATGGAGGACAAGCAGAGGTGCCAAGATCCTTGATATGCTCCTTGAAGAACTTTACAAGCGACTCCTCGTTAAGAAGAGCCTTAGTCTGCTGATAAAGGAAGGTCTTATTTGCTGAGCCACCGCCCTTTGTGATGAAGAGGAACTCATACTCCATACCCGGATGACCACCATAGATGTCAATCTGTGCAGGGAGGTTAGTGCCTGAGTTATGCTCGTCGGTCATTGTGATAGGGACTACCTGTGAGTAGCGGAGGTTACGCTCTGCGTATGTTTGGTATGCACCACGAGAGATATACTCAGCATCCTCAACGCCTGTATATACATCCTCGCCCTTGTGTGCCACGCAGATAGCTGTACCTGTATCCTGACATGTTGGCAGCTCACCCTCAGCAGCAACGCATGAGTTCATAAGCATTGTATATGCCACAAACTTATCATTATCTGTTGCCTCAGCATCCTCAAGAATGTTGCGAAGCTTCTGAAGATGTGAAGAACGCAAATAGAATGATACGTCTGTGTAAGCCTCCTTAGCAAGGAGCTCCAAACCCTTAGGGTCAACCTTCAAAATTTTTCTACCGTCGCACTCTACAACTTTTACATAATCTTTTGTAAGCAGACGATACTCAGTCTTGTCGCGCTCTATTGGGAGCGGCTCTTGATAGATAAACTCAGCCATAGTTATATAATTAATTTAGTTATGATTGCACAATAAACATACAAAGATAGTCAAAAAAACGTGTAAAAACAAATTTAGGATATTCAATAGGTCTCATTTTTATTAGAAGTTGTTAAATTTGTTTGTAAAACTATTTTAAACAACTCCTTATTTTCGCATCTTGTCAAAAAAACTATTACTTTTGTAGCTGTTATGACTCATGTAGAACTATTTTTGATAGCAGTCGGCCTGTCGATGGATGCCTTTGCAGTAGCAATAGGCAAGGGTCTGTCTGTGGCAAAGGTGGAGCCTCGACAAGCTCTAAAGACAGGCGTATGGTTTGGCGTTTTTCAGGCGCTGATGCCTTTAGTAGGCTTTTTCTGCGGAGTGAGTTTCTCTGATTTTGTGGAGAGCGTGGACCATTGGATTGCCTTTTTTCTGCTCGGCGCAATCGGATTTAACATGATTCACGACTCTTTCTCACACGATGACGATAAAAATGACGGCAACTTTTCACCTCGTGCCATGCTTCCACTTGCCATTGCAACAAGCATAGATGCACTTGCTGTAGGTGTCTCTTTTGCCTTTATAAAGGTGGATATTCTGCCAGCCGTATCAATTATAGGTACTACAACACTAATACTCTCACTCTTAGGAGTATATATAGGCAACATCTTTGGCAGTCGATACAAGTCGAAGGCTGAGTTTATGGGTGGAGTGTTGCTGGTGCTGATGGGCATTAAAATCCTTATAGAACATACATTGTAGATTGTGCCAAAAGGTATAAATCAAAACTGCACTTCGTATTGTACGAAGTGCAGTCTCTAAACCTAACCTAAAAACCTATCTTGAGAAGATCTTACTATCTCAATTCGATTGCAAAAGTATTACAAATATTGCCAACTTCCAAATTATAAGGTGAAAAAATGGCAAAAATGGTGGTAATCGGTTAAAATTCCTCTGTGAACGGTTTATTTAGGGGTATAAACGATACAAAAGTGTAATCAACCCTATTTCGTAAATATTTTTTGAGCGAATATTTTTGCGTTTATTTACCTTTTTTTTAACTTTTAGCACCTATCACCATCCAATTTACCACAAATTATTTCCATTTAATATCAATTGAAGTTTCGAATTGTTACTTTCAGTTTGAAAAATGGAGATTATTATCCTCAACCGAAATTGTTATCGGCTGCTGACGGTCAACCTTTCCAGCAAGAATTCGTTTTGACAACTCACTGACAATTTGGCGCTGAATAACTCGCTTTACAGGGCGAGCTCCATACACTACATCGTAGCCCATAGAGGCAATCCACGCTCTGGCCTGCTCAGTATAGTTAAGAGTTATACCGTTATGAGACAACATCTTACGGATAGAGTTCATCTGCATATCTACGATTGTCTCGATATTCTCCTTTGTCAGAGGCTCAAACATCACAATCTCATCTATACGGTTTAAAAACTCAGGTTTCAGTTGCTCCTTCAACAGCTCCACAACTTGGCTCTGAACCCTATCTATGCTCTGCTCCGAGAGCGACTTATTATCTGATAGTTCACGGCTAAAAGCCTCTTGAATTAAATGTGAGCCCATATTGGAGGTCATGATGATAATGGTATTGCGAAAATCGACTGTTCTACCCTTATTATCTGTCAGTCGGCCATCATCAAGTACCTGCAAAAGGATATTGAACACGTCGGGATGTGCCTTCTCTATCTCGTCAAGCAGTACAACAGAGTATGGCTTACGGCGCACCGCCTCAGTGAGCTGACCACCCTCATCGTAACCAACATATCCCGGAGGCGCTCCTACAAGACGAGAGACAGCATGACGCTCTTGATACTCGCTCATATCAATACGGGTAATCATATTCTCATCGTTAAATAGGAACTCTGCCAAAGCCTTGGCAAGCTCAGTCTTACCCACACCTGTTGTGCCGAGGAAGATAAACGAGCCGATAGGTCGCTTCGGGTCGCTCAACCCTGCACGAGAGCGACGTACAGCATCCGAGACGGCAGCAATAGCCCTCTGCTGTCCAACTACACGATGATGAAGTTCTGTCTCCATATAGAGCAGTTTCTCACGCTCCGAGGCAAGCATACGAGCCACCGGAACACCCGTCCAGCGAGAGACAACCTCGGCAATATCCTCAGCATCAACCTCCTCCTTTATCATCTGCCCTGAGGCTGTTGCAGCATCAAGCTCATCTTGCAGGGCGGCAATGGTCTTCTGGTGCTCAACAATCTTACCATAGCGAATCTCGGCAACCATGCCATAGTTACCCTCTCGCTCCGCCTGGTCAGCCTCAACCTTTAGGCGCTCTATATCCTGTTTATTCTGCTGCATGCGGGTAAGGATATCCCTCTCGCCCTGCCACTTAGCTCTCATTGACGACTCCTTGGCTCTCTGCTCCTCAATCTCACGCTCAAGGCTCTCAATACGCTGTTTATCCCCCTCACGACGAATTGCCTCACGCTCAATTTCGAGCTGGCGGATACGGCGAGTAAGGGTATCTATCTCCTCAGGGACAGAGTTCATCTCAAGGCGCAACTTAGAGGCTGCCTCATCAACAAGGTCAATGGCCTTATCGGGCAGAAAACGGGAGGTTATATATCGGTGGCTCAGCTCTACAGCTGCAACGATAGCCTCATCCTTAATTCTAACGTGGTGATGTCCCTCATAACGCTCCTTAAGACCTCGAAGGATAGAGACGGCATCCTCTACCGACGGCTCATCGACCATCACCTTCTGGAAACGACGCTCAAGGGCCTTATCCTGCTCAAAGTACTTCTGAAACTCATCCAACGTTGTGGCTCCGATAGTACGCAGTTGACCTCGGGCAAGGGCCGGCTTGAGGATGTTGGCCGCATCCATAGCTCCGCTTGTCTTACCCGCACCTACAAGGGTATGAATCTCATCTATAAAGAGGAGTATCTCTCCATCGGAGGCTATTACCTCCTCCACAACCGCCTTTAATCGCTCCTCAAACTCGCCTTGATACTTAGCTCCCGCAATCAAGGCTCCCATATCGAGCGAGAATATCTGCTTGCTACGCAAGGTCTCAGGCACATCACCATCTACAATACGGTGAGCAATACCCTCGGCAATGGCGGTCTTTCCTACACCCGCCTCGCCGACAAGAATAGGATTGTTTTTAGTCCTTCGAGAGAGTATCTGAAGCACTCGTCGGCACTCCTCATCTCGGCCAATTACAGGGTCGAGTTTGCCTGAGCGTGCCATCTGATTGAGGTTGATGGCATACTTACCAAGTGCGTCAAACTCCTTCTCCGAGGTCTGACTATCGACTGTAGAGCCCTTACGGAATTGGCGAATAGCCTCGATAAGCTCGTTCTCGGTTGCTCCATGCGACTTTAAAATCTCTGAGGCAGGACCACGCTGAGCAACAAGCGCCAAAAGCAGGTGTTCGACAGAGGCATATTTATCATTAAATTTCTTCGTAAAATCGACTGCACGCTGAATAACTTTTGTCGTATCAGCCGAGAAGTAACTCTCTACTCCTCCCGACACCTTTGGCAGTCTCTCCACTGCACCCTTTACAGCAGCTCTGAGTTGTGGCACCCCTACTGCAACCCTGGAGAGCAGATATGTGCCGAGCGTCTCATCCTCGGCAACTAAAACTGAGAGCAGGTGCAGCGGCTCTACAGCCTGCTGACCCGACTTTTGCGCCAATGCCACAGCACTTTGCAGGGCTTGCTGCGCTTTGATTGTTAACGAGTTGATGTTCATATTTTTCACTTTTTTGTTACGCTTGTATCTCCTCAATTATGTTGCCAAACAAAAATGGCAGGACATTTTGACAAATATCCGTCAAAGAGACAGTTTTTTTTGAAAATTTTGCTACCTTTGTCGCCAATATGGAACAGTTTGTAGTATCTGCAAGGAAATATCGTCCTGCCACCTTCGCTTCGGTAGTCGGGCAGAAACATATTACTTCAACCCTCAAGAATGCAATTGAGCGCAATCAGTTGGCTCACGCCTACCTATTTTGCGGTCCACGAGGCGTTGGAAAGACAACATGCGCACGTATCTTTGCAAAGGCTATAAATTGCCTCAACCCAAATGGGTCAGAGGCGTGTAACGAGTGCGACTCTTGTCGCTCGTTTAATGAGGGGCGTTCACTGAACATCCATGAGCTCGATGCGGCATCAAACAACTCTGTTGAGGATATTAGAAACCTCATAGAGCAGGTGAGAGTAATTCCACAAATCGGACACTACTCAGTCTTTATTATCGACGAGGTACACATGCTCTCTCAGGCTGCATTCAACGCCTTCCTTAAGACCCTTGAGGAGCCACCACAGCACGCCATTTTCATCCTCGCAACAACTGAAAAACACAAGATTATACCTACTATCCTCTCCCGTTGTCAGATTTACGACTTTAATCGTATTCGTGTGGAAGATGCTGTAGAGTATCTTAGATATATCGCTCAAAGTGAGGGCGTTACAGCTGACGAAGAGTCTCTGAACCTCATCGCTCAGAAGGCTGACGGAGGTATGCGAGATGCTCTGTCGATGTTTGACAAGGCTGTCTCTTTCTGCGGTGCCAACTTAGAGTACAAAACCGTTGCCAAGACCCTTAATGTGCTTGACTACGACACATATTTCCGCTTTACAGAGCTACTTATCGGCGGAGATTATGTAAATGCGTTGTTAGAGTTCGACACTGTACTTGCAAAAGGGTTTTCCGGTCAGATATTTATACAGGGTTTGGGCCAGCACATGCGAGATTTATTGGTAGCAAAGGGTCCTGCAGTAACTCTTATCGAATATACAGGCACTCTGCTTGACAGATATACCCGCCAAGCACAGGTTTGCGATACTTCATTCCTCTTTGGCGCAATCTCTCTGCTATCTGAGACCGACTCACGCCTCAGAACGACCTCAAACCAGCGTCTGCTTGTAGAGCTTGCTTTGATGAAGATTGCAGCCATCGGTCAAAAAAAAAACGATGATCTGATTCTCCCTGAGCAGCAGAGCTATCCGCTACCAAACCTTGACGAGAACAAAAACCCTGTAAATCAGAGCGTTACAGTTCCACAGCCTCAACCAACGGCAGTAGAGCCTACTCAAGCAAGAACAACTCAGGCCCCTCAAGCTAAGGTTGAGCCACAAACAGAGACACTCTTATCTCCAAGCGCTATCCCTCCACAAGGGGGTGTTGTGGTTTCGGGAGGTGGCAGAAAGCCTGCAAGTCAAAATCCGTTTGGCTCCGGCTCAATAACATCGCTACTCAAATCTGTCTCCGTTGTCAAAGATGGCGACCAGCAGACAGACATACACCTCGACCCGAAGAGCGAAGAGAAGCTATTGGCAACAAAAGAGCGTTTTGTTGCGACCATTTTGGAGTTGCACCCTCGCCTGAACATGGCCTTTGACAAGATGACAATTTCAGGCAATAAACTCACTGTAGAGGTACCCGTGCAGACCCTGGCTGACGATTTAAAGAACAACCGCAGCCAAATCCTCGACCTTATAGCCGAGACAGCTCAGATTAACGGTTCATTAGAGATGGAGATTATCCTCAACGAGATAGAGGTTAAGACCCGTCCGGTAAAGTTGGAGGACAGATTGGAACATATTGCTGGCTGCTCTCCGCTATTTAGCAAAATTGTTGAGGCCTTAGACTTAGAGGCCGATTAATAGAATAGGATTAGAAAAATATATAACATTATGGCAAGAAAGAATTTTGTAGAAGAGCTCACATGGCGTGGTATGATTCATACTATCATGCCGGGAGCTGAAGAACAATTGGAAAAGGAGATGACAACTGCATATCTGGGTATCGACCCTACTGCAGACTCTCTTCATATCGGACA
Organism: Alistipes sp.; assembly: GCA_017381935.1. Lineage (GTDB taxonomy): Bacteria > Bacteroidota > Bacteroidia > Bacteroidales > Rikenellaceae > Alistipes. The sequence continues at coordinate 28,159 of JAFOBG010000004.1, forward strand.
CCTTGTAGGTGTGATGATTCTCAAGCACCTTCAGATGTGCGGACACCGTCCTGTAGCACTCGTAGGTGGAGCAACAGGTATGATTGGCGACCCAAGTGGTAAGTCTCAGGAGCGTAACCTGCTCGACGAGGCCGCTTTGCGCCACAACCAGGAGGCTATCAAGGCTCAGCTGGCTCGCCTTATCGACTTTGACTCTGATGCTGAGAATGCAGCCGTGCTTGTAAACAACTACGACTGGATGAAGCAGTTCTCGTTCCTCGACTTTGCTCGTGAGATTGGTAAGTGCATCACTGTTAACTACATGATGGCAAAGGACTCTGTAAAGAAGCGTTTCAACGGCGAGGGCGACGGTATGTCTTTTACTGAGTTTACATATCAGCTCCTTCAGGGTTACGACTTTTTGCACCTCTACCAGACTATGAACTGTAAGGTTCAGCTCGGTGGCGCAGACCAATGGGGTAACATCACAACAGGCACTGAGCTTATCCGTCGTAAACTCGGCTCTGAGGCTGAGGCTTTCGCTATCACATGCCCTCTTATTACAAAGGCCGACGGCACAAAGTTTGGTAAGACTGAGAGTGGTAACGTATGGCTCGACGCAAGATACACCTCTCCTTACAAGTTCTATCAGTTCTGGCTCAATGTATCTGACGACGATGCAAAGCGTTATATCAAAATCTTCACACTCCTCGACCGTCAGACCGTAGAGGCTCTTATTGCCGAACATGAGCAGGCTCCGCACTTGCGAGTACTCCAAAAGCGTCTTGCTCAGGAGGTTACAACAATGATTCACTCTGAAGAGGAGTACAAAAAAGCTGTAGAGGCTTCAGGTATTCTCTTTGGTCAGGCCACTTCAGAGGCTCTGAAGAGTCTCGACGAGCAGACCCTGCTTCAGGTATTTGAGGGTGTGCCTCAGTTTGAGATTTCAGCTGCCGACCTCGGTTGCTCATTTATCGACCTCTGTGCAGAGAAGACCTCTATCTTCCCTTCAAAGGGCGAGTGCCGCAAGATGATTCAGGGCGGTGGCGTGTCGCTCAACAAGGAGAAGGTTACAAACATCGCAGCAACAGTGAGCGCAGAGAGTCTTATTGCCGGCAAGTATCTGCTTGTCCAGAAGGGTAAGAAGAACTACTATTTGATAACTGTCAATGAGTAGTAACACACTATATACAATCAACCTTGAAGGCATGGAGTTCCATGCCTTTCACGGTTGTTATGACCTCGAACAGCTCTCCGGCAGCCATTTTGAGGTGTCGCTCTCAATTAAAACACCACTTGGGCAGGTGGCAGAGAGTGATGATGTTACAAAGGCGGTCAACTACCTTACAGTCTATCAGATTGTCCGTACGGTTATGGCAACAACAAGACGAACTATCGAGTGCGTTGCCCAGAGTATAAATGAGGCCTTAATGGAGCACTTCGAACAGATAGTCTCTGTCGAGTGCACAGTGGTAAAGATTGCGCCTCCATTGGGAGGAAAGGTTAGACGTGTGAGCGTTACGCTCTGCGCAACCCGATAATATTTTTAGGTTATGAGCAACAGAGATTCATTTGGCAGCAAGATTGGAGCAATTCTTGTTGCCGCAGGTAGTGCAATTGGTCTTGGAAGCATCTGGCGCTTCCCATATATGACAGGCGAGAATGGCGGTGGAGCCTTTCTTCTTGTCTATCTATTAAGTATGCTGATTGTCGGTATTCCGGTTATGCTTGCCGAGTTTTCTATCGGCACTTATACCCGCAAAAGCCCCGTAAAGGCATACAATCAACTATCCCCACGCTGGAAATGGCTGGGCTATAACAGTATCATCGTATCGTTACTTATCTCAGGATTTTACTATATCGTTGCCGGCTGGTCGTTAGACTATTTTGTCAGCTCTATTGACGGCTCACTATACTTGACAACAAATTTCCATGAGCACTTTGTGGCATTTACCGCATCGTGGAAGGAGCCTTTATATACTGTGCTCTTTATATTGCTCACCCACCTTGTAGTGGCAATGGGCGTGCAGAAGGGCCTTGAGCGAATATCGAAAATAGTGATGCCGATACTGCTCATAATGCTCATTGTGCTTGTCCTCCACTCTGCAGTTATGCCCGGAGCAAAAGAGGGCTACCGCTTCCTCTTTACTCCCGACTTTGGCAAGGCCTTCTCTATCCGCACGATAATTAGCGCAATAGGTCAGGCATTCTTCTCACTCTCTATCGGCCTTGGATGTATGATTGCCTACTCTTCATACTTCAAAGAGGGTACAAATCTGTCAAAAACATCATTCTCAGTGAGTCTGATGACCTTCTTTGTGGCAATGCTCTCAGGCATGGTCATCTTCCCTGCCGTGTTTAGCGTTGAGGGCCTTGAGCCAACTGCAGGCCCGACACTGCTCTTTGAGACTCTGCCGTTTATCTTTGCCGAGATGGCAGGCTCTCAGTTTTGGTCGGCAATATTCTTCTTGCTCGTAGCTTTGGCTGCCCTCACCTCGACAATCTCGTTCCACGAGGTAATTACACAATACCTGCAGGAAAACCACAATGTAGAGCGCAAAAATGCCGCAATCATTACATCTATAGCTACACTCGCTCTTTCTGTTGTCTGCCTTAAGTGGGAGTGGTTTTTCGGCGCATTCGACTCCATTACAGCCGATGTGCTGATGCCTGTCGGAGGTCTGCTGACAGCCGTTTTTGCAGGCTGGGTCTTCGACAAAAAAATATTCAGAGAGCAGATATCAAACTACGGTGCTCTGCGTGCCAAATTCTTCTCTGTGCTGCTATTTACCCTCAAATGGGTCGCTCCAATACTACTTAGCATAGTATTTGTGTGGAATTTAATCTTTTAAATGGTAAATATTCCGAAATATTTTGTAATTTTGGCACGGAAAAAGCGAACAAACATTTTTAATTAACCATAAAAATCAAACAATTATGATTTCTTATAAGGAACTTGGTCTTGTAAACACTCGTGAGATGTTTGCAAAGGCAATTGACGGTGGCTACGCTGTACCTGCATTCAACTTCAACAACATGGAGCAGTTGCAGGCAATTATCATGGCTGCTGCTGAGACAAAGTCGCCTGTAATCCTTCAGGTATCAAAGGGTGCTCGTAACTACGCTAACCAGACTCTTCTCCGCTACATGGCAGAGGGTGCTGTTGAGTATGCTAAGGAGCTCGGTTGGGAGAAGCCACAGATCGTTCTTCACCTCGACCACGGTGATAGCTTCGAGACTTGCAAGAGCTGTATCGACATGGGATTCTCTTCTGTAATGATTGACGGTTCACACCTCCCATATGAGGAGAACGTAGCACTTACAAAGAAGGTTGTTGACTACGCACACCAGTTCGACGTAACTGTAGAGGGCGAGCTCGGCGTTCTTGCAGGTGTTGAGGATGAGGTTTGCGCTGAGGAGAGCCACTACACTAAGCCTGAGGAGGTTGTTGACTTCGTAACTAAGACCGGCTGCGATAGCCTCGCTATCTCTATCGGTACTTCACACGGTGCTTACAAGTTCACTCCAGAGCAGTGTACTCTCGACCCAGAGACAGGCCGTCTTGTACCACCACCATTGGCATTCGACGTTCTTGAGGCTATCGAGAAGGAGCTTCCAGGCTTCCCTATCGTTCTCCACGGCTCTTCTTCTGTACCACAGGAGGAGGTTGAGACTATCAACAAGTATGGCGGCGCACTTAAGGCTGCAGTAGGTATTCCAGAGTCTCAGCTCCGTAAGGCAGCAGAGAGCGCAGTTTGCAAAATCAACATCGACTCTGACTCTCGTCTCGCAATGACCGCTGCAATCCGTGAGGTATTCGCAACAAAGCCAGCTGAGTTCGACCCACGTAAGTACCTAGGTCCTGCTCGTGAGAATATGAAGAAGCAGTACATCCACAAGATCGTAAACGTTCTTGGCTCTGACGGTAAGGCTGAGTAATCAATCAATACTGATAAAAATATCGGATGCTCTAAAGAGTATCCGATATTTTTTTTGCTTTCTGAACTACCGAGTACTGCCCCGCTGTAACGTGTTGGGATAGCATAGCAGCTATTACAAACAAAAGAAAAACTTATTGCGGGTTGCAATCATAGAATATCTGCTCTAAAACAGACTTTGCATCAGCCCTTTTAGAGATATCAGAAGTTTCACTAATCACTAAATCTATCCACTGAGCTATTCTATTTGGCTTGATTGCTGTCATCCAATTTTCGCAAAGTAATTCACTTGGTTCTGTAGTTAAAATATCTACTATTAGTTTTTTATGTTCAGCTATCTTTCTAAACACAGCTGACATTTCAATATATCGACCATCTACTGTTTCCATAGGGCTTCTGCCGCCCGCAGAAAAAGAATCACGAACATTGGCATTAATCACACTCTTCTGCGTTGCTAACCACAATGTAGCCCTATCGTATTTATACTGACTACTTGATAAGATGGTTTCTGGGAAATAAACATAAATTGAAGCCTCTAATTCATCTTTTTCAACAGCAGACAAACTCCTCCACAATCTAACCATTGCTGGGACCTCTGCCTCTACTCGGTCTCCTGCCCACCATAAAGATTCACCTTGCTTGAGTTTGGACTTATAATATTGAGCAACAGGAGTAACGGGGTTATTCATCGACCTCAATTCATCATAAGAGACTCCCATCTTATCAAAGATAGTTTCTCCCTTTCCTAATGACATGTCAATTTGGTAACGCGGGTAATGGGTAACTGCTATACCCGAAAGACACTCTTCATAAGGACGAGATATGAAAGACACTGGATTACTTAACTTACCAAAAGTCAAGAATATTCGTTCCACATCTGAAATACGAGTGGTTTCTAAAATAGAATTTCCAATTGTCTTCCAATGATTAGATGTTGTGCTTTTAACCTCTATTCCATAATACTTAGCAGCAACAATATCCGGAAATGTAGCACCTGATACTAAGTGAATAGAACCTTCAAATTTGGTATTTTTGGAACATTCCATAGCTACATCTCTAACATCCTCTTCTAGGCTTGTGCCACCTCTAGTTAAGAAATACGAGGCATTAGATAAAGCGCAATTATTCAGCACTACATCTATCCGAGCCATTAGCGCCTTAAACTCATCTAAGGAGGGTTTGGGGTTCTCTGCAATTATCATTTCTTAAAATATAAATCCCACTTTTTCTCTATATTTTTTGCAATATTGTATGCCAATACACACGGAACAGCATTGCCTATAATTTTATACGCATCACTTGAACTTAAAGATGCATGGTCGGGTGTTTTGGGCAATATAAATTCATAATCATCTGGGAATGTTTGAATTCTAGCACACTCTCTAACAGACAACCTTCTTTCACTCAATCCCGATTGAAGTTCACCCTTATATTTACCATTATGCTCTAAAGAAAGCCTACGATATTCTATATTCCCATGGTGCTCAGACCTAATAGTTGGGGCTATTGAATCAAGTTTAATCTCTGTTTGGCCCTGACAATGCGTCCCCATATATTTTGCTTTTGAATATTTTTGCTGTGAAGGATCTTTTGAGACATTAGGCTCGTCCAACCCAATAAATGCATCAGAACAAGTAACATACGGCATATCTTCCGTGCCATGAGTCGGTTCTGGATATGGATCATATTGAATAGGGATAATACTTCGTGTAAGTGCATCTAAAGCCTTCTTCCTTAATGCGCTCTTTTTAAAGCCAAAGAATATTACACGACTTCTTGATTGAGGAACGCCATATTCTGCTGCATACAACACTCTTGCCGGAACTACAATATATCCACCATTAGCCGCATTAGCAAAATCATGCTCAATGACTTTCTTTACATCTGCCAAATCTGTTAGTCCCTTAACATTCTCAGCAATAAATAGTTTTGGTTTGGTTATTGATATTACATCTCGCATCCATATATAAAGTTGTCCTCTACTCTCAATAGAGGGTTCGGATGCCTCTAATTTCTCTCCTGTATGACTCTTTTGCGAATCAAAACCTCGACGTTTTCCTGCTATAGAGAAATCTTGACATGGAAAACCTCCAGTTACAATATCAACATTTTTAGGAAAAATATTTTGTCCTTGGTACGCCTTTTTGACTATATCCACTATGCTGGCTAGATGATATATATTAGATGCATTTGGTTTCCTATTTGCATAGTAATTTGACCATGCCAACTTTGCATCGCTCCTAATATCGTTCGCAAAAATAGTATCAAAGATGGTTGGCTCTAATAACACCCATTCTCCGTAATCTTCCTTTATCCAATCTGGGTGAATAGCTGTGTTGATTGACTTTTTCAAGCATTTGAAATTGCCTTCAAAACCAATATCCATACCACCACAACCTGAGAAAAGAGACACGACCCTATGTTTCATAAAGTAACCTCATGTTATTAGAGATACAAAAATACCAAAATTAAATGGGTTATGCAACATTTAAACACTTATTGACCATACTTATTTATAGTAGCTACGCTCGGCACAAAAAACAGCAAAGGGCTGTACTCGACGTACGGCCCTTTGCTGTTTATTTGGGTTAGCGGAAGTAGATACCCCGCTATCACGACAAATTACAAATTACTGTGCATCTGTAATTGTAATATCATACTCCAAAGCTTCAATCTTGTAAGAAACGCTCTGGCCCTGCATAATCCAATCACCGCCACGAGTTGATACGATAAGTTTATAGTTGCCGTTATCGTCAACCTTCTCAAATGATATTCGTCCACTTGTAAATGCAAAGGTCTCAGGAGCTCCCTCAAGGTAAGATATATGACCTCCTGTCATGTTACCACCCTCTCCGGCAGTAAATGCAGCACCATCGATAACACCACCCTCGGTCTGAAGAACCATTATAAAGTCGCCATTGTTGTTTGTTGACTTAAGGGTTACAGTGTTGCCCTCTACTGTCTTTGTAAAGTTAGTAAAGTGCCAATCGTTAAGGTTGAATGGATAAGCTGCTGCTGCAATCTGATAGCCCATAGGGCCCATGTACTGACCTACGAGGAGAAGCTCTTTACCTGTCTCGTCAACAACTGGGATATTGAAACTGATAAGGTTGTTATCTGCATCAGGCATTGTTGTCATTATATTAACACCGTAAGGGTTACCATCCTCATCAACGCCCTTATCGCCTACTGCTGCATAGAGGTTTCCGCCAACCAAGAACTGAGTATAACCTGGGTCAGCAAGCAGACAAGCTGCAGAAGGAATGGTACCTGCATCGAAAGAGCCTGAAAGTGCATAGTAATCACCTGCCAAGAAGCCTGAGTATGGAGACTGAACAAAGTCGAAGAGCATCAACTGTGCCATATCACCTGTAGCAGAAGAAGAGATTGTAATCCACATTCCAGGGAGGCCGAGAACTGAGTTAATATCTGTACCAGACATCAAAGTATCGAAGTAAACCTCCAAAACAGGAGCCTCAGGAGCAAGAGTAGTTACAGATACTACCTGGCTCAAAGTAACCTTACCAAGGTTCTCAGCTGCTACATAGAAGTCATAAGAAGTACCACCTACAAGGTCCTCAACAACGATAGCAATCTCAGCTGGAGCGCCGTCAGCACCAACAAAAGAGTCCTCAATAGCTACGCCCTGCTCAAAAACCTGAGCTGCAGTTACGCCCTCAGTATATTTAGGAACTACGAGCCATGAAGCCTTCTGAGCGTTCTCAACAGTTACAAATGCAAGGAATGCATCCTCATAAACCTCCTCCTCATCAAGAGCTACAGTTACTACAGGGTAAGGAATAGCCACACCAACTGTCATTGTCAAAGGCTCTGCATAGGTGTTGTAAGCGAAGTTGCTTGCCAAAGCATAAATAGTATAAGATGATGAAGCGGCAAGGCTGCTTACTGTTACCTCCTGAGTAAGAGTTTCTGCTACCTTTGAATCAAGGAGAGTTGCCTTATTAATCTCAAGAACAGAAGCGTCTGCACCCTGTGGCAAAACCCAATAGTAAACATCGTCTGCGCCAGTTGCTGTCAAGGTAAAGGTTATAGAGTTCTCAGTAACCTCTCCTGCAGTCAAAGAGATAGTTGGCTCAACACAATACTCGCAATCGCAAGGCTCGTCTGAAGATGTACATGCTGTAAATGGACATACGAGCAACAGTAACGAAGCGACGATAAGCAATAGTCTAAATTTCTTCATACTGATAAATATTTAATGAATAATAATTAATAAATTAATAGTAAAAAACGGCGTAATTATCGTTTAAACACCGATTTGACGTGCAAGATATAAATAAATTTTTTCAAAACAAAATCCTTTGGCACATTTCCGCACCAAAGGTGTCTTATTGCTCATTACAAATTGTAATTTTTAAGCCGTATTTAGTAACAATTTTTAATGCCACACCCTCTATAGTGTCTATCTATTGAAGAGTTACAAGGGATTAAAAAAATATTAAAAATTTTTCATAAACCACTACACATCAATCTCCAAGAGCCTTTTTACTGCTTCTCGGCCCTCACTTCCCAAAGTAATTGTATATTGATTAACGAAGAGTGCAATGTGATTATTTATAACCTCGTCTTCAAGCTCTTGAGCATGTTGACAAACAAAAGCTCTGGATTGCATCGGGTTTTTGAAGGCATAGTCAACAGAGTCTCTCAGCAGATTTTCAAACTCAGTGCGTAGAGCATCTCCCAGCTCTCGCTTGATTACTATTGCTCCCAAAGGGAGTGGCAAATCGGTCTCAGCCTCCCACAATTTGCCCAAATCGGCTACAAGTTCGAGGTTGCGACGCTGATAGACAAAGCGACCCTCATGGATAAGCACTCCTGCATCGGCCTGACCCTCTTCCAAAGCCTGAGCAATAGAGGAGAAGAGCATCGGGGTAACCTCCACATCCGGAAAATAACGCATCAATAGGGCATTTGCTGTAGTATTGAGCCCAGGCACTAACACTCTGCGGATTGGGGAGCGCTCCCCCTTGCGGCGCACAAGCAGTTGTCCATTGCCTCGGCCAAGTGCAGAGCCGCTATCGAGCAGAGCGTAGGTATCTGCTATCTTTGGATAGACAGAGTAGCTGATTTTTGAGATATCGGGGATAGCTGCCAGCACACCCTCGTTAAGTTCCTCAATATCTTTATACTCCACTTGAAGGTCAAAGTTGTGAGCAAGGCGATGATTGATAACGGCATCGAAGGCAAAGGTGTCGTTAGGACAGGGCGAGATATGTAGTGAAAGTGGTTTTTTCATCAGAAGAGTCGGTTTATAGTTGCAGTAAGCTCTTTGAGCGCAGTGGCAATATCCCACTGCTCACGAGCATCATCCACATAGTTAGATATGGCTCGAATTTGGGCGCATGGGATGTTATACTTTGCACAGAGGGCAAATAGCGCTGCCCCCTCCATATTCTCTATCTCTGCGCCATCTGCCGCCTCTCCAACGCTCATGACAGAGTTAGAAACAACGGCTTTAAGTGGCAAAGCGAGTGTGGCAGAGTAACTTTTACGATAAAGTGCAGGCAAAGAGTGAGTGCGCTCCTCGGAGACGCACACAACTTCGCCAATAGCTAAACTCTTATTATAAGCCCCTGCAATACCGCATAAAACAACCTGCGAAGGTCTTTGCTGGGCAATAATCTCCGCCACAGAGACAGCCGTCTCAACAAGCCCGACACCACAAATGCGAATGTCAAGGTCGCTACGAGCAGTCCTTATCGGCGCCGCTTCGCCCTGAGTGGCAAAAATCAGAAGTGGTTTTTTCATCTTTTTTCTTTTTCAAGCACACCCTTAATTCACGCACTTTTTATCGTCAGAGGGGTGCAGATGCAGTGCATCGTGAAATAGACACGGATGGTACATACGCCGGTATTTCCCATTCGGGGCTATGAGGGATGTGTCGCAGATGCGCCACTATCTCGATAAAAACGCTTCGAGCTCCTCAACTGTTACAGGTATCTTCTTATCGCCACCAATAACACGACCTCCATTATCGGTTACAATAATATCATCCTCGATTCTAATGCCGCCAAAGTCTCTATAACTGTCGAGCTTGTCGTAGTTGACAATGCCCTTATAAAGCCCCTCGGCACGAGACTTGTCGATAAGGGCAGGGATGAAGTAGATACCCGGTTCATTACTCATAACAGTTCCTGCACGCAGACGCCATGTTGCACGATGGATACATGTTGCAGACTCTGCAGCACGCTCTGCAATGGCAGAAAAGTCATAGCTACGCTCGCCCATAGCCTCGCAGTCGTGAACATCTATACCCATGCCGTGAGATAATCCGTGTGGCATAAAGAGGTACATCGCACCAGCTGCTACAGCATCCTCAGCACTACCATTGATAAGGCCTACACCACGAAGGCCCTCGGCAAGGATGATAAGGGCCTTGCGGTGCACATCCTCCATATACATAGCTCCGGTACGCATATTCTGCGGTGAGAGCTGATGCGCAGCAAGTACTATATTATATATATCCCTCTGTTTGTCGGTAAACTTACCGCTTACAGGGTATGTACGAGTATGGTCTGAGCAGTAGTTCTCCACGCTCTCGGCACCTGCATCGACAAGCAACAGACGGCCATTCTCCAGAGTGCCATTATAGTTGTGGTTATGGAGAGTCTCACCATGCTGCGAAACGATAGAGGTAAACGATATACCTGCGCCTTGACCGAGTGCAATACCCTCGATAGCGCCTGCAATCTCACGCTCTACAACGCCTGCACGGCACATCTTCATTGCTGTTGTGTGCATATCATAACCGATATGGAAGGCACGCTCAAGAGCCTCAATCTCCTCTGCGCTCTTTGTCTCACGCATCTGGGCCACAGCAAACATCAAATCAACAGACATGCCCTTCATAAGTTGCTCAGGAGTCAGGCCGAGCAGTGAGCAGAGCTGAAGTGTAGTCTTACCACGATAAGGTGGCAAGTAGTGCACCTTCTGACCACTTGCTACTGCTGTTGCAACAAATTGAGCCAAAGCAGAGGTCGGCATAGTGCTCGCAACACCTACCTGCGCCCCAAGCTCGACTACTGTCGGCTGTGGACCCATCCAGATAATATCATCTACCGTAACATCATCACCAAAGAGTGTAGCCTCTCCCGTTGCGGCATCTATAACGCCAAAAAACTGCGGCAAGTTAAGGCCAAAATAGTAGAGAAATGTACCATCCTGACGGAAATGGTATGTATTGTTTGGATAGTTGTATGACGCCTCTCCATTTCCAGGGATAAGAATCAATCCACCACCAATTCGGCGGCAAAGCTCTGCTCGACGAGCTGTATAAGTTGTTGCGCTAAACATAGTTATATATTTTTTATTTACAAATTATCTTAACACTACGAATTACCTCAAAGTCGTAATCTTCATCATAGATTGTAGCCATACCTTGATGGGTATATTTATGTTCAATATGCTCACCAGCCTTAATAGTGCCAAAAATCGGGGTGTTATTATCAGAGTAGCCCGCCTCAAGGCGATAGTTAACCACTACATCCTCAACACCGAGAATCTCAATAAGTGGTTCGCCATCATTAAAGCCATTGTCTCGAATAATAGGCAACGAGTCGCAGATAGTATGCTCACCACAGCTACCTTCAACAAGCGCAACAACTCTGCGCTTATAGTCAAAACCTGCTTGGTAGAGTGTAACAATAAGAGTCGGAGAGTGTGTTATCTCCATAAAATCACAGCTTTCAAGGTCTAAGTTGTCGTTGTTCCACACTCCTCTAAACTTCTCGCCACTTGGTAGTGTACAGATGCCTGCACCCTCCTTAACGCCAGACCTCCACTCGCACTCAATAGTTTTGCCAAACTCGACAGTCGTATTAGCCCCCTCACGAAGTCCTGCGACAAAGTTGCAAGGGCTGTTACTCTCACGATTATACTCATCAATAACCCTTAAAACTCCGCTACCCTCAGGCAGACCACCTACCCACTGCCCATCATAAGAGTAGTGCTGGCACTTGTCGGCATAGAATATCATCTTGCCCTTGCCACTCCTTACTCCATGACTCCACTCACCCTCATAGCGCTTTGGAGCTACTGCGTAGTCAGCATATCCAAGCCAATAGGCTGTACTCTTTAAGGCATACCTCATCACTCCCTCGCCGTGCGGCAGACCATTTTCATCTGTCTCGCCCTTGTAGTTCTGAGGGCAAAACTCTGGCTCTGCAAATAGTGTTGCAACTCTCTGTTGTGGTGTCATAGTGGTTAGTTTTTATTATGGTTATGGCTCAGATCTCTTGTGAGTTGTCAAAGTGGATGAATTTCAATGTGTTGCAAAGCCCGATAAAGCGTAGTAACTAAAAGTGTATGTGAGCATTCTATGGCAAAGGTAACGCAAGAATTCGCCATTTTTACAACTCTCTATCTAAGCTCCTCCTTGTAGAGTTTATCCCCACGGCGGCACTCTCCTCCCTCAACCTTAATCGAGCAGACATCGCCCTGCTTTACGGCATCAACAGGATTTAAGTCGAGGCGTATTTCGCCCACCACCTGCTCAAGGCAGCCTGTAGTCTCGCCCATCCACAAAATCTCATCCCCAACAACAAGCGGAGAGGCCTCAATAAGAACCTCAGCCACGCCAAGGCGCTTAAAGTAGTTGGTAACCTTACCCACATAGACCTTACGGCGGGTAGCTGAGCTGCCGTAGTTTTGGCTATGCTCTACAACTGTCTTGCCAGCATAGTAGCCACCCCAGAAACCTCGATTAAAGACCTTTGAGAGAGTTTCCTTCAGCTCCTCGGCTCTCTCTCGGCTATACTCACCACGCTCAATGGCACGCAGAGCAAGGTCGTAGCACTCAACAACCCTCTTTACATACTCCGCACCACGGGCACGGCCCTCGATTTTGAGCACGCTCACGCCTGCATCAATAAACTTGTCGAGGAAGTCAACAGTACACAAATCCTTTGGAGAGAGGATATAACGGCCGTCAATATCGAGCATCTGCCCTGTATCTTTATCCTGTATTGTATATTTACGACGGCATATCTGGCGGCAAGCTCCACGATTTGCCGAGCAAGCTGTCTCATGCTCCGAAAGGTAGCACTTTCCTGAAATAGACATGCACAGTGCGCCATGGGCGAACATCTCTATCTTGAGTAACTCCCCCTTAGGGCCTCTGATATCCTGCTCTACAATCGCCTTTTTGACCATTGCAATCTGCTCAAGCGACAACTCTCTGGCCAAAACAACCACATCTGCCCACTGCGAGAAGAACTTAGCCGCCTCGCTATTGGAGATGTTGCACTGAGTGGAGATATGCACCTCCACACCTACCTGATAGGCATAGAGGATTACTGAGAGGTCGGAGGCTATAATTGCATCTACCCCCTCTGCCTTTGCCCTATCGACCACGGCGTGCATCTGCTGTAGCTCGGTATCATAGATAATTGTATTGACGGTAAGGTATGTCTTCACACCGTGCTCGTGCGCTATGCGGTTTATCTCAGCCATATCTTCAGCCGTAAAGTTAGCGGCCGAGGCCGAGCGCATATTTAGCTGCCCGATGCCGAAATAGACCGAGTTTGCACCTGCCGCAATGGCGGCTCTAAGGCTCTCATAGCACCCCACAGGTGCCATTATCTCTATATCTGCTCTTCTCATACTACTTTTTTCTTCCTACAAGACTCTCTACATAGGCTCTGAGGTGTACCAAGCGCTCTGCCGGAACAGAGAGTGTATCGAGTATAGCCAGCGCACGCGAAATACGCACCGAAATCTGCTGCTCGGTCATCTGACGCGCACCGACTGCATCATAGACACCCTTTACAAGGGCAATCTTCTGCTCATCTGTAATATCCTTACGCTGGAAGGTTGTACGCAACACCTCACGCTGTGCCTCTGTGGCGTGTGAGAGGGAGATAATCATCAGATAGGTCTTTTTGCCCTCCAAGATATCTCCACCAATCTTCTTACCCAACTGCTCGTCGCCATAGCTGTCAAGCAAATCGTCCTGCAGCTGGAAGGCCAGGCCAACCTCAATGGCAAACTTGTACAGACGCTGCAAATCCTCCTCCGAAGCTCCGGCAAGCGTAGCTCCGATAGTTACAGCTCCAGCAAGCAGAGCCGCTGTCTTGAGCTCAATCATATTCATATACTCAGCCACAGCAACCTTCGCCTGAGTCTCAAAGTCCATATCGTACTGCTGACCCTCGCAGACCTGTGCCGCCATAGCATTGAAACGCTCAAAGACCTGAGGCAGATACTTGCTCTCAACGCCCTGAAGGTGGCGATAGGCCTCAATCATCATCACATCTCCAGAGAGAATAGCCACATTGCTACCCCACTTAGCATAGACAGAGGGGCGAGAGCGACGCATCATGGCGTTATCCATAATATCGTCATGAAGCAGGGTGAAGTTATGGAAAACCTCAACCGCAGTTGCTGCAGGAAGTACTCGCTGGATATCGTCTGCATAGAGGTTGTAGGCAAGCATCGTCAGCACAGGGCGCATACGCTTTCCACCCTCGGCAAGTGTATAACGGATTGGAGCATAGAGCCTTTGTGGCTCGTCCGGCATATTAATCAAAGCGATATATCGCTCAAAGAGTTCGGCTATTTGTTGCGGCGTATTCATATCTACACAATTTTACTTATGCAAAGTTAATCAACACAATTCAAATTACAAAATTAACTCCCCATTAATATATTTTATCCACTCATAAAATATATTTTGCAGTTCTACGTTTTTTCACTACCTTTGGTACAGAGAAGTTACTTAATTGAATAAGTTTATAAAACATACCTAAAATTACTTACTATGAAAAAATTGGCTTTTGGTGTTGATATTGGTGGTATCAATACTGCTTTTGGTCTGGTAGATGAGAAGGGCGACCTTTTTGGCGAGTCTGTAATCTCTACCCGTGCATATCCTAACTATCAGGACTATCCTCGTTATGTGGCTGACTTGTGTGAGGCAATGAAGTTGCTTATCAATGCCGTAAACTTCGAGTTTGAGCTTATCGGTATTGGTGTAGGTGCCCCTAATGCAAACTTCTACAAGGGCACTATCGAGACCCCTGCAAACCTCTGGAAATTTACTGCTGACGATGCAAACAAGGATGAAAATCTTCGCATCTTCAACTTCGCAGACGACATTAAGGCGGCCTTCCCAGGCGTGCCTGTATATGTTACCAACGATGCCAATGCTGCTACTATCGGCGAGATGGTATATGGCAATGCAAAGGGCATGAAGGACTTTATAATGGTAACTCTCGGAACAGGCGTAGGCTCTGGATTTGTCTCTAATGGTGAGATGATTTATGGCCATGACGGCTTTGCAGGTGAGTTTGGACACGTTATCGTAGAGCGTGGCGGTAGAGAGTGCGGTTGTGGCAGACGTGGCTGTCTTGAGGCTTATGCATCTGCTATCGGCATTAAGAGAACTGCCTTTGAGTTGATGGCTACAATGAACGACAGCTCTCCACTGCGCGACATCTCTTTCAACGACCTCGACTCGGCTATCCTCTATCAGCACGCACTTAAGGGCGATGCTATTGCAAAGGAGGCCTTCCGTCTGACAGGTATGCGCCTCGGTTATGCGCTTGCTGACGCCGTTACAATAACCTCGCCTGAGGCTATCTTCGTATTCGGCGGTCTTGCAAAGGCGGGCGATCTGATTCTCGACCCTATCAAGTGGTATATGGAGGAGAATATGCTATTCGCATTTAAGAATAAGGTAAAGGTACTCCCTTCAGGTCTTCAGAACAAGAATGCCGCTATTCTGGGAGCCTCTGCCCTGGTTTGGCAGAATATGTAAGAGCGTAGAGACTTTCAGACAGCAGAGCTGTTGTTACAACAAAAGGACTTGACTTTGCAAATAAACTTGCAGGCAGTCCTTTTATTGTAAAACCTACTTCGCAGGTCTCTGAAAGCCGAGAATGTGCCGATATATAGTATAGTATAAAATATTGACATTCCCCCTAAATCCCCCTTTGAAAAAGGGGGACTTGGTCGTAGTAGAGGGCAGAGAATTCTGCCCTCTACTGCTCCGAGGTGCAACAAATATCCTTTGATACATCTGCCCTGGTTTGGCAGAATATGTAGCACCACGAAGGCTACAATAACAAAGGGCAGTGCTTTTGACACTGCCCTTTGTGTGTGTAAGATATTGATTAGTCCGCATAAACAACATTTATCACCCTACAGGTTGCACTATCCGGCATACCTGACAGTGGGTCCTTGCCATCTGCCCTGATTACTGAACCCTGAAGCTTAGAGCTCTTCTTGATGGTTACAGGCTCTGTAGCTGAGCCCATATTTACTGTAATATTGCTTGTAGCCACACGACCACCTAATAACACTCCATAGTAAGCACCTCCAACAGTTGTAACATCTGTCTTTACTGTAAGCCCTCGCCAAGTATCGTTAGCCGAAGCGCCCATAACGCCACCAACCAAGACGCCATTTCCGCCCTCAACATTGATTGTACTCTCTACAGAGCCTCCGATAATGCCCTGCGCTGTATAGCCAATCATACCGCCAACACTTGATGTGGTTGCAGAAGAGAGACTCTTTACTCTCTTTACAGTAATAGCTCCCTTATAGCTACAAGCTGTCATGTGGCAACCTGTATAAGCGGCAATACCGCCAAGACGAATTATGGATGGGCAATCAAACTCTATATCGCCTGTAGAGGTACAATCCTTAATAGATGCAATACCATCTGCATCGTTTGAGCCGATAATACCGCCAAGATATGAGTATGACTCTGTACAAGCGTGGTTTTTAACTGTTATCTTGCCGCTATTGCTACAACTATCCACGTTAACCTTACTTGTAGAGGTCTTAGCATAGTTCTTTGCAATCACACCACCAATCATAACTGCTCTATTACAGCTCTGACCCATATATGTACAGTCAATAGTCATCGGTGCAGCGTTAGAGAGCTTAATGTTATGTCCGGAAGTATAACCTACAACACCTCCAAAGTCGCCAGAGACATTTGTATAGACTGTAAGTGCGCCCTCAGCACTATTGGTAACACTATCAAGGCTGCCTGCACCACTACCTACAACACCTCCAATATAGTGGTATGGAGCGCCACCTGTATAGTCTGACAGAACGTTGGCTATAGTGTTGATTGAGCAAGTAAGCGCCGCATTATTTGAACAATTTGTAACAGGAGATGTGGCAGTTGCATAACCGATAGTACCTCCGCAACAAGAGTTTATTGCGTTGGTATGATACTCTCCCACTCCATAGTTGTTACAATTTGACACAATATCCTGAGCATAACCAATAACGCCACCATAGAAGGTCTTGACATTCTCCGAACCGTCATATACATCACTTCTGCTACAGCTTGAAAGGTCGTGTATCATTGTCAGCTGACCATAATTTGCACAATTTGTTGTCGTGCTACCATCCTTAGTAAGGCCGACAATACCACCAAAGTATGCATAAAGACCTGTTGCATTTGCCTCAACCTGACCATAGTTATAACACTCCGATACAGTAGCCGAAGTCCAACCTACAACACCGCCAAAATATTGACGAGTACCTGCAGAGCCTGTTGTAGTTGGCTTCAAAATCAGCTTACCATAGTTAGTACAGTTTGTAAGTACTTGTGAGGTGAATAGGCTATAGTGCCCAACAGAGCCTGCAATACCGCCAAAGTTAGGGTGATTCTGACCTCCTGTAGCCGTTGCTCCGGCTGTGCCTGCAGAGCCCCAGGTGCCTGAAACATACACCTCTCCGTGGTTTACACAGTTTATTACAGAGTGGAGTGTTGAGCCGACAATACCTCCGGTAGCTGGTCGTGTGCCTGCCTCTGCATCTGAAAGCGGAGTTACGAATGAGACCTTACCGCTATTCTGGCAATCGGTAATTAGTGCCTGAGCGTAGCCAACAACACCACCGACGTTGGTATATGTTCCTGTACCCAAAGTCTTGAATGTGTAGCTCACCTCGCCATTGTTGATACAATTAGCAATCGTACCCTCACTGCCAATCTCAATAGGGGTATTCTTATCACCCTCCGTCTTATACTGCGCCGAGAGTGTTGTTGAGCCGACAACACCACCAACAATAGCTCGACCAGGCTTGTCATCAATCGTTACCTTTACATCACCATTATTGATACAGTTCTCAACAAATATCTCGCCCTGACCATTATCGACTGATGGATTACTGTAGCCTACAATACCGCCAACATAGATAGCCTGGTCAACAACTGGGAAGTTACAGATAAAATCGCCATTGTTAATACAATCCTTTACTATACCATAACCCGATGCTACAATGGGTCCAAAGCGCTTGCTATCAACTGTAACATTTCCGTTAAGAGTAACATCTGCATTATTCACACAACCCTCAACAAGGCCGACTGCATAGCCAACAATGATGGCAATATGCTGATTTTTTATCGACAAATCAGGATTAAATGAGCAAGATTGGTCAATTACAAGATTCTTCAGAACTCCACCCTCGCTAAGAGTGCCAATAAAGGCGAGTTTTGTGCTCCAATTCTTAAATGCAAAGCCCTGACCATTAAATTTACCTGCAAAACTCTTAAGCTGTGCAAGATTTACACCCTTTAGGTCGATATCTGCGCCGAGCTTAACCTCGCCGTCAGTATTGACCCACCTATCATAGCCTGCTGAGCCATTTGCAAGAGAGATAAAATCGACAAGGTCGTTGGCTGTCATGATAAGGGTCTCGGTAGAGGTCTTGGCAAACGAGAGCTGCGGCATGGTGTAGATTACACCCGCCTCGATAGTAGCACCAGCACCCTTGAGGCTCTTTGTCATCACACCATTTCTATTATCCTGCACCTTGACTGTAAAGCCCTTTGAGTAGTTGCCCGCAGGAACTGCCACAACCACAGTTGCAACGCCATCTGTGGCCGATACCTCTGTTACTCGGATAATATCCTTACCCGCAAGTACAGAGATAGCCGCATTCTTATAATCAATAGCAAAAGTACCTGAGATAGCCTCGCCACCATTGGCAATAACCGTTACTCGATCTACATTAGCCGCATTGGCAACCGAGAACTTAAGATAACCATAGAGGTTCTTAAGCCTGATACTCTCAGTCTGCGAATAACCGACTAAAACACCTGAACCCACCGCAAATGAGCCCTCAACAAACCTCTGCTCCTCGGAGATTGTAAGGACATCGCCATCTATCAACTCCCCTGGATAGGCAATCTTATACTCATCTGCCACAAGCGCCTCAACAGTAAGAGAACTTGTGCCTACATACTTTGAATCAACAGTAGTAACTACACCATTGACCACAACCTTATCCCCCTCACTCCAAAGTATAGGGTAGGTACCATCACTATTGACATCACCAATATAGGTACGACTCTGAGGTGTGTCTATAGCAACACCAAGAGTCGTTTTTAATGAAGGATTGTTATCCGTCGTTGCATCCTTCGAGCAAGATGCTGTCAGCATTACCAATGCTAAACAAACAATAATTGATACTCTTTTCATATTTAGGTTTCATATTTAGGTTCTTAGATTTTTACTCTTTACTCATCCCAACCCCAATTCTCCTCTGTAAGGTCGTCGTTAGAGATAGAAAAGCCCGCCTCTCAAATAACACATATCTTAACCAAACGTGACGAAATATACTCACAAGACTTGCTGCATGTAATTTTACTCATAACTATTTGGTTCTTAAAGTGGTTTCCTACAAAAATACGAAATAAAAGTAGAAAAAGCAAATAGAAATAAGGCAAACATGATTTATAATAAAACACCCCCCATAGTACCGCCGAGTACTGCCCACAGCACTGCCCACAGTACCGCAGCTTTTTGAAAAAAGCCGCCCCAAAAACTTTCGGAAAAACTTCGTTTTTCTTCTATGCTGTGGCGTGTTGGGAATAGCCCCTTATAGTGGCTATTACGACAAAAAACAGAGCCTTCACACTTTCAAGCGAGC
>JAFOBG010000017.1 GCA_017381935.1 Alistipes sp.
AGAGATAGTGATATTCTCACCTACAGTACGGCCGTTGTTGTAGTGGTAAACCATCATAGCACCTGTATTGTCAGCGATGATGTATGCCTGAGTACCAACAGCAACAACAGTACCTGTTACAGCGTAAGTTCCTGCAGTTGTAACATCGCTGATTGGGGTAATAACATCTATCTCTGTAGTTGCCATAGTAGTTACAACATTACGAGTGATTGTTGTAGCTGTACCCTTGTTGAATACCTTAACGCCTGCAGCAGTATGAGCCTCTACCTCAAATCCCTTCTCAAAAGCCTGAGGAGCTACAGCAATGTAGAACTCGGTTGCGGCATCAGTTAGTGTGACATTTGAGCAATCGAGAGTCAGCTCAGTTGCACCACCGGCAGCAAAAGCAATAGTTGCATCGTTAGGGTTGATAGTTGCAGCACCTGCAAGAACCTCATTGTTGTTACCACGAAAAACGAGCTTAGAGACGCTGTCTTTACCAGTAAACTGAAGTCTAACCCATCCATAAACGTTCTGGAATCTCAACTCTGCGCTACCACCTGTAGCAACCATGATATTATTGCCAATACCATAGCTACCTGCAGCGTAAGTCTGATTTGCAGATACTGTTGCAGACACAACGCCCTGTGCATCAATAGTATAGTCAGCATTATATGGATATACTGCATATACTTTGTCCAAAGAAGCAGATGTAGTAGCTACATTGTCAACCTTAGAGATTACACCTGTACGAGCCTTATCCTCGCCGGTGTAGCTATAACAGCTGTTTGCATCACTCTTGTAGAATACAGATACCATATCGCCTGTATTCCAAACAGTCTGATGCTGATCGTTGAGCTGTACGCGTGTGCCCTCCTCAAATCCTATGCGTAAAAGCTCTGGCTGTAATGCATTGTCTGTAGTGTTGTCTTGAGAGCAAGCAGTGAAAAGTACTGCGATAAGAGCAAATAATCCTAACTTCTTCATTTTACCAAGGTGTTTCAGGATTATACTCAGGGTCCTCTAACGATGCGGCAAAGCCGCGCTCCAAATAGATGCTAAGCTCTTTTAACTTAGGCTCGATGTAATACTTGTTCGTCATAAATGTAAATTTTATTTAAAAAAGTTAAAATTGTTGTAAATTCTATTAAAATATGTAACCTCGCAAAGGTACAATATTTTTTTTAAATAAAAAATATAATTTGAGATAGTCTAATTTTTATAATGATACATTGAGCGTGCTATAGTTCTTGATAGAGATATTATTTGTTTGATTGTAATTCGTTTATGAGCCTTATCTGATGTTGTTTTATGATTAAAAAGATGAGTAAATTAAATATTAGGCAATGCCCTATTTTTTATGTTGAAAGCTGTTGATATAGTCCAACTCTTTGCTGTTGCGTAAGGCGCTGTGCTCCTATGGGTGGTGTGGATGGAATATAAATCCAAAATATTAGATTATTGTTGCAAAAAAAAAGCGACTAAAAGCCGCTTTTTTGTTAATAGTTCTCTTTCATAGGTTCGAAGAAGGCCCTTGCGTGTAAGCATGTTGGACAGACTTTTGGGGCATCTTCGGCTTTGACGATATAACCACAGTTTCTACATTGCCACCAAATTTCGTTATCTCTATGAAAGAAGTTGCCATCTGTGATTCGACTAAGTAATTTAAGGTATCTTTTTTCGTGCTCAATTTCCACGCCGGCAACCATCCTGAAGGCCTCTGCAATATCATAAAAACCTTCATCCTCTGCTGTCTTTGCAAATGTCGGATATAGAACATCCCACTCTTCCTTCTCTCCCATAGCTGCAGCTAATAAATTCTCCGATGTAGTACCTATTCTACCTGCAGGATATGTTGCTTCATAGATAGTTGCATTTCCGCCCTCAAGTAGTTTGAAGAAACGTTTTGCATGCTCTTTCTCTTGCTCTGCAGTCTCCAAAAACACGCATGCTATCTGTTCATAACCCTCTCTCTTTGCGATGCTTGCAAAGTATGAATAGCGATTACGAGCCTGGCTCTCTCCGGCAAAGGCTTTGAGCAAATTCTGCTCGGTAAGTGTACCTTTAATACTCTTCATATCTCTATATTTTAGAATTATTCGGACGATAAGGTGCAAAAACTTTGCAAAACGACTTTGGGATTACTTAAAATTTTGTATCTTTGCCAAAATAAGGAATAATTATAATAATTGGTAACAAATAGTATATATGGCAGACGAAAAAATCATTTTCTCAATGGTAGGCGTGTCTAAAACCTTCACAAATCAGAAGAAGGTTTTGAACAATATCTACCTCTCATTCTTTTATGGTGCTAAGATTGGTATTATCGGTCTTAATGGTTCGGGTAAATCTACTCTGATGAAGATTATCGCAGGTATTGACAAGAACTTTCAGGGCGAGGTGGTATTCTCTCCTGGTTATACCGTTGGTTATCTTGAGCAGGAGCCTCAACTTGATAACTCTAAGACTGTTCGAGAGGTTGTCGAGGAGGGTTGCGCCGAGACAGTAGCACTTCTTAAAGAGTATGAGGAGATTAATATGAAACTCTGTGAGCCGATGTCAGATGACGAGATGAATGCTCTTATTGAGCGTCAGGGTGTTGTCTATGAGAAGATTGACCATGTAAACGGATGGGAACTTGATAGCGTGCTTGAGCGAGCTATGGATGCTCTTCGTTGCCCTGAACCTGACCAAAGCGTAGCAGTCCTTTCAGGAGGTGAGCGTCGTCGTGTAGCTTTGTGTCGTCTGCTTCTCCAGCAACCAGATGTATTGCTTCTTGATGAGCCTACTAACCACCTTGATGCAGAGTCTATTGATTGGCTGGAGCAGCACTTGCAGCAGTATAAGGGTACTGTTATTGCTGTAACCCACGACCGTTACTTCCTTGATAATGTAGCAGGTTGGATTCTTGAGCTTGACCGTGGTGAGGGTATTCCTTGGAAGGGTAACTACTCAGGTTGGCTTGATCAGAAGACTAAGCGTATGGCTTTGGAGGAGAAACAGGAGAGTAAGCGTCGTAAAACTTTGGAGCGAGAGCTTGAGTGGGTTAATATGGCCCCTGCAGGTCGTCGTGCAAAGAGTAAGGCTCGTCTGTCCGCATACGATAAGATGCTCAATGAAGATACAAAGCAGAAGGAAGAGAAGTTGGAGATTTACATCCCTAACGGTCCTCGCTTGGGTGATGTGGTTATTGAGGCTAATGGTGTGTCAAAGGCCTTTGCCGACAGAGTACTTTATGAGGGCCTTGATTTTAAGTTGCCTCCTGCAGGCATTGTTGGTGTTATAGGCCCTAACGGAACGGGTAAGACTACCCTATTCCGTATGATTATGGGTCTTGAGCAACCTACAAGCGGTACATTTACCGTAGGTCAGACTGTAAAGCTAGCCTATGTAGATCAGCAGCATGCCTCTATTGACCCAGAGAAGACTGTCTATGAGGTGATTTCGCAAAATAGCGACCTTATTACACTAGGTAATCGTCAAGTACCTGCACGTGCTTATGTAGCCCGTTTTAACTTTACGGGAGCAGATCAGGAGAAGAAGTGTGGCGTACTGTCTGGTGGAGAACGTAATCGTCTGCATCTTGCACTTGCTCTTAAAGAGGAGGGTAATGTTATTTTGCTTGATGAGCCTACCAATGATATTGATGTAAATACACTCCGTGCGTTAGAGGAGGGTTTGGAGCACTTCGCAGGTTGTGCTGTTGTTATCTCGCACGACCGTTGGTTCCTTGACCGTGTGGCAACGCATATCCTATCATTTGAGGGCGACTCAAAGGTTGTCTTCTACGAGGGCTCTTACTCTGAGTATGAGGAGTGGAAGAAGTCTCAGGGCCTTGACACAGCACCAAAGCGTGTTAAGTATCGCAAATTAACAGAAGAAAATTAAATAAAATGGCACAGAAACCGTCTATTCCAAAGGGTACGCGCGACTTCTCTCCAATTGAGATGATGCGTCGAGACTATATTTTCAATACAATTCGTTCTGTATTTCGTCTCAATGGTTACTCTCCTATTGAGACTCCGGCAATGGAGAACCTATCTACATTGCTTGGTAAGTATGGCGATGAGGGTGATAAACTACTGTTTAAGATTCTGAACTCAGGAGATTATGCGGCTAAACTTCAGCCAAACGAACTTACTGAGGCTTCTAAGATTTGCGAGAAGGGCCTTCGTTATGATTTGACCGTTCCTTTTGCTCGCTATGTAGTTCAGCATCAGAACGATATTGTATTCCCGTTCAAACGTTATCAAATTCAGCCTGTATGGCGTGCAGATCGTCCTCAGAAGGGTCGTTATCGTGAGTTCTATCAGTGCGATGTTGATGTTATCGGCTCAAAGTCTCTACTTAATGAGGTGGAGCTTGTTGGTATTGTTCAGAGCGTATTCGAAAAGCTCGGTATCAATGTTGTGCTGAAGATGAATAACCGTAAGATTCTCTTTGGTATTGCCGAGGTGATGGGCCATGCTGATAAGATGATTGATATTACTGTTGCCATTGATAAACTCGAGAAGATTGGCCTTGACAATGTAAAGGCAGAGCTTTTAGAGCGTGGCATTGAGGAGGAGGCTATTGCAAAACTTCAACCTATACTTGAGTTAAGTGGCACAACTGCCGAGAAGTTAGATACATTGTCTGTTATTCTTGCAGACTCAGAGACAGGTCTTATGGGTGTTAAGGAAATGCGTACTGTATTTGATTGTGTGGCGGCAGCGGGTTATACGCTTGATATTGAGCTTGACCTCTCTTTGGCTCGTGGTTTGAACTATTATACAGGAGCTATCTTTGAGGTTAAGGCTAAGGATTTTGCTATCGGCTCAATATGTGGAGGTGGCCGCTATGATAACTTGACAGGTATCTTCGGCATGCCGGATGTTTCGGGTGTAGGTATCTCATTTGGTGCAGACCGTATATATGATGTTATGGTAGGTCTTGACCTATTCCCAACAGAGATTGGTTGCTCTACAAAGGTACTCTTTGTTAATCTCGGAGAGGCAGAGGCATTGGCCTCTCTTTGTGCTGTAAATGCCCTAAGAGTGGCTGGCGTCTCAGCTGAGTTGTATCCGGATAGTACTAAGATGAAGAAGCAGATGGAGTATGCAAACCGTCGTGCAATTCCTTACGTGGCAATTATTGGCAGTAATGAACTTGAGCAGGGTGTTGTAACTATCAAAAACATGACATCGGGAGAACAGAATACTATTCCGGTTGCTCAGGTAGCAGAATATATAAAGTAGTGGTAAAAAACAACTTGAAAAAGTTTTTGTTATCATGAAAAAATGATTACATTTGCCAACGATACACAACATTATAAAAATTAATAAATGTCATCATTAGCACACCAAGTTGATGGAGATGAATATGGCGACCAAATTCTCTCAAAGTCAATCAAAGCTGGTCGTAGGACATATTTTCTTGATGTAAAATCGACTCGTGGAGGGGACTACTTCCTCACAATAACAGAGTCTCGCAAGATGAGCCGTGATGATGGCTCTGTTGCATTTGACCGACATAAGATATTTCTGTACAAGGAGGACTTCTCCAAGTTTACAGAGGCGCTTGCAGAGGTTATTGATTTTATAAAAGAGAATAATTCGTTGTAACGATAAGGTCAGATTTTCTGACCTTATTTTGTTTTATGGAGCTACTATATAATATGTACTACCATATCCACACCATATACCTTGTGCCCCATTTGAGATATTTGTAGGAGGGTTCTCATCGACAGGAAATACAGGATTTAGACTATTAACAGAGCAGTTCTCCCAAATACTCCAATAGTCGTAAGCCTCTTGAGGGATTGCAGAAAAACTAATATATACCCTCTCTTGGCTGTGAAATAGTGTTGTGTAGTTTAGAATATGGGCATAGTCTAAGGGCCTGTTTATTGTAATCTGATGCTCGTCTGTACCTTTGTCTATAACACCAAAGAGCGTTGGATATAGATATGATGGCCTTTGGTCGTTATCTCTACTTGTGGCGCACCTTATCATATAATGTCTCTGCTTATCTTTTGGTTTTATGGTGGCAGATATACGATATAGAGTATCTCTAACCCACTCTGTCTGTATGTCGTATAGCTCTTCCGGCTCAGGAATTGTTGTAACTGCATCCCACTCTCGGCCACTGTACTGTATGTTGAGTTTGTAACTCTTGCCAACCTCACCCTTGATATATACACCTTTGTAAACCAATTTTGTAGGATATTGATTATCTCTATAGCAGGTAAGAGTCTCTGTTTGGGCTTCATCACTCACTGTAACTACTGCATACCTAACCACTTTGTTAATCATCTCATCTTCTGTAAACTCTTTGGTGTAGTCCATATTTATTGATAGCATAACCTCAGCACTGCGCCCGTTGTATATAGCACCCTCAACAATCAGTCGCTCTTTAAAAGAGGTCTGGTCGTACTCCTCCTTAAGGCAGGATGTTGTTAGGAGCATTATGGAGATTATTACTACAGAAAATTTCATATTCTAAAACTTAAAAGTCCAACTGATAGATGGTATAAAAGTGTATAGCGTGTGGTGTCTTTGGCTTATGTGATACAGTTTGTCGATGTCATAATCCTCATAGATGGCCCATGATATGATTATTGGGTTTTTATGGAAATAGACATTGTATAGCGATATGTTTATACCGCTACGCTGAAATTTATCGCTCTTCAGCCAATATGTTGCAGATATGTCAAGATGATGAAAATCAGGGAGTCTATTACCGTTATATGAACCAAATTCTTTGATAAAAGCACCTCCTACAGAGTATATTGAAGTAGGAGCTGTGTATGCTGCACCTGAGGCGTAGGTAAATGTAGATGATAGAGTCCAACGTTTTGATGGTTTATATGTCGCAATAAGAGATAGATTATGCCTGCGGTCCGACTTGGATGCGAATGCCTTTCCATTGTTTATTTGGACAAAGCTGCGCAAGGAACGGCTGAGTGTATAGTTGGCTTGAATGTTAAATTTTGGTGTTGTATAACTAATCATACTCTCAAGACCATACGCCTCTCCATTACCACTGTATAGGTATTTACTCAAATCGTAGTTTGGAGAGAGCATAATCGTTAATCGTGCATCATACTCCAAAACGTTAAATAGTTGACGATAAAATAGCTCGCAAGACCAATGTAGAGTGTTGTTTAAAGCGGAGTCTGAGTATCCTAAAGAGAGACTATGGGCTATCTGAGGCGGGTTTTTGTGTGAAGAACTAAGGTAATAGTCTGTCGCAAAGCCGATATTGGATATAGGAACGAATTGCAAATATTGTACAGACTTGTTGTAGCAAGCCCAAATACGAGCGTGGTCGTTTATAGGTGCTGCAATCATGATACGAGGTTCAAAGTTGACAAAAATATCGTTATCTGTCTTGTATAGGCTTAGTCTGACACCTGCATCAATCTCAAGGTGTCTTAGTGGTTGATATTTTGAAGATATATATACAGCAGTCTCATGTGTATTTTGTCGAGATGCTTTGTGAATGTAGGGGGTAAGTGAGGATTTGAACCACTGAGGGTCTATAAGACGACAAGTGTAGTTTATGCCTGCATCTATAGTTGCTTTGTCGAGAGTGAATGTCGTATTGTTGCTTGCGCCAAAGTCATTAATGGCAGAGGGAGCCTCGATGTTGTGTTGTGTAATGTTTAGATTGACTCTGTTTTTGTATATGGTGGCATATACAGTGCTCTCATTTTTAATCGAGGAGGTTATATTGCTTTTCAATATGGCAGAGGTTGTACTATCCCACCACCCTACTTTACCATTAGAGTCGTATATCGCTACATTGAGATTGGCATTATCACGGTTGAAGTGTGAGTTTACAATCAGTTCTCCGGCTCTCTTAAACTTATGCACAAATGTTAGTCCGAAGTCGCCAAACTCATAATCAATGCCAAAATTGGGTTGATTGATAATTGCAGAGGCAATCCATGTTGTGTATGAGTGTCGTGCAGAGAGAAAAAGCCCGCTATTGTCGCATATCGGAATGGCTGTTGCAATGTCTGTCTCGATAAGGCCTATATTGCCCTCAAATGAGAGTTTTGAGGGGGCTGTAGCGTGTGTGCGAGTATCTGTTACTGAAGAGAGCGCATAGCCGTATTTGGCCGGTATATTAGACTTTAAGAATGTAAGTCCGCCAAGGTGTGGGGTGTTGAAAACAGAGAAAAAACCGAATAGATGCGATGGCGTATATACGGGAGCGTTGTTGAGTAGGGTAATGTTTTGCCCGGAATCGCCACCTCGCACATAAATCGCACTGTCTCCATCTGCTGATGCTATTACACCAGGGGTAAACTGTAGTATCTTCATGGCGTCAACGGCACCTGCAAAGTGTGGTAGCTCAAAGAGTTGAGAGGCGTTAAGAGTGATATTGCCGTTATTGTCCGGAAGAGTAACGGCATGAGCCTTACCTGAGATTGTAACCCTCTCTACAGCTACCTGCATGGCAATAGAGTCTGTCTGAGCATATAGATAATGGACAGATAGAAGTATTGATAGTAGAAGTATGGTAAGACGTTGTTTCACCCCTTGTTAATTAAAATAGGTCGGTCGCAGAGCAACCGACCCTTAAAGTTTAAGTTATAAAACTACTCAAGAATACCGAAGTATGCCTCAAGCAAAGTCTCAGCTGTATCAATTAGGTCTTTGAATGCTCGCTCGGTAAAGTAGTTCTCGAAAGCAAACTGACTACCATCACCAAATATTAAGATTGGAGCTACATAGTAGTATGTTGTATTATCCCAAGAGTCGAACTCATCCTTAACCTCTGCCTTGATATCGGCAATCTTCTCTTTGCTATCTGTGTAATATATATAGGCAATGGCGTTGTCATTTAAAGCATCTTTGATAATCTTAGCCTCGTCAAGAGAACTTGTATTGTCATTGATTTTATCCAACTCCTGAAGAATAGTACGGAAGTTACCCTGTGCATAGATACCCAAATCAAGTACAGTAACAAGTGCCTCTCCATTCTTTACATTGTTAGGCAGAGCCTCGAGATAGTTGTCATCAAACCAATTGTTTGAGTCTGTAAGGTCGTTGGCAGATACTTGTGCTGCAGCAGAGAGTAACTGTGTCTTACCTTTAGAGAAGGTAGTAGTAGCCTTAATACCTGAGCGAGAAGCATCTATATTTGCTTTAGCAGTATAGAGTCCATGAATTGTAATATTGACGCTTGGCTTGATAGTGTAGTTATCAACAAGGTTTGTCTGTGCAGTGATTGCAACCTCCTCCTTCTTACCAACTACAACAGAGAGGTTAACTTTGCTTGGAACACGGTCAACCTTGATGTGCATATCCTCATAATCATCAAAACCTTCCCATGAGGTCTTGCCCTCTTCCCAAGTAAGGGTAGCTACAGAAGAGTCCCATTTGATGATAAATTTATTAACATCGCCCAGGTCCTTCTCATCCCACTCGCCTGTTGCCTTGTTGTATGAGTACTCGAAGCCCCTGTAGTCGTTGAGATTGTATATCTCATTCTCAGGAGTTGTGATAGTTGTAGCCAACTGAGACACAGCGCCTAAGTCGAAGTTAGCCAAATCAATAATATCTTTAGCCATATTGGTTGCGAACCAATCTAAAGCTGACATTGGGTTAGCCTGATCATACGCATCATCTCCATAGTAGTAGTCAAGCAGTGCAACTAGAGATTCAATAAGAGCCTTTGAGTCATTTGCGTCAAAGTATGATGCTAACTGTAAGCCTGTAGCCTCAAGTTTCTCTTGATGCTCACCAGGTGTGAGTGATGACTCTGGAATCTTATTACCATCTCCATCTCCTTCACCATCACCTTCGCTACCTCCTTGATCCGGGTTATTCGGGTTGTTTGGATTGTTCGGATTGTTCGGATCTAATGGGTTCTCAATATCAGAACCATTCTCATCATCTGTGGTATTATCGATTGGTCCACAAGAGATTAGACATGTGCAACAAAAAACTGTTGCTGCCAATAGTAATAATGACTTTTTCATAATTTTATAGATTGTTAGTTCTTATTGAAGGCAAAATTAATAAAAAATTGGTAAAAAAACATAAATAGACTACTCTTTTTTCTTTTTTTTAGATTTAAGAGAGAAATTTTTACTAAATTTGTTGCTATGAAACATTATGGACTTATAGGTTTCCCTTTGGGACATTCGGCATCAGCAGCATACTTTACCCAAAAGTTCGCCCAAGAGGGTATTGAGGCTGATTATACCCTTTATGAGATAGATAATATAGATAAGGTAGAAGAGCTGCGAGGTGCTCTTTGTGGGTTTAATGTTACAATACCCTACAAAAAGGCTATTATCCCCTACCTCTCAACAATTAGCGATGAGGCGAATAGTGTAGGTGCTGTCAATTGCGTTAAGGTCGATAGTAATGGTGGCCTGCATGGATACAATACCGATGTGGTTGGAATAAGGGCCTCTTTATCTCCCTTTTCGCTTCGTGGTTGTACTGCTCTGTTGCTTGGTACAGGAGGCGCATCAGCGGCTGTGGAGAGTGTGCTGACTGAGTTAGAAATGAAGGTCGTGAAGGTCTCTCGTAGGGCTGCAGATGGTGTTATAACCTATGACGAAGTAATAGATGAAGTAATAGCATCTACTACCTTGATAGTCAATGCAACACCTGTAGGAATGTATCCTCATATTGACGATGCTCCGATGCTCCCTTACTCGGCTATTTCAGAGCGCCATATTCTCTTTGATTTGATATACAATCCCTCTCAGACACTCTTTCTTAGAAAAGGTGCAGAACAAGGGGCAACAATAGTAGGAGGCGGCGAGATGTTTCGTCGTCAAGCGGAGGCCTCATGGGAGATTTGGAATAGCGACCTATAAGGGATATGGCCCTATGGGTGAATATTGAGCAGTACTTTTGCCTGCTCTACATCATGGTCGAAAACAAGCAACTGCGGAGGTATAGCAACAGCATAGGCTGTTGACATATACTCGTTTCTGATTTCGGCATGTATGCCGGCACTCTCTACGATACTTTTCGCCATCTCGGCCTCGATGTAAGAGTTGTACTCTGCGATGACAATTAACTCTGGTGCATGCATATCTGTTTGGTTTTTAGGGTTTGTACATCAAATTTAGTAATTTTGTTGAAAACTTACAATAGTTGTTCCATAAATCCTCAAAAAAAAGTTCTATATTTGTAACCAATATATAGATAGAAGAGAATTTATTATGCACGATTTCGTACATCTTCATGTTCATAGTCAATACTCCCTGCTTGATGGCCAAGCAAGCATACCTCGTCTTGTAGATAAGGCGATGAAGGACGGCATGCGAGGCATTGCTGTTACAGACCATGGTAATATGTTTGGTATCAAGGAGTTTTGGAATTATGTCAAGAAGAAAAATGGGCAGAAACACGATAAACTAAATGGCCTGACAAAGTTAAAAGATGCTATGGAGGCTCTGCTTAATCAGTATCCGGACTTGATGGTATATAAGGCACAGCTGGAGACTCAAATAGCTGAGAAACAGGCTCAAATTGATGCTGCTACCCAATACTCATTGGAGGATAATGAGGCTCTTGCCAAATTGAAGGCCTTGTTCTCTCAGGTCGAACAGATGGAGAAGGAGTTTGGTTATAGCACTGAAAAAGCTGAGGCTATACTCTCTGAGTTGGCTGCAATACCAGACTTTAAACCTATCATAGGCTGTGAGGTCTATGTTGCTCGTAACGGACTGAATAACAAGCGTAAAGAGGTAAAGGGCGATTTAGGTGGTTACCACTTAATCCTGCTTGCCAAAAATATAAAGGGTTACAAAAACCTTATCAAGATAGTCTCTAAAGCGTGGACTGAGGGCTTTTATGGGCGTCCTCGAACAGACCATGCGGAGCTTGAGAGATACCATGAGGGTATAATCTGTTGCTCAGCTTGTATAGGAGGAGAGATTCCGAGATTGATTCTCTCTGATAAGTTAGAGGAGGCTGAGAAGTCAATATTGTGGCATAAAGAGTTGTTTGGGGATGACTACTACATTGAGTTGCAGCGCCATAAGGCAACTGTAGAGCGTGCAAATCATGAGACATATCAGCTCCAGATAAGGGCTAATGAGCATTTGGTAGCATTGGCTCGCAAACATAATGTGAAGTTGGTATGTACAAATGATGTACACTTTGTTGATGAGGATGACGCTGAGGCTCATGACCGATTGATTACAATCAACTCAAGTCATGACTTTGACGACCCTAAGCGTATGCTCTACTCGAAGCAGGAGTGGATGAAGACTCGTGCTGAGATGAATGAGATATTCTCTGACTACCCTGAGGCGCTGACAAATACAACCGAGATTTGCGATAAGGTAGAGAGCTACTCTATCGACCACGATCCTATTATGCCGATGTTTGATATTCCGGCTGAGTTTGGAACTGAGGAGGAGTATCGTTCTCGTCTAACTGAGCAGGATTTGTTTAACGAGTTCACTCGTGATGAGAATGGCAATGAGGTGATGTCGCAGCAGGAGGGCGAAAAAAAAATCAAGAAGTTGGGCGGTTATGACCGACTATATCGTATAAAGTTTGAGGCAGACTACCTTGCCCACCTGACAATGATAGGCGCCAAAAAGAGGTATGGCGACCCTCTTGATAGTGAGACTGCGGAGCGCTTGAAGTTTGAGTTGCATATTATGAAGACAATGGGTTTTCCTGGTTACTTCCTTATTGTGCAGGACTTTATTGCCGCAGCTCGTACCCAGCTCGATGTGTGGGTAGGCCCTGGTCGAGGCTCTGCAGCTGGCTCTGCTGTGGCATACTGTCTCGGTATTACGCAGATAGACCCTATTAAGTACGATTTGCTCTTTGAGCGTTTCCTTAACCCTGATCGAATTTCATTGCCAGATATTGATATCGACTTTGACGATGAGGGTCGAGGCAGAGTCTTGGAGTGGGTTACAAATAAGTATGGCAAAGAGAAGGTTGCCCATATCATCACATACGGTACAATGGCTACTAAGATGGCCATTAAGGACGTTGCCAGAGTGCAGAAACTGCCACTTTCTGAGTCAGACCGTCTCTGTAAACTCATACCTGCCCGTATTCCGGACCCTAAGAACAAGGATAAGCAGTTGAAGGTTAACCTTGCCAACTCTATCGCCTTTGTCAGTGAGTTGCAGGCTGCCGAGAACTCAGACAACCCTATACTGCGAGATACTATTAAGTATGCCCGTAAGCTGGAGGGCAATGTGCGAGGTACGGGAGTGCATGCCTGCGGAACGATTATTTGTCGAGACGACATTACCGATTGGGTTCCTGTATCTACAGCCGATGATAAGGAGACGGGCGAGAAAATGCTTGTAACCCAATATGAGGGCTCTGTAATTGAGGATACAGGTCTGATTAAAATGGACTTTTTGGGCCTGAAAAACCTTACAATCATGAAAGATGCGGTGGAGAATATCCGTCGTATCAAGGGTGTAGAGGTTGATATAGACCACATCCCTATTGATGACCCAGCAACATATCGTCTCTATTGTGATGGTCGCACGGTGGGTACGTTCCAGTTTGAGTCCCCTGGTATGCAGAAGTACCTTAGGGAGCTTCAGCCTTCTGTTTTTGAGGACCTTATTGCGATGAATGCCCTCTATCGTCCTGGACCAATGGACTATATCCCTGACTTTATCGACCGCAAGCAGGGCCGTAAGCCTATTGAGTACGATATCCCGATTATGGAGAAGTATCTTAAGGATACTTATGGTATTACCGTCTATCAGGAGCAGGTGATGCTCCTCTCACGACTCCTTGCCGACTTTACTCGTGGTGAGTCCGATACCTTGCGTAAGGCGATGGGTAAAAAGCTGAAGGATAAGTTGGACGCTTTGAAGCCTAAGTTCCTTAAGGGTGGTATGAAAAATGGACATGACAAGGATGTGCTGGAGAAGATTTGGGCCGATTGGGAGAAGTTTGCATCCTATGCCTTTAATAAGTCGCACGCTACATGTTACTCTTGGGTGGCATATCAGACCGCATACCTAAAGGCGAACTATCCGTCTGAGTATATGGCGGCATTGCTCAGTAGCAACCTTAACGACATAACCTCACTTACAGACTATATCAGTGAGTGTCAGCAGATGGGTATCAAAGTCCTTAGCCCAGATGTGAATGAGTCTATGTTGCGCTTTTCAAGTAATGCGGCAGGTGATATCCGCTTTGGCCTGGGAGCTATTAAGGGCGTTGGTGAGGCTGCAGCAATGTCGATTATTACGGAACGAGAGAAAAATGGTCCGTATAAGGATATCTTCGACTTCTTTGAGCGTATAAACTACTCGGTAATAAACCGTAAGTGTATCGAAAATATGGCTTATGCAGGCTCCTTTGATGCTATAGCGCCATTCTCACGCTGTAAGTTCTTTGCTCCTGAGAGTAAGGACTCTATAGTTACCTTCCTTGAGCAGTTGATGCGCTATGGACAGAGGTTGGCTCAAGAGAAAAATAATGCACAACAGAGCTTGTTTGGTATGTTCGGGGATATGGGAGCTCCGACAATTCAGCGACCAACTGTCCCTCAGTGCGACGAGTGGAGTTCATTGCAACGCTTGGGTAAAGAGCGTGAGGTTGTGGGTCTATACCTCTCTTCACACCCTCTTGATGACTATAAGCCTATTATAGACCAATTCTGCAATGCTACACTCTCAGACTTGGATAACCTTGAACCTCATGCAGGCAAGGAACTTGTTATAGCCTGCGTATCCTCATCGGGTGAGGAGAGGCTTACCGCAGACGGAAAGAGCCAATATGGTATTATGGTGGCTGAGGACTATACGGCTAAGCACGATTTTTGGTTCCGAAGAAAGGACTTCGAGCGTTTCCGCAACTTCCTCCATCCGGATTACTACCTGCTCATTAGCGGAGAGGTGAGAGCCTTCCAAACCTTTGATAAAGATGATGTACATAAGTTAAACCCAATCACAAAGTACTTCTTCAATATCAACTCAATAACCCAACTGAGCGATGTGGTCGAGAACCTGAAGCATATCACAATCCCTCTTGAGGTATCAGGGCTTAATGCTCCATTTATAGAGGAACTTACAGAGGTCGTTAAACACTCTAAAGGTAAAGCAACACTCCATATCTCGTTCCAAGACTCGCAGAGCGGTGTGGGAGTAAGTATGCATTCAAAGAAAAAACATGTCGCCTTTACAGATATGTTGAGAGGATTCTTAGAGAAAAACAAGATAAAGTATATTTTAAAATAAATAGTTTAATAGCTTAAAAAACAAACAATTATGGCACTTCAGATTACAAATGAGAATTATGAGGCTTTGGTGGCAGATTCTAAGCCTTTGGTTATTGACTTCTGGGCAGAGTGGTGTGGCCCATGTCGTACTATTGCTCCAATCGTAGAGGAGCTTGCTGAGCAGTATGCCGACCGTGTGAATATTGGTAAATGCGACGTAGATAGCTCTGACGATGTAGTGGCTCTCTATCGTGTACGCAACATCCCTACCCTCGTATTTATCAAAAATGGCGAGGTGGTAGATAAGCACGTAGGCGCTATCTCTCGCAACGACCTACAGGCAAAGATTGATGCACTACTATAATACGTGCCCAACTTTGACAATTCGACCTTTCAGTACATACTGAGAGGTCTTTTTCTTTCACTGCCTACATCAGTAGCCCCCAACCCGAAAACAGAATATACAAGCAACAGAAATTAGTGTCACGTGTTACCAGATGTTACTGAGCTGTTGCCGACACTGTACAGTTCTGTGGACAGTACTGTGAGCAGTACCGTTAGTGGTACTGAGTTATCAACTGCCTAATATTTGAGCAGCGTGGTTTTTGGTATCGACTTTTTCGATAATATCTTGCAGCACTCCGTGCTTGTCGAAGATGAATGTACGGCGCAGGATACCCATATATTTACGACCATAGAGCACCTTTTCTCCAAGTGCTCCGAAGGCGTTAATCATCTCTGTTGTGGTATCTGCGAGGAGGGTAAAAGGCAGAGCGTGTTTGTCGATAAACTTACGGTGTGAGGTTGCGCTATCTTTGCTTACGCCAATGACGTTATAGCCTTTGGCGGTCAGGGCTTGATAGTTATCTCTAAGGTTACAAGCCTCTGCGGTACAGCCACTTGTATTATCCTTTGGGTAGAAGTAAATGATTGTTTTTCGGCCAATCAAATCTTCTGTTCTCACTATGTTGCCGTCTTGGTCTATCACCTCGAAGTGCGGCATTTTATCTCCTATTTTCAGCATAGTTGTTCTGTTTTTGATTGGGAATTGGATTATGCAGAGCCAATTTCGTGCCGTTTTAGAAGTTGTAGCCTACAATTTCATCTGCATAATTGCTCCAACCACTTGCTGCTTTGTATGCCTCTACAGAATCTGCAGGAACATATATAGAACGAGCCTTGTTTTTCTCGCCAAAAATATACTCTTCTACTGTAGGAGGTGTGGTAGCCTTGCAATAGACAGTTTTAAGATTTTCAGAAGTGAAAGCTCCAAAGCCTATAGTTGCTACGTTGCTTGGAATGGTTATGCTCTCCATACTGTCGCAAGTGTTAAATGCTCTCTCCTCGATAATGATGAGGCTATTTGGAAGGTTTACAGTCTTAAGATTCTTGCTATAGGCAAAGGCTTGAAGACCAATTGTATGAACTCCTTCACTTATAGTAATACTTGTGAGTCCGCACTCCTCAAAAACACACTCATTAATAGCCTCTACACCTTGTGGTGTGGTGTATTCTGTTATTCCGACAGGGGCAAATGCGCAGATAGCATTATTGACCACAATACAGCGTCCATCTGCAGAGGCTCCATCGCCTTTAAATGTCTCAAGTGCGCTACAGCCATGGAATACATGGGTACCAACTGAGGTTAGTGTATTAGGGACAGAGACCTCTTTAAGGGAGGTGCAATCTGCAAAGACAGTATCTCCGATAGTTGACACGCCATAAGGAATAGTAACCTCTCTAAGCTCCTTAGCGCCTGCAAATGAGCCCTGGATAATAGCTGTAACGCAGCTCGGAATAGTGTATGTTTTAACTCCTGCAGGGGCAAAGTAGAACAATTCACCTTGTTTGGTTATCAGAGAGCGTCTATCTTCAGGTATGATAAATTGTCTGCTACTGAATGCAGCGAGGTTTGTACAGCCCCCAAATACGTTAGATAAGATTCTCTTAAGATTGTTTGGTAGTGAAATGCAGGCTAAGTTCTCACATCCTCTAAAGGCGAAAGCGCCAAGTTGTGTAACATCATCATCAAACTTGATTACGCCTCTGTGGTTGACACAGGTGTTAGAGATAATATTGGCACCAAAACCCTCTACGTTCAAGTGATTTGGGTTAGGCTCATTTGGAACTACGGGTTTATTGTTGGTTGAGATATACCAAATTTCATTTGCTGGAGGTGTGCCTATAGAGAGCGCATCAAGAGAGGCATCAATAAGCATGGCATCAATATAAGCCTTCCAATCATCAATTACCTGGTAGATGTTGATATATGCGGCATAGATATAGATTTTGAAGTTTGAGCCTATGCCATTAAAGATATTCTTTCCGCATTTAGGCGGCACGGCAGGATAGCAGTAGATAGTATCAAGATTTGAGCTCTCTGCGAATGCATTATCTCCAATCTCGCTCACAGTATCCGGAATAGTGATGCTCTGCAGCGTCGGCATAGCGTAGAAGGCCTTTTCGGGGATTGTAACAAGTGTCTGAGCTATGACAATTTTACCCATATCATTGTTATATGTGTTACTCAGAACATTGTCAAGACTTGATCTCGATAGGTCTATAGCACGATTATTTGTCGTGGTGTAAGAGATAATGGTAGCACCATCAGGAATCTCAATAATGTCGTCATACTCATCCTCAAACATACAACTCTGTGTACAAAGGGATAGCGCAATAATTAAAAGGGTAAAATAATGTTTCATAGCTGTTTATTTTTCAAAATGTTGATAATCTTTTATACTTTTATAATCTCCACCCCACTCAAAGCCATACTGACGAAAAAGTTGGCAGCATAAATCGTCTCGCTCGATTTTATATGGGAATGTGGTGTTGCGGTTTGCATACTCTTTAGCCTCCTTAGGGGCAATAATGGTTTTGTCGGGATACTGCTTAATGTATGGGTTGTAAAGGGGATTGATATCAATGGCCATGCCTCGACTATGTGCCGACAGGCGCCCTCCTGAGGGAATTGTACGATAGTTAAAGGCTGATGAGTTATTGTCTGCCATAGAGGCGTTATCATCAGCATTATACTCATCTACAAGCACCATTTTCTCGATAGGATATTTAGCCTCAAATAGCTCTCTGAATATCGCTATCACCTCTCTGCTTATGGCTCTATTGACAACCATTTCACCTAAGCGTATCTCTTTGTCTATGGTTATATGTAGGACTTTGATATATCTGAGCTCACTCAGAGGAATTGTACAGCCATCTTTGTAGCTTTTCCCCTTCATACGCTCAAATATTTCATCGCTTATACCCTGCTCTGTAAAGCATTTATCTAAACCAAATACCTCTACCTGGGCCATGGTTACACTCTTTCCAGCCTCCCAGCTCTCAAGAGGAGATTGCGCAGTGGCAAAGGTGGGAAAAAACAAGAATATAAGTGTTATACCAAGTCGCAGTTTCATTATCATACTATATATTTTCCACCAGGGAGTTTAGAGATAATTACAGAGATTATGGCACAGATTGTAAAGGTTACAATTGTTGAAACAAACATTACCCACGGTGTTGCAATCCCTAAAGAGGAGACGTATGAGAATACGGCAACAAGGACAAACATGTGCATCAGATATATTCCATAGCTTGCTTTAGAGATTGGCGCTACAATGTTGTTATAGAGCCAACCTGAGCAGTTTATCTTCTTGAAAATTAAA
The DNA here is from genome assembly GCA_017381935.1 of Alistipes sp. Classification (GTDB taxonomy): domain Bacteria; phylum Bacteroidota; class Bacteroidia; order Bacteroidales; family Rikenellaceae; genus Alistipes. Next base: position 18,819 of record JAFOBG010000017.1, read on the forward strand.
AAGAGTGCAATTGCAGTAAGAGCAATACTTGCAGAGCAAAATCTCCAGCTCTGCTCCATAAGAACAGCTAAGTCTATAGGTTGATTTACGGGATATGTAGTCGGAATTTGACACCAGAACCATGTAGCGGCTACAGCATAGCCTACAATCCACATAGGGATAGCTACAGCGAGAGTCTTTTTCCAAGACCAATCGACATACTTGCGGATGTAGTGAGCCGCCACAACATAACCCATAAAACCACTGATGTAGTACAGAGTACCAAACTCGTTCCAATTGGCTACACCATAGATTTCAGCCCTGCCATAGAGGAAGATGGCAATTTGGTTTAGGAATGGAACAAGGGTTGTAAAGGCCCATGCAGCAAGGAAAATTTGCTCGCCCTTTTTTGTGAGTTTCTCAACCCACGGAGAGAAGATAGGCATTGCTATATATACGCCTAAAAGCATATAGACAAACCATAGGTGGCCTGAGTGCATGTTGAAGTTGAGAAGTAGGTTTTTAAGGTTTGCCACAGCGTCAACCTGGCTACCACTACCCCACATGGGCACTATTGCGTAGAGAACACTCCATACTGCAAGAGGTATGACTACTCGTGTAAAGCGACGACGGAAAAAACAACTTGTCTCTGTTTTTAGAGGGAAAAGAAGGTAGCTTGATGTCATGATAAACAAAGGTACAGCGCATCGCAAAGCCGAATCTACAATAGTTACCCAGAAGGCGTCATAGGCATTGGCGATATATGTACCCTCGCCGCCAAGATAGAATGGCTCGCATGCATGAACCAGGATAACCATCATGCAGGCTACAACTCTTAGGTAGTCCAGAAAAATTACACGTTGTGTCATTGTATTGTCCATAAATTTATACAAAAGTAATCAAAATAAACATTTATGCCAAATATAGATTAAAAATCTATAGGAGTCTGCCACATTGTCAGTTTATGGCAGAGAATTGTTCATGGCACGCCCTTTGATTTATAAAGATTTATAAATAAGAAAAAGCGAACATAATACATTTAAGAGTATGAGTAATATTAAAAATGGTACAATCGGGGTTACCACAGAGAATATATTCCCCGTAATTAAGAAGTTTCTCTATTCAGACCATGAGATTTTCTTGCGCGAGTTGGTCTCTAATGCCGTTGATGCGACTCAGAAACTCAAGACCCTCGCTTCATCGGGTGTCTATAATGGTGAGATGGGAGATATCTCCATTCATATTGCAGTAGATAGCGATAAAAAGACCCTTACTGTAACAGATAGAGGTATCGGTATGACTGCAGAGGAGGTTGATAGATATATCAATCAGATAGCCTTCTCAGGTGCAGAGGAGTTTTTGGCGAAATATCAAAATCAGGCTATTATCGGACACTTCGGCTTGGGTTTCTACTCAGCCTTTATGGTATCTGACAAGGTTGAGATTTTCACTCAGTCCTACCAAGAGGGCGCTAAGGCTGTACATTGGAGCTGCACAGGTTCTCCTGAATATACGATGGAGGAGATTGACTCTCGAGACAGGGGCACAACAATCGTTCTTCACCTCTCTGAGGATTGTGTAGAGTACTCTGATGCTAACAAGGTTAATGACCTGCTGAAGAAGTATTGTCATTTCTTGCCTATACCTGTTGTATTTGGAAAGGTTAAGGAGTGGAAGGATGGTAAGTATGTAGATACAGATAAAGATAATGTTATCAATAACACTACCCCACCGTGGACCCTCAAGCCTGCCGATATTACAGAGCAGCAGTATAAGGATTTTTATCAGGAGCTCTATCCGATGAGCGATGAACCTCTGTTCTCAATCCATCTTAATATTGACTACCCTTTCAATCTGACAGGTATTCTCTATTTCCCTAAAATCCACAACAACTTTGAGATACAGAAGAATAAAATTCAGCTCTACTGTAATCAGGTATTTGTAACCGATCAGGTAGAGGGTATTGTTCCTGAGTATTTAACCCTTCTACATGGAGTTATTGACTCTCCGGATATTCCGCTTAACGTATCTCGTTCATACCTTCAGAGTGATTCGAATGTAAAGAAGATATCAAGCTACATTACACGTAAAGTTGCAGATCGTCTTGCAGAGTTGTTTAACACTATGCGTGAGGAGTATGAGCAGAAGTGGGATGATTTAAAGATTTTCATCCAGTATGGAACTCTTACAGATGAGAAGTTTGCAGAGAAGTCGGGTGCATTTATGCTTTGGAAGGATATTGACGGCAAGTACTTCACTCCTGAGCAGTTTAGAGAGGCTGTAAAGGATTTGCAGACAGATAAAAATAACAATCTTATCCTGCTTTATACAGATGAGATTGAGGGTAAACACTCATTTATCGAGGCCGCTAAGGCTAAAGGCTATCAGGTGCTTGAAATGGGTGGTCAGCTGGATAGCCACTACATTAATTGGTATGAGAGCAAGAATGAGGGCGTGCGCTTTGTCCGTGTAGATAGTGATATTATCGAGCGACTTATTCAGAAGAACGAGGAGTTGAAAATCTCTCTCTCAGAGAGTCAGCAGGAGTTGCTTCGCCCTGTATTTGACAGTAGTCTGCCTAACGATGATAAGATTCACTACAACATTACTTTCGAGGCTATGGAGAGTACAGATGCTCCGGTTGTAATTACTCAAGACGAGTTTATGCGCCGTATGAAAGAGATGGCCAAGATGAGTGGAGGTAGCATGAATCAGTTCTACGCTCAGATGCCTGACAACTTTACTATTGCAGTCAATGGAAACCATCCGTTGGTACATACCATTCTCTCAGATGTAGAGAAGTCTTACGGAGATAAACTTAAGAGTATTACCAAGAAGATTGATGCGGCAGTTGCAGAGGAGAAACGTTTTGAGGAGGTTGTAAAGGATAAAAAGGAGGATGAACTTACAGCCGAGGAGAAGGCTATGCGTACAGAGCTCTCTGAAAAGGTTGTCATGCTTACAGATGAGCGCAATGAGCGCCTTAAGGAGATTGGTGGCAAGAATAACCTTGTAAGACAGATTATTGACCTTGCACTGCTCTCAAATGGTATGCTGAAAGGTAAACACCTCACAGACTTTATCCAGCGCTCTATAGAGCTGATTGAAAAGTAATCTTTACGATATTTATCTTTACAAATAAGAGTCCTTGTCCTTGCACGAGGGCTCTTGTTATATATTATAATATTGCCGAATTTTTATTATCTTTGCAGTCAGTTGTAAATATTAATCAATTATTAAATATTATTCTTATGAAAAGACTATTTTTACCACTCTTTTTAGCTCTTTTCGCTGTATCATGTACGACAGACATGACGAAAGATGTCGAGTGTCTGCCGATAGGCGAGAATCAGATTTTTGTCTCTTTTGAGGAGCAGAGTGATACACGTATTCAGTTAAACGAAGAGTGCAAAACTGTTTG
>JAFOBG010000018.1 GCA_017381935.1 Alistipes sp.
TCAAATAGCGGTCAGCATTAAGCTTCTGTATCTGGTCAGGAGTACCACCCCAGCTATTATCCCAAGAGTTAACATCCTTAACCTTGAAATAGTTACCCTCTGTTGCAACAATATTCTTTGCTACAAAAACATTGCTCTCTGCTGTAGCCTCCATAACAGTATTACCCCAATCATTGAATGTACCTGCTACAGCCCATGTAACAGATGGTGTTGGGTCAAGCTCAGGAGCAACGCTACCTGCAGTAACAACACAGTACATCAGACGCTCAGGATGGAAATATACATCATAAGCCGAAGCGTCAGGAGCGATAATATTTGCCTCGCCGCAAGAGTTCCACACACCTGTAGTAATAGCAGTATTGCTTTGGCTTCCATAAGAGACATCCCAAGTTCTATCCTTAACAATCTTGAAACCCTGGTCATTAAGATTTACAAGGTTGTAAGCAACAACATAGCTATCCACCTCATACATAGGAGCTGCATTTGCAGGATCCCAGCCCTGGAATTGGCCTGCAATACCCCAAGTAGCACTAACAGTTGCACTTTGGCCTAAAGTGCCGAGGTTATATACCTGACCAGCCTCAGGAGCAAGGTTCATCTCTTTGCTTGTAGAGCCAACCATATATGTAAGCACATGTGAGCCCTCAGCCAAAACTGGAACAATTACATTTACACCTGCAGGCATTGAGACCTGATAGATAGCCTCTTTCCCATCACCAAACAGGCCCTTATCGCCTGAGCTGATAAAAGTAACCTCCTCCTCTGCAGAATATACCAACAATGCACACTGCGCAGTCAAAGCGACACCTCCTGCCAAGTCTGAGGTAGTACCTGCTACAGCCATACCGTCAGCTCCAAGTGCAGAGTTTACAATAACACTTGCCTTCTCGTTATATACCTTTACCTGGCTACCCAAGAGCTGAGATACGCCGGCAGCAGTACAAGAAAACTTATTAGGCTCTGCAACGCTATTTGTAAAGGTAAATTTAGCACCACTTGCTACAGACTCAACTACCAAAGACTCATCGCCCTCCCAAGCAGCCTTCCAAACATTACCTGCCTGTTCAAGAGCAATACGAGAGTATGCAGACTCAATACTTGCTACAAATGAGAGCTCATCTGCAGCGCTATCCACATCATTCTTATCACACGCTGCAAGAGAGAATGTCATCACTGCAGCCATCAAAACATACAAAAACTTCTTCATATCTCTAATTGTTTACTTCCACTGATCACTTACATCATTATTTCCAAACTCCGGCAAAGTAACCATTCCATCAGCCATAGAGGCTGCAAAGCCTCGCTCAAGGGCAACATCCAATGGTCTAACCATCGGTTCTGTGTAATTAAATTCTTTTCTCATTCTTTACTGTTTATTTATTCACTCTAAAGCCGTTTTCGGGCGGCTTTAGGATTTGTTTGCATATATTACTTTATTCCTATTGAACTTCCCGTAACAGTATTACCTTTTGCACTGATAGTAACTTTTGAATCGCTAGATTGCCAACCATTACCATTGTGAACAAGATAATTAAATGTCTTGCCGACCAACTCTGAAGGAACAATAATACTCCAAGTATAATTACCCTCAAAGGTCATCTCTGTACCAGGCCAACTAGTGTCTAATGATGAGCCAGATCCCCAAACGTGAATCTTCATTGTACTACCCCACCACTGCTTAGAGTTAGCTGTATTTAGCTGAACTTTCAATTTAATAATAGTCTCCTCAAGCGTTACTGTTGCACCATTTCTTGTAATAGTTACATTTGCAGCATCACTCTTCTTGCTGTCAGAAACAAACTGATAGTTAAGGCTGCTACCAATATAGTCGCCACTTATAGCATAAGTATTACCGTTTACAATGGCTCCCCCTGCTGGTGTAATGAGAGTCTCACCACTCTTCAATATGATGTAAAGAGGACTCCAATTTGCCTTATTGTTAATAGTGATATTAACCATAAGATCAGTATATTCCTCTACACACTCATACTTAAACTTAGAAGCAGATGCATTAAAATATATATCAAACTTACCATTCTTAGCAACCTTGATATTCTGACTATTCTCTGAAATAATATCGTGTTCAACGCCTACTTCAAGTACTGATACTGCACTTGGACCATAACTTACATCCCAAGTGTTGCCCTTAACAATCTTAATCTCATCGTCCTTATAAAGCTCAATATTTCTTGCTACGCACCATCCATCTTTATCCTCATACATAGTTACAGTCTTGCCAGCAGCTACATCCCAACCCTGGAATGAACCGACAACACCGTACTCTGTAGCTACTGGAGTCAGATTGCCAAGGTTGTAAACCTTACCAGGTTTCAAAGCAATTTTAGTCTCCTTGTACTTTACGCCGTCAATAAAGCATGACAAAGTAGCCTCAATTTTACTATTAGTACCAAAATAAAAGGCTATGAAGTTCTCACCAGCACCATTATCAAATGTAACTGTTTGATTATAGGAGCCATTAACAGCAAAAACTTTATGATCTCCATTGTTCACTGTAAATGTAATAGCTTTATCGCCATTGTATGTATAACGGAAGAATGATGTATTAGCCTCAAGTTGAACGGTCATACCTGTTTCAAATGTTGCAGATGTTCCTCCAAAGCTCCAACCTTTCTTACCAGCTTTAGAATCCAAATTAGCCACTGGATCAATTCTCACAGTCTTACCAATAAGAGATGTTACGCCATCTTGAGTACTAGTAAACTTCTCTCCATCATAGGTAAATGTGTAACTTTTATCAGTACCTTCCTCTACTATAACCTGATCGCCTTCTTCCCAGATAGTGTTCCAAGTCTTGTCGCCATCTGCATCATCAATATATGCACGAGTATTACCATTTACAATCTCTGCATAGAAAGAGAGGCTCTCACCACACTGCTCTACAACCTCGTCGGTCTTTGTACAAGCTGCCGCGCCTATGATTACCAGCGCAGCCAAAATCAAATTAAAAATCTTTTTCATCGTCTTTTGTCTTTTAACTGTTAAACATAGGTTACCACTCTACATCCTCCTCACCATAAGAAGGACCATCAATTCCACCTTCCAGACTGAGCGAAAAGCCCTGCTCAGCAAAGAATCTCTCTACCTCAAGGGTAGGTGCTAAATAAAGTTTTTTGTTCATGTTTCGTTATAGTTTTAGTTGTTGTATTTTCGGTATTGTACAAAATTAATAAAAAACATATTGGAATAACTATAAAAAAACCTTAAACATGATGAGTTGCACAAAAAACGCTATGAGTGGTTATTTTCTGGGGTTCAAATGAAATAGGCTCAATTATATCAAACCTAAAATAAGCTATAAATAGCTTGTCTCTCTTCTACTAAGAGTATAATCTTAACACAAAAAGAGCAATACAAAGAGAAATTGCAGTGGAAATACAACGCTCGGCACAAAAACCAGCAAAGGGCAGTACGCATTAGTACAGCCCTTTGCTGGTTATTTGGGTTAGCGGAAGTAAGTGCCCCACTATCACAACAAAGTTCAATTAGAGTGTCGCCCAATTTTGTTGGCAAAAGGTAGCAGTTGCAACGCTCGACAAAAAATCCCAGCGATGGATAGTACAAAACGTACAGCCATTACTGGGACTTTTTTATTAGCGGCAGCAACTGCTGCCTTTTCACGACAAAATCACAACAAAATCACGACAAAACTAAATCTTATTCAATGCATCAAAACCCTTACCATACACGCCCATTACAGAGCCGATGGTGATAAATGCATCGGGATCTACCTGCTGTGCGATTTTAAGGATGGTTGGGGTATCACGTTTACGACACACAACCATAACGATATTATGAGAATGTTTTGTGTACCAACCTTTTGCGTCGATTACTGTAGCTCCACGATGTGCTATATTATTCATAGCGTCAGCCATAGCCTGATAGTCTTGACAAACAATCATAATCTGGTTTGACTGTTGGTTACCTGTCATGAGCATATCTACAACGTAGCTAAATACGGCAGTCATAACAAAACCATAGATTACACCGTCAATACCGATATTTGCAGATGCAGGGAGCATCAGAGCTGAGGCGATGATTACAGAGTCTATTGAACGAACTATTTTGCCGTAAGAGACTGTACGATACTTGTTTATAATCATTGCCACAATATCTACGCCACCTGTAGAGCCTCCTTGAGCAAAGCTCATTGCCACACCCACACCGGAGAAGATACCGCCAAGGATTGTTGAGAGTAGGCGGTTGTCTAAATTAAAGATATCCATCACCGTTCCATCAGGCAACGTGAATACAGCCTGCATGGTTGACATTGCGAAGGAGAGCATACAGACACAGAAGATAGTCTTAATACCGAACTTCCAGCCCACTATAAAGCCTGCAATAATTAGCAGTATAGCGTTGATAATAAAGACCATAACGCCGATACTGATTGTTCCGCCCGTAGCATAGTAGATAAGCAGTGAGAGGCCGGATGCACCACCACCCATACACTTTGCTGGAAGGATACACCCTATCCAACCAAAGGCGTAACAAAACATACCAACGGTCATCAGTATATACTCTTTAACAACCGTAAAAACGCTTGACTTACCTAATTCAATCATATCAGAATGGGATTATTAATGTCGCAAAGGTACAAATTTTAAGCAAAACTGCAAATACGAGCAGGTCTTTAAACACATTATCTGCAGAAAGCTTACTAAAATAGAATAGGGCTGTCAGATTGACAACCCTATTTTATATCAAAGCAGTCAAGTCTTTAGAAACGCCAAGTTGCAGAGAGACCTGCATTGAACAGACCCGAACCGAAGAAACTCATACCATGCTCTGCCACAGAGACTACACCGACGTGTGGTGTAACGTCAATTGCAAGGCGAATAGGCACCTTCTTAAACTCAATACCGAACTTAGCCATACCTGCTACGCCAAAATGAGCAGAACCTTTAGAGCCACCAACAAATGCACCAACACCACAATCAAAGAACCAGCTACCTGCATTTGGAGTCCAGTTCCAATTATATGGATTCCATGCATGGAGAGCAGTAAAGTTAAAACCACTACCCCAGCCAATACCGAGACGACCCTCAACATATACATCATTTCCATAGAAGCACTCTGCTACCAACTCTCCACCAGTACCAAGACGGAGACCTACAGCATAACGAGAGTTCTTTGCCACATCAACAGTCTCCTTTGCATAAGCTGTTGAAACACAAAACAATGCTACAATAACAAGTAAAAATTTCTTCATAGCTTTAGAATTTAAATTTAGGTTTGTAAATAATTATAATCGTTCTTAAGTCATTTCAGCACTTATTGTATATGACAAAGATATAATAATTCTCATACATATACAAATTTTATCACTATTTTTTACCGCAAACAGGAAACAGTTTTCCCTGATAAAGACCCTTTTCTTGCAGTCTCTTTTCAAGCATCATCCACAGAGTCTCATTTCTGACCAGACCCCAATTTCTACCATAGTGATAACGAGGTGGGGCTTCGCTTGCAAAACGCTCAACAACAATATCGGGTCTTAGGCGTACAAGTATCTCCGAAAACAGCTCGATATACTCATCAACTGTCCAGAAGCGAAACTGCTGAGGGTCAATATCATACTGCTCTGCCATGGTCGTACCACGAAAGACTTGCAACTGATGAAACTTTATTGTTGTCAGAGGCAATGAATTGATTTTATCTGTTTGCGCTATAAGTTCCTCATCACTCTGCCCAGGCAAGCCCAAAATAAAGTGAGCTCCGCAGTGAATACCCCTCTGCGCCGTCATCTCTACTGCCCGTACTGCCGTTGCGTAATCATGACCTCGATTTACAGCCTGCAGAGTTGCATCATTTGTCGATTCTATGCCATATTCAAGAGCTACATAGTGAGTCTTTGCAAGAGTGGCAAAATAGTCGAGTATCCGACTATCTATACAGTCTGGGCGAGTTCCTACGACAATGCCTGCAACAAGTGGATTTTCAAGAGCCTGACTATATACTTTCTGCAAAACCTCAAGCGGAGCATAGGTATTAGAAAATGATTGAAAATAGGCAAGATAACGAGAGGCTGTACGATACCTACGCTGATGAAACTCTATACCCTCTTCAATCTGTTGCTTAACACTCTTTGTCGGTTGACAATAAGAGGGGGTAAAGGCGGCATTATTACAAAATGTACAGCCTCCTGTAGATATCGTTCCATCACGATTAGGGCATGTAAAGCCTGCATTGACAGCAACCTTCTGCACTCGACTGCCAAACAATCGCTTGAAATAGGCTGCATAGCTGTTATATGGTCTATCGTCTCCCCAGATGTACATAGTGCAAAAGTAGTTACAATTTTGGTAATTTTGCAACAAATTTGTATATTTGTAGTTCAAAGAATAAAACAACGGAACTTGATTCCTTAATATTTATAGATTATGGAGAAAAAACTCGAAATCGGTTACTACCACTACTCTTCACTCGAAGAGCTGCCTACCGACGACAGAGTATTAGTCGTTGAGGCACAAATTGCCTTAAAGAAGGCTTATCCTAAATATTCAGGTTTTAGCGTAGGTGCGGCAGTACGTCTTGCAAGCGGGAAAATCCTCCACGGAGCAAACTCCGAGAGCGAAGTATTCCCTTCAGGCATCTGTGCCGAGCGCAGTGTGCTATACTATGCTGAGGCCATACACGCAGGCGATCCGGTCGTTGCCCTTGCCATAGCTTCAGACCCTTCCGAAAGAGAGTGCTACCCTTGCGGAGCATGCCGTCAGGTAATTCTTGATGTACAACGTCGTCAAGGCACCCCTATTCGTCTGATTATGAGTGGCAACGGCACTGCATCTATTGTTGATAATGCAGAGGCTTTACTACCATTTACATTTCAACTATAACCAAAGGTAAGTTCATTCAGTGGTGGCGATTTGAGAGAGCATTTTGTCATACTCTCTCGAATAATAATAGGCTACCATGATATAATCTACAATAAACTAACAGACTAATTTATAGAACAGACCTTACTATGTTTCATCCAAACGATATAATTTTTGAAGACAACCATCTGATTGTCGTTAACAAACGGTGTGGCGACCTTGTACAACCCGACCCAAATGGAGATTCTGCACTTGAAAACGAGATAAAGGCATTTATAAAGGTGCGCGACAACAAACCCTTTGATGTCTTTTTGGGTGTTGTTCATCGCATAGACCGCCCCGTAAGTGGCGTTGTACTCTTTGCCAAGACCACAAAGGCTCTTACACGTATGAATGAGATGATTCGCAAAGGCGAGATTTCAAAACGCTATTGGGCCATTGTCGAGAATCGCCCTCAGACAGAGAGTGGAGAGCTTACTCACTATATTCTGCGTGATGGCAAAAGCAACCGTTCATACTGTTACAACACCCCTAAGGGGGATGCTAAAAAGGCTCTACTACGATACAATGTCTTAGGATGTTCTGACCGATACACACTTGTAGAGGTTGAGCTACTAACGGGTCGTCATCACCAAATCAGAGCCCAACTCTCAAAGATTGGTTGTCCTATAAAGGGAGACTTAAAATATGGAGCAAAGCGCTCAAATCCAAATGGAGGTATATCACTACACTCCCGCAGCATGTCATTTATCCACCCTGTGCGCAAAGAGAGCATAACAATCGAAGCTCCTGTGCCGACAGATGACAATCTATGGTTATACTTCGCACAATCACAAGCCGGATTATAGTATGAGAGCAGTAATTCAGAGAGTTAAGAGTTGCCATGTTGACATTGCCGGCCAAACCGTTGGCAGTATAGAGAGTGGTCTGCTCATTTTGTTAGGAGTAGAAGCGGATGACACTCAGGAGGATATAGAGTGGTTAGCCGGCAAAATATCTCGTCTCAGAATTTTTGACGATGAGAATGGAGTAATGAACCTCGATATAAATCAGGCAGGTGGCAGAGCGTTGGTAGTAAGTCAATTTACACTTTACGCCTCAACAAAGAAGGGTAATCGCCCATCCTATATTCGCTCAGCTCCAGAGCCCGTTTCTCGTCCTATGTACAACCAATTTGTTGCCTACTTAGAGCAGCTTTTAGCCACAAAGGTCGAGACCGGCGAGTTTGGTGCCGATATGCAGGTCTCTCTTATAAACGACGGGCCTGTAACCATCTGCATAGACACAAAGAATAAAGAATAATCAAACCTAAACAACAATGAAAAGATTTCTAACAATTGTCTCTGTGCTTTGCATCTTTGCAACCACACAGACTGTAAAGGCCTGGAACAATATAGGCCATGCTACTATCGCTGTCATTGCCGAAAGGCACATGACAGAAGAGGCTAAAGAGAAGTGTCGCCACTATCTAAAACACAACCTTCCTTACTACGCATCGTGGATGGACTATTGGCGTAACTGCCCTGGCTTTGAGGAGACTCACTATTGGCACAGCGTACCTGTAGATGAGAAGAACAAGCAGGTTAAGGGCGAGACCCGCAATGCAGCTTATCAGATTAACCGTATCTGCAAGCAGATGCGTAAGTATCACAAACTCAAGGACTCTATTGTTGCCGACAACCTTAAGTATCTAATTCACATGGTGGGAGATATGCATTGTCCTGTCCACACAAAGTACAGTCCCAATGAGCCAAATCTCAAACAGCGTTCTGTAAAAGTAAAGGGCAAGAAGTTAGGGTTCCACTCCTATTGGGATGCCTCTATAGGCTACTATAACAAGGGTATGAAGTGCGACCAGATTGCCGAGAAGTACGATACCCTTACCGAGGCAGAGATTGCTGCAATTTGCCAGGGCAAGCCAAACGATTGGGCAACTGTTAATGCTATTGAAATGCGAGAGATATACACCCTGCTACCTATGCACAGCGAGGTTACAGAGATATCAGAGCAGAATCATGCACGAATGAAAGAGATTGCTATGCAGCAGGCCCTTCGAGGTGGATATAGATTAGCAAAAGTGTTGAACGAAATATTCTCAAAATAAGGCTATGAAACGATATATAATATTAGCACTCTGCCTATTAGCTGTCAGCACAGCCTCAGCATGGAACAAATTTGCACAAGAGTGTATAGCAACTCTTGCCGAGCAGAACTTAACCGAAAAGGCAAAGAGTGAGACAACAAAGATTCTCGGTGGCGACCTGGCTTCAGGTGCGTGGTGGCTTCAGACAATAGCAAAAAATGAGGCTACAAAACATACCGCACATTGGCATTATATAAAGATTACTGCGGATTTGACATCAACCACCAAATCTAATAAAGATGGCGTAGTGCAGATAGAGAATTGTATAGATGTATTAACTAACCGTGCCGAGCATAGCGACTCTACTGTCGTTGCAGCTCTCAAAACAGTAATACATCTTGTTGCCGATATGCACAACCTTGCGCACGTGCGTATTGAGAACATTCCAAATTCACGCCACAACTTTGAATTTCAGATTTCAAATGGTTTTTCAGGAAAGAAGGCGGCTCTGGCCACATCCTCTTGGCGCAAGTTCTGGGACTCAAATATTATCAACCGCCACGCAACATACTCTCCAAAACTCTTCGCAGATGACCTTCAGACCTGCTACGGCGCAGATAAGGAGCGTTTTAGCAAGGGTGATGTCCGCCATTGGGCAGCAGATATGGCTCGCCTTGCAGCTCCGCTGTATAAGTGGGCACAGCCGGATATGATTATGTCTCGAGAGCAGCATAATCGTCTTGAGCCTATGAACGACAAGACTATGGCTCGTGCCGGCTATCGTTTGGCGGCTCTGCTGAATGAGATTTTCCAATAGCGGGACTCTCAGCAGGCGCAGAGAGGCGCTTTCTGATAATATTCCCCGCAACTACAAATACAACTCCCGTAAAGATTAGTACCGCACCTGCAATATTGGTGCGGTCTATTCTATTTTGACCACGAAGTAGCGATAGTATAGTTGCCACAACAGGCTGTATATAGCGATATAAAGCCGTATGCACTGCCGTTAAGTTTGCCGAACCCACATAGAGCAGCCACATCGGCAGTATAGTGCCTAAAAATATCACATAACATAACTCCATAATCGCTCCAAAAGGAAGCTTAAGCGGATTAATACCCTTTATCTCTCCCCAGAAAAATGGCGCAACCATAACAAAGCCAATAATATAGTACCACCCCATTATTGTCAGCGAACCATATCTCTTAAGTTGATTGTTTATAAGCACCGTATTGGCCGCTATAGCCACAACAGCACAGAGAACTAACGCATTGCCAAAAGCCTCAGTTGTAGAGGATAACATATCATGTCCCCTATCAGATAACAATACCATAGCCCCCGCAATAGCCACAACAGCACCAAAACTCTTTATCCACGATATCGGCTGAGGCGTAACTATATGCGCTACAATAAGCGTAAAAACAGGTCCCAACGTAGCTATAGTCGAGGCATCTATGGGACTTGTCTGAGAGGCTCCCCATAAAAGCATATACATCCAACCATAAATAACAAGCAACGCAACAATAAATATTGTTCCGAAATCCTCAACAGTAATCCGCCATGAACGCCTGGAAAATAGAGCAAAAGGGATGAAAAATATCGCCGCTACAGTAACCTGTAACATGAATATCTGCTGAAAATTGAGATAGTAACGAGTCAACGAAACATAAAACGAAAAATTCGCCCCGAATAAAATATTCGCAACAACTAACGCTATATTGTACCTAACCCTGCCCACATTATACCCCTATACAATCATTACGCCATAATATACCGTAATATAATTATAATAAAGTACCACCAGCTTTTGTCTGACAAGACAGGAGCGTACCTCTATCACGACAAAACCCAATTAGAGTACCGCCCATAGTACTGCCCACAGTACTGCCAGCTTTTTCGATAAAAAGCATGGCGTGCAAAAAGCTTTCGGCGAAACTCTGTTTCGCTTATATACTGTAGCGTGTTGGGGATAACTTTGACCAAGTTATTGAAATGGAAAATAGAGCCTTTACACTTTCAAGCAAGCTTGAGTGTTAGGCTCTATTTTCCATTTCACTGCCTTTGGCAGTAGTCCCCAACCCGAAAACAGAATTTAAACTAAAGCACCGAGTTCGTTCAGCGCGCCATTTTGTTGTCAGGAGGGTACATTTTCTACAACTGAGGGTATTTAGAGATACTATTTTGTCGGCAAAAGGTAGTAGTTGCAACGCTCGGTAAAAAATCCCAGCGATGGATAGTACAAAACGTACAGCCATTGCTGGGACTTTTTTATTAGCGGCAGTAAATGCTGCCTTTTCACGACAAAATTACTTTTGTCGGAAATATATCTGAATAGGCACTCCCGAGAAGTCATACTGTTCACGAATATGATTCTCTAAGAAGCGGCGATAGTTTTCACGGATATATTGTGGAAGGTTACAGAAGAATGCGAACTGCGGAGTTGGGGTTGGTAGCTGCATTGCATACTTGATACGGATATACTTTCCCTTAACTGTTGGAGGTGGGGTCTGCTCGATAATAGGCAGGATAAAGTCGTTCAGCTCTGAAGTTGGAATTCTGCGAGAACGAGAGTTGCAGACACGGATAGCTGTCTGCAGCACATCCAAGATACGCTGCTTGTTAAGGGCTGAGGTAAAGATGATAGGTATATCGCTAAATGGAGCGAGTTTCTTCTCCAAGAACTCTTTCCACTCCTTCATTGTGTTATTTTCCTTTTCGATAAGGTCCCATTTATTGACCACTATAACACAGCCCTTACGGTTACGCACAATAAGGTTATGAATATTAAGGTCTTGAGACTCTATACCCTGCTGAGCATCAAGCATAAGTATGCAGACATCCGAAGCCTCAATAGCACGAATAGAACGCATTACAGAGTAGAACTCAAGGTCTTCCATAGTCTTACCCTTCTTACGCATACCTGCTGTATCAACAAGATAGAAGTCCATGCCGAACTTATTATAGCGGGTATGGATAGAGTCTCGAGTTGTACCTGCAATATTGGTAACAATATTACGGTCTTGACCGAGTAAGGCGTTTGTCATAGAGGACTTTCCAACATTAGGGCGACCCACGATAGTTATGCGTGGCAAATCCTCAAGCTCATTGGCGGTGCAATCCTCAGGTAGAAGTTTAAGAATCTCATCCATCAACTCACCTGTTCCGCTACCTGACATCGAGCTAATGCAGAATGGGTCTCCAAGGCCGAGGGCGTAGAACTCATGAGAGTTATAGATAAGGTCATAATTATCCACTTTATTACATACAAGGATAACACGCTTCTTTGCTCGGCGCAAAATCTCCGCCATCATCATATCAAGGTCGGTAACACCTGTGCCCACCTCTACAAGAAAGAGGATTACATCGGCCTCTTCGATTGCAAGTAGTACTTGACGGCGAATCTCGTCCTCAAAAATATCCTCACTATTAACTGTATAGCCACCTGTATCGATAATAGAGAACTCTCGACCACTCCAATCGGTTTTTCCATAGTGGCGATCACGAGTAGTTCCGGCTGTGGCATCTACAATTGCCTGACGCTGACCGACAAGACGGTTAAAGAGTGTACTTTTACCCACATTTGGACGACCAACGATTGCAACAAGACTCATAATATACTCTGTTTTATAGTTTTATCATCAAAATTCCGCCACAAAGATACTAAAAAACAAAAATTTAGGCAAGTTTCGGTAGTAAATATCAAATATTAAACAAAAAATTACTATTTTTGGAAGAATTATGAAACGATTACTACTTATACTTACAGCTTTTTTACTCTGTGGCAACGCTTTTGCCAAGAGTCCTATTCCGGGAGTAAGAACGGAGTGGGGTGTTGTTGCGGGTGTTAACTACATGGCACCTAAATTCACAATGGGAGACTCTTCAGCCTCACTGAAGGCCAATCCGGGTTTTTCTGCCGGTATTCACATGGGGCTTAGAATTATTGGAATCCTCGGCATACAGCCGGAGGTTATCTACTCTTACAACAAAATCGGCATTGAGGATGACAAAGTGAACTTTGTCTCTGATATCAAGTGCAACACGTTGCAGGTTCCGGTACTGCTTTCGCTCAAGCTCGCTCTTGTGCGTTTCAATATTGGACCTGTATTTACGGTGATGGACAATCCGACCTACCTTGATAGAAGTGGGGAGAAAGTGATGTTTGGAAGACTCAATCCGACACTCTCTTACACTGCTGGCGTGAGCGTATGTCTATTTAAGCACCTGCTTATAGATGCACGTGTTACAAGCGGCTTTAAGACTGTTGAGAATTGTCTATCATACGACATTTCGCACGACCAATACATCAAAACAACAATGTTTAACGCACAACTCAAAATAGGAGTACTTTTCTAATGACTGAGACTGAGGGTAAAACAATATCGGTTGAAAATATCGACACAAGGGAGCTATATGGTGCCAAGAATGTATATCTTGAGCAGATAAAGGCTCTACATCCAAAGCTCAAAATCATTGCTCGCGGCCACACCCTTAAGGTGTTGGGCGCAAAGGGAGATATAGAGCGTTTTGAGCGTCGTATGCAGTCGTTAATCGACTATTACGACCGCTATGGGCACATCTCAAAAGAGGTTGTAGAACAATCTTTTGCAGCAGGTTTCACCACTGGCGATGCACCTACAGAGAGTTCTACTCCTTTGCGAGATAATGAGGCGATAGTCTATGGTAACAACGGCATTGTTGTCAAGGCTCGTACGGACAATCAGAGGAAGTTAGTCTCAACATACGACAAGTGCGACCTTATCTTTGCTACAGGCCCTGCAGGAACAGGTAAGACATATACAGCTATTGCACTTGCTGTACGTGCCCTTAGAGATCGTCAGGTACGTCGTGTAATCCTTACCCGTCCAGCTGTTGAGGCGGGAGAAAAGCTCGGATTTCTACCTGGAGACCTCAAAGAGAAGCTAGATCCATATTTGCAGCCGCTTTATGATGCGCTGAATGATATGATTCCACCTCTGAAGTTGCAAAAGTTTATTGAGGATGGAACTGTACAAATTGCTCCGCTTGCATATATGCGAGGTAGGACTCTTGATAACGCCTTTGTAATTCTTGACGAGGCGCAGAATACCACACGCTCACAGATTAAGATGTTCCTTACCCGTATGGGTCGCAATGCAAAGTTTATCGTTACGGGAGACGTTACACAAGTCGATTTACCTCGCAGAAGCGACAGTGGACTTACACGTGCAATGAATACCGTAAGAGGCATTAACGGAATCGGCTTTGTAGAGTTCGACAAGAGTGATATTGTACGTCATGAGTTGGTAAAGCATATTGTCGATGCCTTTGACCGTCAGGATAAGATTGAGGAGCAGCGTCGCCGTGAGGCGCATGAGGCTCATCAGAGTGAGAGTAAGTAGTAGGTTATGAAGAGGATAGCAGGGCTTTTGTCGGCAGGTTTATGCCTTACAGGGTGCAGTGGGGAGGCTATAGTAGAGCAGCGTCCCAATATCCTATTTATCATTGCCGAAGATATGAGCCTTGATCTTGAGTGCTACGGCTGTCAGGGTGTGCAGACACCAAACCTCAATAGGTTGGCCAGAGAGGGCGTGATGTATACCAATGCTCGCTGCTGCTCATCTATCAGTTCTCCCACCCGCTCGGCGATGATGACAGGCATGCACCAGACCACAATAGATGCCCATAACCACCGCAGCAACCGAGATAGGCCTCTGCCTGCGGGAATTCTACCGGTAACTGCATATCTTCGCGATGCGGGTTATACCTGCATTTTGGGTAATAAAAACTGCTACGAGAATCGCAATATTAAGGACAATGATGTCCAGAGCAGCCGAAAAATCGACTGTAACTTCCGCTGGGAGGCTGTGGGCGAGTATGACGGCAAGCAGAGCTTTGGCCTCTTTGACAAGCTGCACGATGTAGAGCCGGAAGATGTGCCGTTCTTCTGCCAGATTTCGCTCTACATAACCCACCGCGGCGACCACTGGAACCGCATCCGCAACGCCTCAACAGACCCTGTAGATCCGCAGCAGGTTGAAGTTCCGCCATATATGCCCGACCACCCTATTGTGCGCCACGATATAGCCACGCTACTTGATCAGGTCGAGTATATGGATGGTGAGGTGGGGATGATTTTAGAGGAGTTTGAGAGTAAGGGATTGCTGGATAATACCGTCGTCTTCTTTGTTGCTGATAATGGCCGTTGCGATATTCGCGCAAAGTCCTACCTATATGAGCCAGGCACGCGTGTGCCGATGATTGTCTGGGGCAAGGGGGTTAAGAGCGATGTTGTAAGTAATCTTGTCAGCGAGCTTGACTTGCCAGCCTCGTTTCTCTACCTTGCAGGGATAGAGAGACCAGAGTACTATCAGGGCCGTGTGCTAAATGCGCTATTACCAGAGGGTGAGCATCAAGAGCCGTATGAGTATCTATACACAGCGGCCGATAACTTTGACGATATTATAGAGTGCTTCCGCGCAGTGCACGACAACCGTTATACCTATATCCGCAACCACTTCCCAGAGTATCCTTATGACCGTGCGCAGATGTATATGGACCTTCATCGCCCATCACTGCACATTATGCGTAAGTTGAAGGCGGAGGGTGCGCTAAATGATACGCAGATGCTCTTTATGGCGGAGAGCAAACCTATAGAGGAGCTATACGACTACATCGCCGACCCTCACTGCACAAATAACTTGGCAGGCAAAGCGGAGTACAAGGAGCAGATAGAGCGTATGCGTGGCTATATGGCCGATTGGCAGAGCAAGCATAGCGATATGGGACTTGCAGACCGCGCAGAGCGAAAGCTTGCTGACTATTATAGGGAGGAGAACCGCCTGCGTTACTACCTCAAGACACGCCATCCAGAGGTGTGGGAGGATATCTGTGACGGTATTATCTTTGATCAGTATGACCACTATAAGAAGATGATGAAAGCAGAACAAAAATTACAAAAAAGATAAAAAAATTAAAACAACTGAACTATGAACAAAGATTTTAGTGCGCTACAACCTGCGCTTGTATGGAAACATTTTGCAGCTATCTGCAACATTCCTCACCCTTCTCATCATGAGGAGAAGATCCGCCAATACGTTGTCGATTTTGCAATCGCTCAAGGTCTTGAGCACACTGTAGATGAGGCTAATAATGTCTATATTCGCAAAGCAGCCACTCCGGGTATGGAGTCTCGCAAGGGTATTGTTATTCAGGCTCACCTCGACATGGTGCCACAGAAGAATAATGACAAGGTTTTCGACTTTGAAAACGACCCTATTGAGGCTTATATTGACGGAGAGTGGGTAACTGCTGCCGGCACAACACTTGGTGCTGACAATGGTATCGGAGCTGCTGCTATCCTTGCTGTTCTTGAGGACAACACACTTGTTCATGGTCCTATAGAGGCTCTCTTCACAGCTACTGAGGAGACAGGCATGGATGGAGCTTTTGGTCTTAAGGGTGGTATGTTGCAGGGCGATATTCTGCTCAATCTCGACTCAGAAACTGAGGGCGAGCTCTATGTAGGTTGTGCCGGAGGTTTGGATGCAAACATCACTCTTCCTTACACTGCTGAGGCTGCTCCTGCCGGATATGTAGCTTACAATGTTGAGGTAAAGGGTCTTAAAGGTGGCCACTCAGGTATCCAGATTGGCTATCAGAGAGCAAATGCAAACCGTGAGTTATTCCGTCTGCTCAACCAAACAACTTGTGATGTTCGTTTGGCGGCTGTTGATGGTGGCGGTTTACGCAACGCTATACCTCGTGAGGCTGTTGCTCTTGTGCTTGTTGCTCAGGCTGAGGTTACAGCTTTCGAGGCCGAGGTTGCCGCTTTCGAGAAGACTCTTATTGCCGAGTATGCAAATATAGAGGATAACATATCTGTAAAGGTGTTACCTACAAACCTCCCTGCTGAAGTTATTCCTGCTTGCATTGCATCAAAGTTGGCAAAGGCTGTTATCGGCGCTCCAAATGGCGTTATTAAGATGTCTGTCGAGATGGAGGGTCTTGTTCAGACCTCATCTAACCTCGCCCGCGTAGTATCAGATGGCTCTTCAATAAAGATTCAGTGCCTGCTCCGTAGCTCTGTAAACTCAGAAAAGCATGCACTTGGTCAGGCTATTAAGGGTGTGTTCGAGCTTGCTGGTGCAACTGTAGAACTGAGTGGCGACTACGACGGCTGGAAACCAAATATGGAGTCTGCAATTTTGCATACAATGCTCGCATCTTACGAGTCTCTGTATGGCAAGAAACCTGCGGTAATGGCTATCCATGCAGGCCTTGAGTGCGGAATTATCGGTGGTAAGTACGAGGGTCTTGATATGATTTCATTCGGTCCTACAATCTGTTTCCCTCACTCTCCAGATGAGAAGGTTGAGATTGCATCTGTAGAGAAGTTCTACTCATTCCTACTTCATACATTGGCAAATGCGCCATTGAAATAGCATGGCAACAGAACAAATTATTACAGACCATTGGTTTGCTATTGTCAACCCAATAGCAGGTGCAGGGCATGGACTTACCGACTATCCTCAGATAGCTAAGTTATTGAGAGACAATGATATATATCACGATGCAGTCTTTACCGAGCATAAGTTCCACGCAACAGAGCTCACTGTAGAGGCTATAGACAAGGGGTATCGCAAGATTATTGTCATTGGTGGCGACGGCACTCTAAACGAGGTGGTTAATGGGCTGTTTATCCAGCAAATATGCCAGCCAAAAGATATTCAGCTTGCCGTTATTGCCGTAGGTACGGGCAACGATTGGGTGAGGAGCTTTGGCATAGCATCATGCTACTCTGAGGCTATTCGTGCTATCAAGGAGGGTAAGACATTCCTGCAGGATGTGGGCGCTGTAACATATACAGAGTCTAAATTCACACAGACCCGCTACATGGCAAATGTGGCAGGTCTGGGATTTGACTCTTTCGTTATCTCTATCTTCAACCATTGGAAGACCAAAGGTTTTAAAGGCAAATGGCTCTATTTGGCAAGCATACTAAAAGCCTATTTCCAATATAAGTCTGCCGGCATGGTAGTTGAGTTGGATGGTAAACAGATATTTAACAACCTGCTATTCAGTATTGCAGTTGGCATCTGTAAGTTTAATGGCGGCGGAGTACAACAGCTACCTAAGGCTGTTGCTGATGACGGGCTGCTCGATATAACCCTCATTCGTCCCGTCCACTGGTGGCATATAGTCTTTAGACTATCTAAACTCTTCAACGGTGGCATCTACTCTATCGGCCACGTACAGCACGCCCAGGGTAAACATATACGCATCACCTCCGTTCCTCCGGTAATGCTTGAGTGCGACGGTGAATTGATGGGAGAGACGCCTATTGATATAGAGGTTATCCCGCAGGCTGTCCGTGTAGTTGTTACCAAAGAGTTCTTAGCCTCCCGAAAGTAAGAATGTAACCCTCATATAATCTGGAGCATCAAGAGTGTTTCCAAATTATTTTTACAAAAATTTTGCAGTTATAAAAAATTGCACTATCTTTGCACCATCAAACGATGACACTTCGCATAAGCAAGTAACGATACATCGCGGGATGGAGCAGTTGGTAGCTCGTCGGGCTCATAACCCGAAGGTCGTGTGGTTCGAGTCCCACTCCCGCTACTTAAGACGGTCAAAAGGCCGTCTTTTTTTGTTTTGTTTAGTTAGTATTGGGATGGTAAGTGTGGTTACATCCTCGGCTATTCTTGCACCAAGCTATAACGAAAAAATCATAGAACTTTACCATCCGCTATTACTTTTCGGAGTGGAAAGTTCTATGAAAAACATATTCCGAGAAATTCGACAAATAGCTTTCTAAGTCAAAGATTACTCTCCGACCACTTCTACTATATCTATTTGCCAATCAAACAAATCAGCAGCACACTGCTGTTGCAGTTGGTTAATTGTTGACATTGCTGTTGTATCAGCGATAACGGCATTAAAAAATGTAGCCACATCTGGATATGTTGCATTGACCCTTTGAGCCAAACATCTATAGAATGCATTCTGCTGTACTCTATCCAGGCCTGACGGCAGGACATTTGCCATTACAAGGTCATTATATGGGAATATATGACGCATATTTCGGGCATCTGTATTGAGCTGCTCCACAATCGTTGTAACGACATATACCTGCACGGTATCATTTACCGCAGGCATCTCGATAAATGTTGTATAGACTGGATAGTCTTGTTCTATTGCAGCCGCCACATCGTCAGAAAAGAGCATATACTCTGCCTCTGTTAAGTTGTTGAGATATACCATTTTACGGTAATCTCGCAACATCTCTCTCAAACTCTGTCTCTCTTCTCTGCTCCACTGCTTTTGCTGCGAACAGCCGAAGATACCAAAACCAATAAGTGTCAAAAGGAACACCGAAAGTAAAAATCTTTTCATTGTTTTCTTTGTTTTTTGTTTACACCCTACCTTGTAAACAATGTTTATGCCAACCCTTTGAGATGGCCGATATACAGAAAGATATTTTTTATAGAAAATGTTTGCATATCACATTTTTTTACTACCTTTGCACCATCAAAGCCCAGATGGCGAAATGGTAGACGCGCTCGTTTCAGGTGCGAGTGTTGAGAGACGTGTAGGTTCGAGTCCTATTCTGGGCACTAGCAAAAGAGACTAATTTAGTCTCTTTTTTTTGAGCGATGACGTCGCTTGTTGCGACTGATATGGTTGTAAATAGTGGTATTTGCGAGTAAACTCGCATACCAATATATACAACCTTTATTGCATCGCAATAAACATCGCTCTATGCAAATTGCACTGCTCACGGTGGGTAGGTTGCACGGATAGAAAAGTTTATGGCTCGGTCTTTGACCTGCGCTGAATGGTATCCGTGCGAGCTCAAGCTTTGCTTGACCTTCGAGTCCTATTCTGGGCACTAGCAAAAGAGACTAATTTAGTCTCTTTTTTTTGAGCGATGACGTCGCTTGTTGCGACTGATATGGTTGTAAATACCAAGACAGGCAAAAAAAGAGTGCTGAAAGAATCAGCACTCTCTAATATAAAATAGGTATAGATTACTCCTCCTCAACCTCGGCCATTGTATGGTAAACATTTACCACATCGTCATCCTCCTCGAGTTTCTCAACGAGTTTCTCGACTGCCTCACGAGCCTCTGCATCAAGCTCTTTGGTATCTGTTGGGATGCGTACACCCTCACCTGATACAATTTCGTAGTTCTGATCATCAAGCCACTTCTGGATAGCGCCAAAAGACTCGTATGGAGCATATACAGTAATGCCATCCTCCTCAACATAGAACTCATCTACACCAAGGTCAATCATCTCAAGCTCAAGCTCCTCCGGATCAACGCCCTCAGCCTTAAACTTAAACACACACTTGTGCTCGAACATAAATGCCACGCTACCTGAGTTACCAAGGCTACCTCCGCACTTATTGAAGTACATACGTACACTTGCAACAGTACGGTTTGTATTATCGGTTGCAGTCTCTACAAGGAATGCAACACCATGAGGACCATATCCCTCATATACTACCTCCTTGTAATCAGCAGCGTCCTTGTCTGTAGCACGCTTGATAGCACGCTCAACATTCTCCTTAGGCATATTCTCAGCCTTAGCATTCTGCATAAGGATACGCAGACGAGTATTTGCTGATGGGTCTGCACCACCTGCCTTAACTGCAATCTCAATCTCCTTACCAATCTTAGTAAAGACGCGAGCCATGTGGCCCCAACGTTTCATCTTTCGTGCTTTACGATACTCAAAAGCTCTTCCCATAATTGTACTATTTTATTTTTTATTGATTTCTAAACTGCAAAGTTACAAAAAAGTTGATATTTTTCTTAATTTTGCACAAAAATAGTAACAATTTACCAATATGGATAGAGAAATAGCTCTTGCGCTTGATATTCTCCGCCGTGGCGGAATAATTCTTTACCCGACAGATACAGTCTGGGGAATAGGTTGCGATGCAACAAATAAAGAGGCCGTACAGAGAATATACGACCTAAAAAAGAGTGTTGACAAAAAGTCTATGCTCGTACTTTGCAAAGATGCTGATATGGTTGTTAGATATGTGGATAAAGCCCCAGGCATAGCTTTTGAGGTTATGGAGATGGCAACCAATCCACTGACTCTCATACTGCCCGGAGCTACAGGTGTAGCGGCAAACCTAATCCCTGAGGAGGGTACATTGGGGGTCAGAGTTCCAAACCATGAGTTCTGCCAGAAGCTACTCTACAAATTTGGAAAGCCTATTGTCTCAACATCTGCCAATATCTCAGGCGAGAAGAGCCCTAAAAACCTTGCAGAGGTCTCTAAGGCAATTATCGAAGGTGTCGATTTTGTTGTAAACCCACGCTTTCAAGGCCGCCCAACAGGCAAACCAAGCTCTATTATCGCATTTGGAGAGGATAGCGAAGTTACTATTATTCGCTAAAAGAGAAAAAGAACAAAAAACTGCCCGTTAGTATATGGGCAGTTTTTATCTATTTACTCTCTACGTTTGAGTCCCCTCTCGGCTGCAAGTTCCTCAAGCATAGCATGTGCAGCGTCATAGTCATTAGGGATTTGGCCGTCAAGGATTGCATTTTTGATTATCTCCTTTATCTCACCCAATAGGCTACAAGGCGGCACATCATACTCTTTCATTATTATATCGCCTGTAATTGGCGGTTGAAAGTTACGAATACGGTCTCGCTCCTCAAGGTCTCGCATCTTCTCTCTGACAAGTGCAAAATTATCAAGGAAACGCTTGACCTTTTGCTCTATACCAGAGGTAATATCCGCCTCGCAGAGCATCATCAGTTTCTCCACATCATCTCCAGCCTCAAAGAGGAGGCGACGTACAGCTGAGTCCGTAACAATATCTTCAGCCAAAATTATAGGTCGTAAGTGCAAAAAGACCATCTTCTGCACAAAACGCATCGGCTCTCCAAGAGGTAATCCCAAACGACGAAAGATAGGCTGAATCATCTTTGAGCCGACCACCTCGTGGCCATGGAAGGACCACCCTATTTTCGGGTCATAACTTTTACATTGAGGTTTTGCAATATCATGCAAAATAGCGGCCCAACGCAAATACAAATCATCACTCTTGCGAGCTACATTATCAAGGACCTTAAGGGTGTGCTTAAAGTTATCTTTGTGTGCATGATTTCCTCTACGCTCCACTCCACAGAGGTTGTGAAGCTCCGGAAATATTAGCTCCAAAAGCCCAGTAAGTTCCAACAATTCAAAGCCCATTGATGGCACAGGCGAAGCGACTATCTTATTAAGTTCCACGATGATACGCTCCTTAGAGACAATCTTTATACGTTCTCTATTGCGGCGAATTGCTTCAAAAGTCTCATCTTCCAAGTCAAAGCCGAGCTGAGTAGCAAAACGGATACCTCGCATCATTCTAAGCGGGTCGTCCGAGAATGTTACATCAGGGTCGCAAGGAGTACGGATTATACAATCCTCAAGGTCATACATACCATCAAACGGGTCAACCAACTCTCCAAAGCTATCCCCGTTGAGCGACCAAGCCATAGCATTAATTGTAAAATCTCGGCGACGTTGGTCATCCTCTATCGTTCCATCCTCAACATGAGGCTTACGAGAGTCGGGAGAATAGGACTCTTTACGAGCCCCTACAAACTCGATTTCAAGCCCGTCAGAGTGCAACATAGCCGTACCGAAACGTTTGAAAACCACCACATTAGTATTAAGCTCTGCTGCAAGAGCCTCTGCAATCTCGATACCACTGCCAACAACCACAACATCTATATCCGAGCACTTGCGTCTAAGATACCAATCTCGCACATAGCCTCCAATAACAAAAGCCTGCACGCCCCGACTATCAACAAGGCGTGAAATCTTTTTAAATATCGGCAGACTAAGTGGATTACTTGACATATAAACAACGACGATAGAGTTGAACAGTATTCTCCAAACCGTAATAGAGGGCATCACTTATCAGTGCATGGCCGATAGATACCTCATCACACCACGGAATAATTTGGGCAAAATATTGTAGGTTCTCAAGTGATAAATCATGTCCTGCATTAAGGCCCAACTCACACTCTCTTGCAGCTTGAGCAGCAGCAAGATAAGGGGCTATTGCAGCCTCACGATCACAAGCATAATCACGAGCATAAGCCTCAGTATATAACTCTACACGGTCTGCGCCACACTGTTTTGCACCACGCACCATTTCAGGATCCGGATCAACGAATATTGAGACTCTGATTCCGTACTGATGAAACTTGTTGCACATAGCAGTCAGAAACTCTCTATTTTTAGTCGTATCCCAACCGGCATTAGAGGTTATAGCATCCGGCGCATCAGGTACTAAAGTTACCTGAGCAGGAACAACTTCACACACCAAATCGACAAAAGAATCTATCGGATTTCCCTCTATATTGAGTTCGGTTGTTATCACCTTTTTCAACTCTCTCACATCGCTATATCTGATATGACGAGCATCAGGACGTGGATGAACAGTTATTCCCTCTCCACCAAAACGTTCAATAGCTAAAGCCGCCTTGACTACATCGGGCATATTGCCACCACGAGAGTTACGAATTACGGCAATCTTATTGATATTTACACTCAGTTTTGTCATAACACTTAAAAATAGTTATCTTTGCCACAAAGTTAAACATTTTCTTCAAGAGTTGGAATGAAAATCATACTTTTTTCACGCCCTCTAAGTGAGAGGCACAAGATTGATATAGAGAAGATATTTGCAGTCATAGAGCATTACGGCTTCGATTATGCAGTCAATCAGGAGGCTGCCGAAAGTATCGAGATGCTCACAGAGCGTATAATTACGCCTGAAAAGCGTTACTCTCAAAGCATAGGAAAACAGCCAAACGATGCAGTAATGGTATGCTACGGTGGCGACGGTACTCTGCTTGAGGGTGTTCACAGGCTTGAGGCCCAGAGCATCCCAGTGGTGGGTATAAACTCAGGTCGATTGGGTTTTTTGTCAGTTGCACAATGTTCGGAAATCGAGTCGGTTTTTGAGCAAATCGCATCCTCTTCACTCTGCATTGAAAAACGAGAAATGCTCTGTGTCAGCGGCAACTTTAATGGTCAATATCAGACTCTGTACGCCCTTAATGAGGTGGCTGTACAGCGACTCGGTGCATCAATGATTTCTGTCGATGTAATGATTGATTCTATGCCTACTTTGACATGCAATGGAGATGGTGTAATTATCTCTACACCAACAGGCTCGACTGCATATTCACTCAGCGCAGGAGGACCGATTGTAGCCCCGTCATGCAACTGCCTTATCATCACCCCTCTCTCTCCGCACAATCTCACTATAAGGCCCGTTGTAACTCCTGATAGCAGTGCCATTACCCTTACGATACATACTCGAAGTAATGAGGCATCAATATCTGTTGACAACCGCACATTTGCTATTGCCGATGGAGAGACAATCGAGGTGAAAATTGCAAGAAAGGGGATATCTTTGGCAGTACCACACAATATTTCATTCTACGACACGTTACGAAATAAGTTAATGTGGGGTGTGGACAATCGCTAAAGGTATGATTATCCACAAAAAAACCTATTATTTTAGTAACTGTTTAAAAATGACGTAAAAAAATTAACGATTTAATCGTTTTTTAAACAGTTTCTTAGAAAAAAGAGTTATCTTTGCGAGTTATATGGAGAATAGAGAGCATATACCGACCCATGTTGCTATCATTATGGATGGCAACGGACGCTGGGCTAAGAACCTTGGCAAAGAGCGTTATGAGGGTCATATTGAGGGCGTAGATTCTGTCCGTGAGTGCATCAAAGCAGCTCGCAGGCAGTCTGTTCGCTACTTGACTTTATATGCCTTCTCTACCGAGAATTGGGGCCGTCCTATAGAGGAGGTAAATGCTCTTATGGAGCTATTCTGCAAGAGTGTTATTGCCGAGACTGACGAGCTTGTCAAGCAGGGTGTAAAGGTTGTAATGATAGGTCGCCGAGACCGTTTCTCTGAACGTGTATGTGCGCACCTTGAGCAGATTGAAAGTAAGACAGCTCAAGGAGACAAGCTTACTTTGGTACTTGCCTTTGACTACTCGTCTCGTGATGAGATTACAACAGCTGTCAAGGCTATTGCAGACAAAGTATTATCGGGAGAGCTTAAGAGCGAGGAGATTTGCGAGAATACTATCTCACAGCACCTCTATACAGCCTCTATTCCTGATCCGGACTTTATCATCCGCACAAGCGGGGAGTGTCGTTTGAGTAACTTTTTACTCTGGCAGGCAAGCTATGCCGAGATGTACTTCCCTCAAGTGATGTGGCCCGATTTTAAACAAGATGAGTTTGACAAAGCCTTAGAGGTCTATGCTATGCGAGAGCGTCGCTATGGCAAACTTTAAGGCACAAAGTATATTTTGATGAACAGAATTTTAAGATACCTGATGCTTTCATTGCTGATGCTATCCACACTCACTGTGGCGGCACAGCAGACAAAAAAAGAGAGTCGAGAGGAGCGTAAAAAGGCTCGTACCGAGTTGCGTGAGGCTTTGCGCAGTTCTAAAGCCTCTACGGCAAAGAGACCTGTTGTGGAGATTCCTGAAAACCCAGACGACAACTTCGTTGCGCCTCAGAATGCCCCTTACATGGACAGCAAAGAGCCGAAACTCTACCACATCCGTAAGGTGAATATCCATGGTGTGAAGTATCTAAACCACGACATTCTCCGTTCTGCATCGGGCTTGGTTCCAGGAGACTCGGTATATCTCCCTGGCCCGTTTATCCAGAATGCAGCAAATCGTCTCTGGATGCAGCGCTACTTTGAGGATATTCAGATTGGCGCAACCATTGAGGGCGACAGCCTCGACCTTGAGGTTATGCTCAAAGAGCGTCCTCGTGTAATGAACTGGAAGATTGCAGGCGTACCAAAGAGCAAGAGCGCTGACCTTATCTCAGAGCTCAAACTCAAGCGTGGCC
This sequence comes from Alistipes sp., assembly GCA_017381935.1. Lineage (GTDB taxonomy): Bacteria > Bacteroidota > Bacteroidia > Bacteroidales > Rikenellaceae > Alistipes. The sequence continues at coordinate 25,825 of JAFOBG010000018.1, forward strand.
ACGAGTTATCCGACTATGTAATCGACAAAAATTCTAAGTTGATAAAGAAACACTTCTCTGATAAGGGTTTCCGTAATTGTGAGGTTACAGCAACTTATGAGCCGGATTCTGTAATCAAACAGGGCGTAAATGTTACATTCCATGTTACCAAGAATCCACGAGTTCGCATCGGTGAGATTACCTTTGACGGAAATACCAACTTTGAGGATAAGCGTCTTGAGCGTGCCTTTAAAAAGACACACCGTGTGAGCGCCAAGTTCTGGCAGAACACAAAACTGCTTGAGAACGACTTTGAGGAAGATAAAGAGTTACTTATCGACTTCTACAACTCAAAGGGTTTTCGCAATGCACACATTCTCTCAGATTCTGTATATACCATCAACAGCAAGCGCATTGGTATCAACATCAAACTCACAGAGGGTAACAAGTACTACATCCGTAACGTTACCTGGGTCGGTAACTCTCGCTATGAAACAGAGCATCTCCAAAAGTTGCTTGCCGTAAAGACCGGCGATGTCTATGATAAGAAGTCTATACACAAGCGTCTCGGTATTGGTAAGGAGGCTAATCCGGATGATATGTCTATCTCCAGTCTCTACCAGAATGAGGGTTACCTTGTATCTCAAATCGAGCCTGCAGAGATTGTTGTCGGAGCTGACTCGCTCGACCTTGAGCTTCGTGTATTTGAGGGTAAGCAGTTTACTATCAACGATGTAGGCATTTCAGGCAACATGCGTGTCGATGATGAGGTTATCCGCCGTGAGCTATATACTCGTCCAGGCGAGTTGTACAACCGAGCTCTGCTTATGCAGACCATTCGTACCCTTGCCGGCATGCAGCACTTCAACGAGGAGGCTATTGCTCCGGATATTAAGTTGGTTCAGGGTGCACCTGACCTTGTAGATATCAATTGGCCTCTTGAGGAGAAGGCCTCAGACCAATTTAATATCGCTGCAGGTTGGGGTTCGGGAACATTTGTCGGTTCGGTAGGTATTACACTCAACAACCTATCTGTCCGTAACTTCTTCAATAAGGGAGCTTGGCGACCTTACCCAATGGGTCAGAACCAGCGTCTGTCTATCTCCGGCCAGACAAATGGTACATACTACAAGGCTCTTTCTGTCAGCTTCTCTGAGCCATGGTTGGGAGGTCGTAAGCCAAACTCACTCACAATCTCCGGACACCTCTCTGAGTCTAACGACGCATACTATGTATGGCAGACTGCAACAACATACTTCCGTTCATACGGTTTGGCCGTTGGCTTGGGTAAGCGTCTATCTTGGCCTGACCCATACTTCCAGCTCTACACAGAGCTCTCTTACCTCAGATATGGTCTAAAGGGTTACACCTCATTTATCATGGAGAATGGTAATGCAAACACCTTAGCTCTGAAGGTAATCCTGGGTCGAAACTCTACCGACCAGCCTATCTATCCTCGTCGTGGTTCGGATATCTCGCTCTCATTGCAGATTACACCTCCATTCTCATCATTTGATGGCATAGACTATGCAAATGAGAAACTCTCAGAGCAGGACCGTTGGCGTTGGATTGAGTTCCACAAGTGGCAATTTAAGGCTCAGTGGTTCCAGGCAATCTCTCGTAACAACAACCTCGTGCTTATGGCTAAGGCTGAGATGGGATTCCTCGGACACTATAATAAAAATAAGGTATCTCCATTTGAGCGATTCCAGGTCGGTGGTGATGGTATGACAGGTTATAGTATCTATGGTGTCGATATTATCTCACTCCGTGGTTATGAAGATGGAGACCTCGACCCTATGGGTACTCGATACTCTATCGGCTACAACAAATATACCCTTGAGTTGCGCTACCCTGTAATCCTCAAGCCTTCATCACAGATATATGTGCTCGGATTCCTTGAGGGAGGTAACGGTTTCTCTTCTTGGAAAGATTTCTCACCATTCAAAATCAAGCGTTCTGCCGGCGTGGGTGTACGACTCTATCTGCCTATCGTAGGTATGCTCGGAATTGATTGGGGTTACGGATTTGACCCTGCAGCAGGTCAGAGCAAGCGAAGCGGTAGCCAATTCCACTTTGTTATCGGCCAAAACTTCTAATGGCAATATATTTGAAAGAGAAGGCGTTATATATAAAACTCTAAAAAGCAGAAGTTATGAAACGATTTATCTTTGTACTTGCAGCCCTATTTATGAGTGCCGGCATAGCCTCAGCTCAGAAGTATATCGTTGTTGACAGCGAGAAGATTTTCCGTTCTATTGCTGACTATAATACAGCAATGACAACTCTCGACACCTTAGCCAAAGAGTATCAGGCAAAGGTCGATGCTGCATATAGCGAGGTTGAGAGCCTATACAATACATATATGACGCAGAAGTCTGCTCTATCAGCTACCTCTCGTGCTGCAAAAGAGCAGGAGATTCTCAAAAAAGAGCAGGCTGCAGCAGAGTATCAAGAGTCTGTATTTGGCAATGACGGTGTGATGATGAAAAAGCGCATCGAACTTATTCAGCCTATACAGAAAAGAGTCTTTGCAGCTATCGAAAAGTATGCTCAGGAGGGTGGATATGATATGGTGCTTGACACTGCATCAAATGCATCTATGCTCTACTACTCTGAGGCAGTAAACCATACTCAGAAAATTATCGAATTACTTAAATAATAAAAAACACTATGAAAAATTTTCTTAAACTAACCCTTGTTTTGGCGTTGACACTCAGCTCAACAACTGTTTTTGCACAGAAGCTCGCTCGTGTAAATACTCAGGAGCTATTCGCTCAGATGCCAGAGACTAAGGAGATGCAGGCAAACCTTGAGTCATTCAGCAAAGAGCTTCAGGAGCAGCTCGAGCAGATTCAGGTTGAGTTTAACAACCGTTATGCTGAGTTCGAGAAGACTCAGGCTACAATGAATCCAACAGTAAAGCAGATGAAGCAGGCAGAGCTTAACGGTCTGCAGCAGCGTTATGGCGAGTTCCAGCAGATTGCTCAGCAGGACTTCGCTAAGAAGCAGCAGGAGCTTGCTACCCCTATTCAGGAGAAACTCGACGCAGCTATCTCTAAGGTAGCTAAGGCTGGTGGCTATACTGCTGTATTTGATGCTATGTATTTCGTTTACTACGATGCAGCTCAGGTAGTTGATATTAACGCTGCTGTAAAGAAAGAGCTCGGTATTGTTGACGCTCCTGCTAAGTAGTAACTATAGAAAGTAACAGATATTTAAACCATCTGTTACTTTTTTTCTTTTAATTTGGTTTATTTTATAAACTTGTTTATATTTGCAATATCAAATCAAAACAGTATAGAGCTATGAACGGACAAAAATCTTTAGAGATTATCTCACAGATGATTGCAGACACATCTGTACAGATTGAGAACAACAGCGGTAAATATTTTCTTGCGTGGGGCTACACAACCATTGCAGTATCTATTTTCGAGTATTTTGTAATGACACTTAGCCTCAATCCATTATTCATTTGGGCATGGTGGCTTATACCTGTAGTTGGTAGTTGTGCCACACTACTGCTTATCCGAAAAGAGGAGGCGCACCCAAAATCCTATATTGACCGCAGCATAAGTGCTGTATGGGCTGTGTTTGGGGTATCTACCCTTTTTGCATTTGTAGCGGCTCTTGCATATGGAGTACCAATGTTTTATCTGATTGTAATGTTAATGGGTATGGGTACTATAATTACAGGAGCTATATGTCGTCATCGTAATCTCACATACTCAGGAGTTATAGCTATGTTATTATCGCTTATCTTCCCAATTAAACATATAGTGGTAAAAAATATGGAGGCAGATACACTTCACACCTCCTCAGAGTGGGTAATTTACAGCGATATTATTATCTTTGCAGTGATATTCCTTGTGATGATGGTTATCCCTGGACATATCATGTGCCACAAACGGACAAATAGATAGTTATGCTCAGTCCTTTAGACCCTTTATTACACTCTGAACTGAGGTTGGCAGTAATCTCAATACTTATCGGTGTTGAGAGTGCTGACTTTGTATATCTTAAAGAACGCACAGGTGCTACGTCAGGTAACCTGAGTGTGCAAATCGACAAGCTCTGCAAAGCAGGCTATATAGATGTCGAGAAGGGTTTTGTAGGCCGAAAGCCTCGTACTCTATGCAAAATTACAGAGCAAGGCAGAATAGCCTTCAAGCTCTATGTTGAGGCTTTAAAAGAGTATATAAATATGTAGGAGGCTTAATTGCCTCCTTCTTTATATGAGCTAATGACCAACCACACTCCCGTAAATAGCACCACAGCAAATAACAGAGTATCGGCATGCAGGCGGTCAAGTCCCATAGCTACAGAAAGGGCTACAGCAAGTAGAGGTTGAACGTATGTATATATACTTGAGACAGTTGGCGCTACAAATCTAAGTGAGTAGTTGAGCAATAGATTTGGTAGGTATGTCGGCACAATAAGCACAAAGGCCGCAGCTGCCCACAGGTGAATATTCATCGTATGAAAATCACTCTTTAGGATAGGTTCAATACCAAATGGTAGCATAACTACAGCCGATATAGTATAGATAACCCTCAACAATGTTGTTATACGATATTTTGCAACAAGGCGCTTGAAAAAGACCATATATAGTGCCGTTACCGTACCACTACAGACCATCATCACATTACCCCACAGTTCAGAGCCCTCATGAGAGGCTGATTTACTTGTAACCACAACAGCCATAGCTCCTGCCATACCCAAAAATAGCCCCACAACCCTACGCCGAGAGAGTGTATCAACCCCCGCCACAACAGAGACCACAAGTACCAACAACGGAACCAAGGTAGCTATAATAGAGCCATCTATGGGAGAGGTACGCGAAAGACCAAACATCATCATCAACTTGCGTGTAACACCCATCAGCAGTGCTGCAATAACAATTATACCCCAATCTGAGCTATCTATCCTCTCTCTACGCTCCCATATACGAGGAATCCACGATAAAACAGCTGCTACAATAAGTGAAGCCGAAACCATAGCCATCGGCGAAATATACCGACCCAATAATAAGTTGTAAAACGGATAATCACATGCCCAGACTATATTGCACCCCAATAAGGCTATATGAGCCCTCAATACACCACTCTTCATACAGACAACATATCCAACATTCACGCCAAATAAGACTTTATAGCTTAACTACATAGTACTACTGAGAATTGATAGCATAGTATGCAAACCGTTTGCAACAAGACTTTGTTTCGTTTAGGGTAGGCAACCTCTTTTAATATTTTCATTAAATATTGTTCTTTATAAAAAAGTTCCTATCTTTGTATTGCTATAGTATAGCGTAAATATTTTGATGAAAGTGTATTAGCTTTTATCCTCATTGAGAAATCTGGAAAATTTCAAATGCTACGAGGAGAGCAACACACTCATTACTCCGTATTGCATAGTTTGGGGTGCTTTTTGCCCTATACTCAATACGAGTGTGGGGTATTGTTTTTTCGTAGCAAGGTATTCCAGAACCTCTCAATGGGAAAACTAATCGACTCCACACTTTCTTTTTGTGTATAGCTCATTAGGAGGCGGTGGGCAGACAAAAATAAATTTATTATGAAAAAATTGATTTCAATTGTTGCAGCCTTCTTCTTAGGCCTTTTTATCAGTATCTCTATCATTGCTTGCGCAGACAATGATAGCAACGCCCCAACCGGTATGGTTACTTATTCGGAGTTTAAGGCTCTTAAAGAGGAACTCCTTACTCTCAAAGAGGAACTCCAGGCCATAAAAGATGCAAGAATGCTGAAAATTGTAGATACAGATGAAGACGGAAGTTCTATTTTAACATTTGAATATAATGAATTAGGTAGAATTACACATATTTCTGGGTATCAGCCTTTCGATGGTATCTCTTGGAGCCATAACATAACATACTCTGAAAATACCATTTCATTGCTAGAGGATGGTATTACAATTACTGTTAATGAAAGCACCATGAAGAGTGCTTATTGTGTAAACGAGATTGTAAAATTGTATAGTATGTTCTGGTAATTTCCATATAGAGGCTCGCTAATAAATCCCACCAATGGATAGTAGTAAGTACAACCATTGGTGGGATTTCTTAGCGGAGCGAGAGCTCCGTAATTACAGCAAAATATTATTTCTTGAAAAAGTAGTGTTTTTGTTTCCGCTTATCAGTTTGCGAGCGAGCGACATAGACCTTTTGCCCTGTATATGGATTTTCGCCCGTATAGAACATAACAGAGCTAAGGGTCATTGGTGTAGGAGTAAGGTCCTGCACCTGCTCAAGGGTAAAGTTGAGTTTACCAAGCACCTTTTGAGAAAGGGCCTTCATATCTCGCTCGTGGCAACCAGGGTGAGAGGAGATAAAGTAAGGGATAAGCTGATAACGCAATCCGTTTTGGCGACAGATATTATTAAAATCACGATTTAGTGCCTCAAAGAGTGTAAATGACGGCTTACGCATAAGGTTAAGCACGCTATCCTCCGTATGCTCCGGAGCAACCTTAAGTCTGCCCGATGTATGGTGCAGAACGACCTCCTTTAAATAGTCGTTATTTTCAAAAAGGTCATAACGGATACCACTACCGATATAGGCATGTTTGACTCCCTTAGTTTTACGCACTTTTCGGTATAGTTCTATCAGAGGACGATGGTCTGTATTCAGATTTGGGCATGGTTTAGGGTGCAAGCACGATGGGCGGCGGCACTTAGCGCAGATATCGGTATTCTTCCCACCAAGGCGATACATATTAGCTGATGGGCCTCCAATATCGGATATAGTTCCATGAAAATCATCCATCTGGGTTATCTTCTCCACCTCTCGCATAATAGACTCTTCACTACGTGAGGATATAAACTTACCCTGATGTGCCGAGATAGTACAGAATGAGCAACCACCAAAGCATCCACGATGGATATTGACAGAGTGGCGAATCATTGCCCAAGCAGGTATCTGTCCACGATTGTCATACTTAGGATGCGGAGCACGCATATACGGCAAATCGAATGCGTAGTCTATCTGCTCTGTTGTAAGGGCTGCATTCATCGGATTGATAACGACATATCTTTCGCCCGTCTTCTCAACAAGTATCTTATCCGCCGCAAGCAGATTACTCTGAGTCTCGATAGTAACGAAGTTCTCTCCAAAGGCTCTTTTATCACTCTTACAACGTTCAAAGGAGTTGAGAAAGATAACTTTATCTCTATCCAAACGCTCTACATAGTTGCTATCTGCCACAAAACCAACCTGACGAATAGCACGTATCTTTTTGGCATTAAAACCGTTACGCATAGCACATGCCACCTCTCTTACACTCTGCTCGCCCATACCATATAGCAAGAAGTCAGCCCCGCTATCAATAAGTATTGATGGCATAAGGGTATCTTTCCAATAGTCATAATGGGTTAGACGGCGTAGCGAAGCCTCTATACCTCCAATAAGTACAGGGACTGTAGGAAAGAGCTGTTTGAGAATTTTGGTATATGTTATAACCGTATAGTCAGGGCGAAAACCAGCCTGACCACCTGCCGTATAGGCATCATTACTACGCAATCGGATATTTGCCGTGTAGTGGTTGACCATAGAGTCCATAGCTCCTGCACTGACACAGAAACAGAGGCGAGGTGCTCCAAACTTTTTGAAGTCTCGAAGGTCATCCTTCCAATTTGGTTGTGGCACTACCGCCACTCGATACCCCTCAGCTTCAAAGAGTCGGGAGACTACAGCTGCGCCAAACGATGGGTGGTCAATATAGGCATCGCCTGTAAAGAGGACTATATCGACATAGTCCCACCCTAAAGCACGCATCTCCTTTACTGTCGTTGGTAAGAAAGCCATAGAGTATCGTCTAAATTAACTTATCTAACACTATTCGTTATAGAGGTTGGCCGACTTTACATAGTTATCCCAGCGCTCTATTACGGTCTGAAAATCAGTTGGTATCTGAGACTCAAAAATCATCTCTTCACCCGTTGTGGGGTGTACAAAGCCGAGCATACGGGCATGCAGTGCATGACGTGGCATTATCTCGAAACAGTTTTCGATAAACTGCTTGTATTTCGAGAAGGTTGTTCCCTTAAGTATCTTATCTCCGCCATAACGCTCATCATTAAACAACGGATGGCCTATATACTGCATGTGAACACGTATTTGGTGAGTTCGGCCGGTCTCTAATCGGCACTCAACAAGAGTTACATAGCCATAGCGCTTGAGCACTCGATAGTGTGTTACGGCATACTTTCCCTCCGAGCCATCTGCAAAGACATACATCTGGTGGCGGTTGCGAGGGTTACGACCTATATTTCCCGTAATAGTACCCTCATCGGTATCGAAGTTTCCCCACACAAGGGCTACATAGCGACGCTTTGTAGAGTGTAGAAAGAATTGATGCGATAGGTGGTTACACGCCTCCTGACTCTTGCCGACAACAAGTATGCCCGATGTATTTTTGTCTATACGGTGTACAAGCCCTGCACGCTCATCCCCCTGTTGGAAGAGTGGATTATCCTGAAGGTGGAATGTAAGGGCATTGACAAGAGTACCGTCATAGTTACCATGGCCAGGGTGTACACACATACCTGCCTCTTTATTGACAACAATTACATCGTCATCCTCATAGATTATATCTATCGGTATATCCTGCGGTGTGAGCAAACAGTTATACTTCGGATACTCCATCTTGAGCACAATATGGTCAAAAGGCTTGATTTTATACGAAGCCTTCTGTGGACGGTCGTTGACAAAGACATTACCCTGCTCGACTGCCGTCTGGACACGGTTTCTCGAACAATTCTCGATATGGGTCGCAAGGTACTTATCAAGTCGCATCATCGACTGTCCCTTATCGACAGTTATCGAAAAGTGCTCATACAGACCATTCTCGTCGGGTTGCTGATCTGTGAGAAACTCTCTTTTGGGTGTGTGGACGATTATCTCCTCATCGTCCAACTCAATATCCTCAACAAACTCTGCCATTAGAAGAAAAATTCATCTTCAGTCTCTGTTGACTGAGGTTCTACATGGTGCATATTTAGAGAGTCAGCAGCTACACGGGCCAAAGAGTCTGCTAATTCACGAGCTTTCAGCGCCGCCTCGACAGCTCTATTAGACTCCTCAGCGGCCTTCGCCACAAGTTCCTTATCGAGAGTAAGGTGTACAGAGACTTTTGTTCCCAAAGCAAGTGAAGTACCCTGCAAGACACTCTGGCGACAAACTAAAGCATCATCTTGATTGAGCAATGTAATATTCTCATCATAGGTTACCTGACCAACATTAAGGCCCGTCTCCCACAACTTGCCCTTTGCATCAAAGAGCTTTCGGCCGATAAGACGTGGCACAGAGGTACTATTTTCACCCTGGCTCACACCTACTTGTAGAGTTACACCTGTACCCTTCTCTATTCTGATATCGCTCTCTGCCGTTACCTCAACGCCTCCAAGATATTGAGCAAGCACATAGTTTGTTGCAATATCGTCAACATATATCAACTCCTCAATCTCAAAGCCTGCACCCTCAAGCATATTCTTTGCCTGACGCAAAGAACGGCCTGCGACATAAGGGAGTGGTAGCTTTTTCTGAGCAAATGAGTTGATGGTAAGGTATATCTTTCTTCCCTCCTTTACATCAACACCCCCACGTGGCAGTTGGTCAAGCACCATACCGCCGGGATATGCAGGTACATAGAGTGAATCGTTTACAATAATCTCAAGACCACTCTTCTTGGCAAAATACTGTGCATCCTTAAGCACAAGTCCTGTAAAGTCAGGCACTGTTCGGCGCATACCATGACGAGTACCTACAGCAAGAGCTATATATGAGAGCACAACTAACAGTGCAACAACTCCAACTATAAGTATTACATTCCAAAATATAGATTTACTACGCAGGCGTGCAAATGCCGACTCTTTATTTGTCTGTTTTTTCATCTCTTACTATCTCGTTATAATGGGTATCTCTCTCAACAGCCACAAAGCCAGCATTGCGACATATAGTCTCAATATCCCCTACGCTCATGGTTGGGTGGCTATCCTCAGCTCCGGCCATAGAGTATATCTTAGTCGAATCCTCTATCGTTCCATCTATATCATCTGCGCCAAAGGCTAAAGCTAACTCAGTGGTACTCTTACCATACATAACCCAATAGGCCTTAATATGTGGTACATTATCAAGCACAAGACGGCTCATGGCAAGTGTCCTCAAATCATCCAAAACCGAAGTCTCTCCCAAATATGAGAGTTCATTATGTGCACTACGGTACTTAAGCGGAATAAAGGCGTTAATACCGCCTGTTTCATCCTGCAACTCTCTAATACGCATCAGATGGTCTATTCTGTGCTCTATTGTCTCGATATGGCCATAGAGCATTGTTGCATTAGAGTCTATACCCATACCATGTGCTGTTCGATGCAGAGCTATCCACTCCTCAGCACGCCCCTTCTGTGGACAAATTACATTACGTATCTCGTGTGCAAAAATCTCAGCTCCTCCTCCTGGTATCGACTCCATACCGGCCTGCTTAAGCAGTGTTAATCCCTGCTCTAAGGTCAAGCCTGCATGATGAATCATATAGTTCAGTTCGACTGCTGTAAAGGCCTTAACTGCAATATTGGGCTCAATTTGCTTAATGCGGCGTATCATATCGGCATAGTAATATATATCATGCTCCACATCTACACCACCCACAATATGAATCTCCGTAGCTCCACTACCCTTGCGAGAGCGAACAATATCAAGGACTTGTTCTAACGTATATCGCCATGCCCCTAGCTCGCCCTCTTTACGGCGATAAGAGCAGAATTTACACTCAAACAGACACACATTAGTCGGTTCAAGGTGGTAGTTGCGGTTGTAATATACCTTCTCTCCACTAACCCTTCTCTTTGCCTCTACTGCAAGTTGAGAGAGTTGCCAAAGAGGCGCATTCTGCCACAGATAGAGTGCCTCTGAGGCTGCAATACGCTCTGACTTGCGTAACTTTGAGACTATATCTGTCATCTGGTCCATACTACTTCGGAGCTTTACGATATAGATAGATACCTATTATGAGGAAGATTACATTCGGTAGCCATACAGCTATCATTGTAGGCATACTTCCGCCCTTAGCAAACTCCTCAAAGACTCGGGTAAGCATGATATATGAAAAACAGAGAGTAATACCTATTCCGATATGCAATCCCGTTCCTCCTCTAACCTTTCGAGACGAGAGCGAAACTCCAATAAGGGTCAAAATAAATGTTCCAAACGGATAGGAGAAGCGTATATGGCGTTCAACCTCAATTTGTCGTATCGAGTCAGAGCCCTTCATGCGTTGTTGGTCAAGGAAGTTGTTAAGCTCCACAATATTCATCGTTGTAAGCAACTCTGTCAGACGGCCAAGCTCTATAACGTCGAGGTTTATCATCGTATCAAGATTACGCTGCTGAGTAAAGGTCTCCTCCCCACTCTGAGCAAATCGTCGCTCGACATATCTCTGGGCTGTCCAATGCTTTGTCTGAGGGTCAAACTTGACATCCGATGCCTCTAAAGTACCCACAATATTACTACCCTCAAACTTCTCAAGAGCAAGGAACGATGCTACAGATGTACTCTTGCTAAAACCTCGAATATAGGCAAATGTTCCCGGCTCGACCTGACGATAGATATGGCGGTCATACTGCTCTCTTGCTCTACGGGCGATATATTTCTGTTCAAAGGCTACACAGTCTTTCTGCGTCATAGGGATAAGCCATAGACTCATCACAAGCGAGAGTATAGTAATAAAGAGTGCTCCCAAGAAGTATGGCCACATAAGGCGGCGGAACGACATACCACCCGAAAGCATAGCCACAATCTCTGTCTGGTATGCCAACTTTGAAGTAAAGAAGATAACTGCAATAAAGGTAAAGAGTGCCGAGAACTGATTTATAAAGAAGGGCACAAACTTAAAGTAGTAGTCAAAGATAATGGCAGAAAGCGGAGCGTGCATCTGTATAAAGTCGTCCACCTTCTCCACATAATCAAAGACCACAACCACCACAATAATCATGGCAATTGCAAAGAGGTAAGTACCTACAAACTTGCCGATGATATATCGGTCCAGAATCTTAAATCCCGGAAACCACGATGGACGTTTATTGTATTGAGGTAACATTGCCATACTAAAGTCTTCTTGAGAGTCTTTCAACCATAATATCTTTCCACTGCGCAAAGTCGCCTGCAATGATATGCTCACGGGCCTGACCAACAAGCCACAAATAGAAGCCTATATTGTGCAGTGATGCAATCTGAGCAGCCAACATTTCTCCACAAACAACAAGGTGATGGAGGTAGGCCTTCGAGTAGAGGGTATCGACAAATGTAGTTCCTTGAGTGTCAATAGGCGAAAAGTCATTCTCCCACTTCTTGTTGCGTATATTTATAACGCCTTGCGAGGTAAAAAGTTGCCCATTTCTACCATTTCTTGTCGGCATTACGCAGTCAAACATATCCACACCTCGTGCAATTCCCTCAAGGATATTGATAGGTGTTCCCACACCCATAAGATAGCGAGGCTTATCTGTCGGCAAAACGGCATTTACAACCTCAATCATAGCATACATCACCTCTGTAGGCTCTCCTACCGCAAGGCCGCCAATAGCATAGCCATCGGCGTTGTACTGTAGCACATTCTGGGCTGCCTTCTCTCGAAGGTCTGCATAACCACAACCCTGAACAATCGGAAAGAGAGATTGGTAGTGGCCATACTTTGGAGAGGTCTTGTGGTATTGGTTAAAACATCTATCAAGCCAACGCTCAGTAAGAGCCAACGACTTAGCCGCATACTCTTTCGGCGCATCACCTGGAGGGCACTCGTCAAAGGCCATCATAATATCGGCACCAATAGTACGCTCTGTATCTATTACACTCTCCGGAGTAAAGATATGGCGTGAGCCGTCAATATGCGACTGAAAGTGGCAACCATCCTCCTTGAGTTTTCGGCATGCCGCCAAAGAGAATACCTGAAAACCTCCACTATCTGTAAGCATCGGGCCATCCCATGTCGAAAAACGGTGTACACCTCCCGCCTCCTCGATAATCTTCATTCCGGGACGAAGGTAGAGGTGGTATGTGTTGGCAAGAATAATCTGTGCCTTTGCCTCATCTTTTAGGTCTCTGTGAAAGATGCCCTTCATTGCTGCCGCAGTTCCTACAGGCATGAAAATAGGAGTCTGAATAGTTCCATGATCTGTTACTATCTCTCCGGCACGAGCCTTGCTTTTAGTATCTGTATGTTGTAAAGTGAACTTCATAAGCGACAAAGGTACGTTTTTTAATTGTAAATTAAAAATCTAAGCTATACACACTACTAACTCCCTCTCTTTTTGGTAACAAAAAAGGAGGCAAAGGACAACTAACAACTATAGTTTATGAGCCTTTGGTGGAAATGGTGTAGGTCGAACAAGAGAGTCAATAAATGTACGACCGAATGGATCTGTAGCTCGTATCTTAACAACTGTAGTTGCAGTATCAGTCTTAACTCGGAAGAGATGTTGTGAACTGTTTCTTCCAAAATTCAGTTTGCGACCCCTTGAGTTTTTATGGCGCACTACAACTGAGGCTATAGTAAAGAGTGGATCATCCTGATATACACGTCTTGGTTTGAGTTTCTTATCACCCTCCCATACCTCAAGTTTAGCCTTCGGTTCGTCGGCCCAATAGTTGATATAGACATAGTTTGCAAAGTTCGCAATGCCATAATTAACCCTCTTATCTGGATAGGCCTGAACCATCGCCTTTACATCTTCGTTTTGGCGATAGTACTCCATCACGCTATTCATATCATAGGCTCGGAAAGTTCTCTTTTCATCATGTACAGAGCGATAAGACCACTTTACATCTCGCCCATCATAGTCAAAAATCTCAAAGCCTGCCGTAGCACCATCGGAACACATGTGGTCAAAGCCGTTATAAGATGACTCCCATCCATTTCCTCCAAGCGGAGTGATAGTATGTTCTGTTATATTTTTAAGTTCTTTAGGATCTGAGACTCTACGTCTGTGAGCATGTGCGGTGATAAATCTAACGGTTGAAAAATCTTTAAATGCGGCTATAAGCGAATCGACATACTCAGGCTTAGTAAAGCTCTTTATAATTGAGCCCTTGTTAGACTTGCGGATTGCGCCATGGTGCATACAGACCATAATCGGTGTACTTTTATCCTTAACCAGCTCAAGGTCTCTACGTAGCCAAGCCAAACAATCTGCCGACACACGGCTGTCAAAGTTTCGCTTACCTACAATCTCTGTCGGATATTTACCATCTCCAGGGTCATTGCGAAAGACAATATTATCAAGCACCACATAGTGCACCTGTCCGATATTGAGTGAGTAAAAACGAGGAGCACACGATGTGGCATAGAGTTCAGAGGCTTGATGGTCGGTCATCGCCCCTGCCGGAACAGCACCGTCATACTCATTTTCACCCATAACCGTATAGACCATTGTCGGATAGTGCATAGTGGCCATAAGGCTAAGAACATCTGTCGGGTCTATCTCTTGCGAATACCACGAATCATTACGGCACAAATCTCCCAAAAATATCGAATAGACAGGTATTGAGTCTCTCACCTGCTCCACAGCGTTCTTAAATGCTGGGATACATAGGCGTTTAAACTGCAACATATCGTCATTACGGCCCGAAATGTGCAAATCGGCAGCAAAAATTACTCTATGACGGTTATTGTCAACCTTTTTCAGTTCAAAGTCATGACGCTCAACCTTTTGCATCTTGCGGCTATTAAGTGGTGCCCAGAATTGAGGCATAATACCACGTTTTACTGTCGGCTCATAACCCGATGGAGTAATAACAAAGACCGAACCGTAGTATTTGAGCGAGTGCAACTGATAGACTCCCAAGCTATCTGTCTGAGTAAATAGTGCTCCATCACTTACCGTTACCCCGACCATAGGCTCTCCGTTACAAGTAACCTTACCGGCTACTGTTACACCCTCAGAGAGCTGCAGCTCCTCCTTTGCTACGGCTGACAGACAGATAGCAAAAAGAGCAAAGATAGAGATTAGAAAACGTCTCATTTTGTGGTATATACTACTTGTTTTGTCTCAAAAAACTCCTCCTCAAAAAAGTCAGAGATATTAAATATCGTCCACTCTTTGCCTGTTGCCGCCAACTCCTCTGTAAGGTCTCCACCCTTGAGATAGAGAATACCGTTTGGAAGTGTTCCATGCCCTTGCCCACGCTCTATTTTACGCCACACCCAGCCAACAAAGGTTGACATATCGGTAACAGCTCTGGAGACAACAAAGTCAAATTTCCCCTCAACTCTCTCCACTCGGTCATTTATAGCACGCAGGTTGGTAGGTCCCAAAGCCGAGCGTACATTCTCAACAACAGTAATCTTCTTACCTATAGAGTCCACAGCCGTAAAATTGACATTTGGGAAGAGTATTGCCAAAGGTAGGCTCGGAAAACCACCTCCGCAACCCACATCTATCACTCGTGCCCCATCTGCAAAATTACACACCTTGGCTATAGCAAGCGAGTGTAGCACATGATGTAGATAGAGCGAAGAGAAATCTTTGCGAGAGACCACATTTATCTTCGCATTCCACTCTCCATATAGGTCATAGAGAGCTGTAAACTGAGCCCTCTGCTGCTCTGAAAGATTCTCAAAATACTTGAATATAAGCTCAGAAGTGTACATAATTATCGGATTTGGTCAGCCTCGGTAATGAGTCGGCACATCATAGCTCTGACTCTGAAGATACGGGTCTTTACAGTACCCAATTTCATCTGAAGAGCCTCTGCAATCTCTTCGTATGTATATTCCTCAAGGAAACGCATAATAAAGAGTCGTCTGTAGTCCTCAGGCAGAGTAGCAATATATCGCTCTATCTGCGCACGTTGCTGTGCATTGATAATACTCTCCTCAGGTGTAGGGTTTGCCGCCTGAGCCGTTGTTGTGCAACGTCCATCAAGAGGTAGATTATTCTCAGGATTGAGCGCATTACTGCGACGGGAACGGTTAAAATCGACAAATGTATTTTTGGCAATGGTACATATCCACGCACCAAAGTCGTAGTCGGGATTATATCTGTTTATATTCAAAAAGGCCTTCATAAACGCCTCCTGCAACAGATCCTCCACATCATCAGGATTGCCGGAACGCTTTACCAGCATTGCATAAATAGAGTCCTTATGGCGCATAAAGAGTGGCTCAAAGGCTCTGCTATCACCCTCAACCACCAAGCGCACTAATGCTCGGTCATCCAATGCTGTATAATCTTTTATCTCCATTTGTATATTCGCTGGGGCTGTGTTGTTCTGATAAAGAGACGAACCCACGGCTCCAATAGGTCAAATAGTGGCCCCCATGCCGCAATCTTACTCTCACCCACTCGCTTTGCGGTCTTGTAGTTTACCAAGCCTACAATAATGTAACGAGTAAGTATAAAGAATGCTATTGCAGCCTTCAACTCAAGAGGTAGAGCAACCAAACCTCCAATCGCTGCCACAAAGAAGGCTACACGGCAAATCTGCTCACAAGCCTCCGCATTGCGAGCTCTACGAGTGTAGAAACGGCGGGTCTGTCCTCTACGATATATCTCTGTCAGCCAATTATGCACGCTATCAGGTTCTCGCTCAGAGCAGTGTGCCGGCGGAGTTAGCATAACACTAACATTGTTCTTTGTAGCTATTCGTTGTACAAAAAGGTCATCCTCTCCTGCTGTAAGGTCGAGATGGTCAAAACCTCTGACGCTAAAATATAACTGCTTTGTAAAGCCTACGCAATTACGGAAGGCATCATACTGTCTGCCACAAATAGCCTCAGTAAGGGCTGTTCGACCCTCTGAAAAGCGATATTTGCGATAGAAAAGGTTTTTGAGGCCCCTCTTCTGCTCCCAATTACAATATCCCAAGACAATATCTCCAAACATAAAGCCACGAGCAATAAAGTCCACCCATTCAAGAGTTGTAGGACGTGTCTCAGGCGTTGTAAGCACTACGCACTCATGAGTTGCCGACTTAATACCGATATTGAGCGCCATTTTCATTGTAACAGGATACTGCGGTGAGTAGTCAATCTGTGTAGTCTTAAGATGAGGATAGAACTTTCTCATGTGTCTCAATGTAGCATAAAAAGCATCCTCTTTACCCACATAAACCGCCACAACCTCATAATTGGCACAGCTCTGTCCAAGCAGTATGCGAAAATCTCCCTTCAGATACTCCTCATCCTCTCCAAAAAGTGGCACAACAACAGATACTGCAGTCTGCTCCTCTCTTATGCGAGGGCGAGCTGCAAGCTTAAAACGTGATACTATAAAGTAGCGACACTGCTGTACTATCTGCACTATAAACAACAGCAAAATAAGCAACATAAGTACTACTGCAGCAATACCGTATGATTCGATGATAGTTGTCAATATCTCCATAGAGCGCAAAGATACAAAAAAAAGAGTAGTAACGAGCAAAAAAAGAGTTTTTTTTAGCCCTATTAGAGATATTAGGAGAGGTAGTTAAGTTTAGCAAGCTAAAGAGTAAAAAAAACACCACATTTACTGCATCAATTACGCACAATAGGGGAGGGGTCTCCAAACCGTATTAGCAGATTTACGCTTTAGTCGGCACGACAACACGCAGGTTTCCAGGAAGACATTCGATAGACAGTGGAAACTCTGCACTTGGCTGGCCATCCATATCTGTCAATGGAGATAGCGGCGATGTTATTTCGAGTCTTGAGGAGCGTATATGTACTATATCCTCATTAGTTTTTCCGCTGGCGAGGTATTTCAATGCAGACCAAGCCCCCTCAAGGGTCTTGCATTTACGCAACATCACGCAATCAAGCAGTCCGTCTTTCACCGAAGCATTACGGGCAAGTGGGAATCGACCTGCAGTCTCCCCATTGAATATGAGCGTTATCAAACTCTCTATATCTGTTTGGCCTTGGTCGTGCACAATATGTAGTGGAATAAACTCTCTATTATGCAACTCCTTAGAGCCTTCAACCAGATAGGCAGCCTTTCCTATGTGTTGTTTTATTCTATCGGGCGTATGTTGCGAGGTTGTGGTAAAAAGTCCAAAACTAAAGATATTGACAAAGTAGAGGCCATTTACCACTCCGCAATCGAGATTTTCGATATGCCCTCCGACAATCTGTTCTGCGGCACGCTTTATCTTTGAACTCATACCTATTGCACCTGCAAAGTCATTTGCCGTTCCTGCAGGTATCACTCCGATAGGATAGTCAGCGCCCACCTCTTTCATGGCGTTGACAACATAATTTATCGTTCCATCGCCACCACAAACAACAACCAAGTCTATCTGCTCAAGTTCATCCTCAAACGGATTTTGGCCAAACTTAATCATCTTAGGGCATGGGCTATAACCAGCCTGGGCAAAGATATGTTCAACAGCATCCATACGGCGCAGAACTCGCCCACGACCCGCCTTAACATTGTATAGTATCAACACTCGTTTTCCCATAACGCACGCTATTTTTCTAATTCTAATGTTGAGAAAATCTCATACTCCTCTCCCTTGGCAAGGATAAAATAGACCTCTACGCCCTCGATCTGAAAGAGTGATTGAGCCAACTCTATTGCTCTATCAGCCCCCATAGCCATAAACATAGTAGCCATTGCATCTGCCTCAACACAGCGTTTTGTTATAACAGTAGCCGAGAGCAGAGAAGAGACTACACTCTTTCCATTCTTTGGATTTATCGTATGAACAACCTTATTTCCCTCGATATCAGTATAATAACGTCTGTAATTGCCTGATGTTGCCAAAGCCTTGTTTGATAAAGTTATTATAGTCTGACAACTCTCCCCAGGACTCTGATTGCCCTCATAAGGGGTATCAACGCCTATACGCCAATCTATCCCTTTAGCATTTACTCCGGCAGCACGAATTTCGCCGCCTATCTCGACAATATAGTTACAACAACCCGTACTTGCCAAATAATCAGCCACAAGGTCCACCGTATAACCTTTAGCAAGAGAGTTAAGGTCAAATTGCACACGACTATCACTTTTGACTACCTTATTGCCATCAACTCTAAACTTATCAAAGCCGACAAAGCATAGTAGCGAATCTATATTAGGATGTTCTATTTTACCTTTTTTTGCAAAACCATAAGCATCTGTCAATGGTTTTACCGTTATGTCGTATGCTCCATCGCTAAGAGTATTCATACGAGCTGCAACAGCAATATTTCGTAACAGATGAATATCGAGAGTATCTGTTATATTATCATTTACACGACTTATAATAGAATTTGTATTAAATATTGACATTGAAGACTTTGCAACGCTATCTATATGCATTACCTTCTTATAAATCTCACTTGTCTGCAGTCTTGTTTTTGCGACCACTCTAAATGTTGTACCAAGCATATAGCCCTCAACAGTAACATACCTCTCTTGCGGAGTACAACCCACAAGAGCAAGCAAAACAACTGTCGCAAATATCGCTTTTATAAATCGCATACCTTTCAACTGATTTTTTCACTTGCAAAGATAATTTTTTCCACCGAAAAATCAAAATAGGGCTCCTTTAAAGCCCTTTTCGCGCCCGTATGCGAAAAAAAGAGCAGGAAATTTATCGTTTTTGTTTCTAAATCAAGAAATTATACCTATCTTTGCACCGCTTTAACGCAATCTCAGTAAGGGGGATGCGGATGAAGTAACATTTTTAACATTTTATAAACTTCTAAACATTTTTCATCATGGCTTATTTAACAGCAGAGAAAAAGGAGGAGATTTTCGGTCAGTACGGCAAGTCTAACAAAGACACTGGTTCACCAGAGAGCCAGATTGCTCTGTTTTCGTACCGTATCAGCCACCTTACAGAGCACCTTAAGAGCAATCGCCACGACTTCGGCACCCAGCGAGCACTTCTTCGCTTGGTAGGTAAGCGTCGCCAGTTGCTCGAGTACTTGAAGGAGGTTGACATCGAGCGTTACCGCACTATCGTTAAGACCCTCAATCTTCGTAAGTAGTACGAGGTCAGGAAATGGAGGCAGCCGTGTGTTGCCTTCATTTTCTTTGTTTGCAAATTAGGTTATTAAAATTAGGTCAAGTGGATTTTGGAGGTTATTCCGAGTAGGTTTTGCTACTCTTTAGAGGGTACAATAGTCTATTACAACTGCCGAAAACAGGAAATGATTCCGAAATAAGACCAGAAGCAACTGAAATAGAATCTATTAAGCGCAAACCCAAACCCTAACTTGAATATACTTTATTTTTGGACGAATATATATTAGACGAAATTATGGAAAACAAGTTGTACAACGCTGTACAGAAGTTCATCCCACTTGAGGGTGGACGTGAGATTATGATCGAGACCGGCAAGCTGGCTAAGCAGGCTGACGGTTCGGTTGTTGTTAAGCAGGGCGACACTATGTTGCTCGCCACTGTAGTTGCCGCAAAGGATGCAAAAGAGGGAACAGACTTTATGCCTTTGCAGGTAGAGTATAAGGAGAAATTTGCCGCTGCAGGTCGTATCCCTGGCGGTTTTATGAAGCGTGAGGGTAAGGCTTCTGACAACGAGATTCTCGTTGCTCGTCTTATCGACCGTGCACTTCGTCCACTCTTCCCTGCAGACTATCACGCCGAGGTTTTTGTTACCGTAAACCTTATCTCGGCAGACAAAGATATTCAGGCTGATGCACTTGCAGGTCTTGCAGCATCGGCTGCCCTTGCCGTTTCAGACATTCCGTTTGGCGGTCCAATCTCAGAGGTGCGTGTTGCCCGCATTGACGGTCAGTACTGCATCAACCCAACCTTCTCGCAAATGGCTCAGTGCGACCTCGATATTATGGTTGCAGGTACTATCGACAATATCTTGATGGTTGAGGGTGAGATGAACGAGGTATCTGAGGAGGTTATGCTTGGTGCTATCAAATATGCACACGAGGCAATCAAGACTCACTGTAGTGCTCAGATTGAGCTTTCAAAGGAGCTTGGCAAGGATGTTAAGCGTGAGTATTGCCACGAGACAAACGATGAGGAACTCCGTCAGACTATTATCACCGAGCTCTACGACAAGGCTTATGCTATCGCAACAAGCGGCACTATGAAGCATGAGCGAAGCGAGGCTTTCGAGGCTTTGGAGGCTGAGTTTGCATCTCGCTATACTGAGGAGGAGCTTGAGGAGAAGGCTCCACTTATTCACAAGTACTTCCATGACGATGTTCAGAAGAAGGCTATGCGTAACATGATTCTTGACGAGGGTAAGCGCCTTGATGGTCGTAAGACTAACGAGATTCGTCCTATCTGGTGCGAGACTTCATACCTCCCATGCGCTCACGGTTCTGCAATCTTTACACGTGGTGAGACACAGTCTCTCTCTACTGTAACACTTGGCACAAAGCTCGACGAGAAGATGTATGATGAGGTTTTGATTCAGGGTTCAGAGCAGTTTACTCTCCACTACAACTTCCCTCCATTCTCAACAGGTGAGGCTCGTCCTTCACGTGGCGTAAGCCGTCGTGAGATTGGCCACGGCCACTTGGCATGGCGCGCCCTTAAGCCTATGGTTCCTGTTGGAGAGCAAAACCCTTATACAGTACGCGTAGTATCAGATATTCTTGAGTCTAACGGCTCTTCTTCTATGGCTACCGTATGTGCAGGCTGTATGGCTCTTATGGATGCAGGTGTTAAGATTAAGAAGCCTGTATCAGGTATCGCTATGGGTCTTATCTCTGATAGTGCAACAGGTCGTTGGGCAGTGCTCTCAGATATTCTCGGCGATGAGGACCACCTCGGAGATATGGACTTCAAGGTAACAGGTACTCGCGACGGTATCACTGCAACTCAGATGGATATCAAGGTTGACGGCCTTAGCTATGAGGTTTTGGCTACAGCTCTTGAGCAGGCTCGTCAGGGTCGTCTCCACATCCTCGACAAGATTTGTGAGACTATCTCAGAGCCTCGTGAGGATTACAAGCCATTTGTACCTCGTATTGAGCAGATTGTTATCGATAAGGACTTTATCGGTGCAGTAATCGGCCCTGGTGGCAAGGTTATTCAGGATATTCAGAAGACTACAGGTACTACTATCACTATCACAGAGACAGACAAGAGCGGTATTGTTGATGTCTTTGGCCCAGATAAGGCCGCTATCGACGCAGCTATGGCTCGTATCAAGGGCATCGTAGCTGTTCCTGAGGTAGGTGAGCAGTACAATGGTACTATCAAGTCTATCGTAGCATTCGGTGCATTCGTAGAGATTCTTCCTGGTAAGGAGGCTCTGCTCCACATCTCTGAGATTGACTACAAGCGCTTTGAGACTATGGAGGAGACAGGACTTAAGGAGGGCGACAATATTGATGTTAAACTCATCGGTCTCGACTCTAAGACAGGAAAACTCAAGCTCTCTCACAAGGCACTTCTTCCAAAGCCTGAGGGTTGGGTAGAGCCAGAGCGTAAGCCTCGTGGCGACCGTCCAGAGCGTAAAGGCAACGGCGAGCACCGTGAGCACAGACCACGCAAGTAATAACAAAAATACCACCTTTGAAGGTGGTATTTTTTTGGCTATTATGTTTTGAGGGGGGGGGTACCCCCCTCTTTTTTTATCAGCGAGCTGCCTCTGCTATAGCTTCAGCAATTCTCTCTCCATCAAGTGCTGCTGAGATTATTCCACCAGCATATCCAGCCCCTTCGCCTGCAGGATACAGACCTGCTATCTCAATATGCTGAAGTGTTTGGCGATTGCGAGGTATTCGCACAGGAGTAGAGGTTCTCGACTCTACACCCACTACTACTGCCTCATTTGTCAGATAACCGTGCATTCTACGGTCAAATATCTTGATTGCCTCACGTAGCCTTGTTGCAATAAACTGCGGCATCCACTTATCAAGTCTCGACGGAACGATACCAGGCACATAAGAACATGCAGGCAGCGATGCAGAGCTTCGAGCTGCCACAAAATCAGCCACTCTTTGCGCAGGAGCCGTCTGACGACCTTGCGACTCGGCACGAGCCATAGCCTCAAAACGACGCTGAAACTCCAAGCCAGCCAGCTCTCCAAACTCGGCTCTGAGATGACCGAAATCCTCCTCTCTAATCTCGGTAACAAACCCTGAATTGGCAAATGGTGAGCCACGATGCGATGGCGACATACCATTGACAACCGTCTGACTATCATCTGTCATTGCCGGCACTATAAAGCCACCAGGACACATGCAGAACGAATAAACGCCTCGTCCATCAACCTGATTTACAAGCGAATAGGCAGCTGCCGGCAGATACTCCATCTGTTCAGAGTTGTGATATTGTATCTTATTTATAAGCGCTTGAGGATGCTCTATACGTACACCCATTGCAAAAGGTTTTGCCTCAAGTCTTACTCCACTTTGGTCTAACATATTATATATATCGTGTGCTGAATGGCCCGTTGCCACAATAACAGCACAACCCTCAACTCTTTGACCGCCAACCACTACACCGACAGCTCGACCATCTTTTATAATAACACTTGTAACTCTGGAGTTGAAGAAAAACTCGCCACCACACTCAACTATCTGACGACGTATATCGGCAATGATTCTCGGCAGACGATCTGAGCCGATATGAGGGTGTGCCTCATATAGTATTTCCTCCGTAGCTCCGTGATACACAAGACGTTGCAGAGCTCGATTATAGTCGCCACGCTTTTTGGAGCGAGTAAAGAGTTTTCCATCCGAAAATGTACCTGCGCCACCCTCTCCGAAGGCATAATTCGAGTCGGGGTCTATTGCTCCACCTCTCTGAATTTGGGCTATATCCTTACCTCTCTCTGCCACATCTTTTCCACGCTCAAAGAGTATCGGTTTTTTACCCAACTCAATAAGCCTCAGGGCGGCAAACAGACCTGCAGGTCCTGCACCTATAATAATAATAGGGTCGCCATTTTCAACATTAGGATAGTCAAAATGGATAGGCTCCGGCATTGGTTCAAAGTCCAAAAAAGCCTCAAGGGTCAGATTGACCTTCAATGCTCCACGTCGAGCATCTACTGAGCGTTTCACTATTCTTAGTAATGCAATGTCGCTCTGTTTTACACCAATCTGCTTTGCCACTGCACTTGTGTAAAACTTGCTATCTGCCGCCTGCTTAGGCGTAAGTGTAAGAGTTATTGTCTGAGCCATAGCACAAAGGTACAAAAAAGTGTTTAATTTTTTATTATCATTTACCCCTTTTACAAAAATCAGAGTTATCAACATACAATTTATTCGCAAAAGATTTCACAAACAACTCTCAAAATAGTAGAGTAAATATAGTTGCAGATTTAGAGATAATTTGTAACTTTGTTATATGAAACGATTTATCATTTGTATAGTTACGCTTGCTGCTATCTGTAGCAGTCAAGCATTAATGGGAGCCTCACTGTCAGTAAAGGCTCCAAAGAGCGTAGAACTTGCAAGTCAGAGTGTTGAACCTTATTCCATTCAGATATCATGCAAAGGTGAGGAGGTTGAGATTACTCCATCTGCAGAGTGGTTTGGTGTTAGTAGCGGCATTAAACGTCTTGCATCTAAAACAAATCACATAATTAAAATTTGGGCAGAGCCTAACTTCAGCACCTCAGAGCGTAGTGCAGTGCTCACTCTCAAAGGTCTTACAAGTGGCAAAGTTAGAGAGATTATTATCAGCCAACCTCCATATCTAAAGGTTATTAAAGATGGTTTCCCTATGCGTATGGAGGCACAGAAGTACGACACCGAGCAATGGCAAGCCAAAGGTGTATCCTCTCCAAAAGGCAGTAGCGCACTATTTAGTGCAGTAAACGTTAGCGGCAACACACTTACTATGACAAACGAGCGTGGAGCTACTATTGCCGGCATGGGCGCAGGTGATTACTACCTCTTTGCTGTGCCCGTAACAAAGGTTGAGGCGGGAGAGCAGTTTGACTTTATGTGTACAATGACCGCCATGCAACCTACAGCTCCAAAGTATTGGATATTTGAGTACTGGGATTGCGGTCAATGGAAGAGTCTGGAGAGTACTTTACGCACAGCCGAGGAGGATAGTTCTATTCGCTACTCATTCTATAACAAGCACTTACGCTCGGCTCACAACACAACATTCGCCCAAACATTCCACATCTCTCAACCGATAGAGAATGGCTGTGTGAAGGTGCGTCTGCGGGCCCTTACAGCAGGTGAAGGAAAAGTAAAACTTACAGGTAGCAGTAAGTATATATCTATGCAGTTACTCCGCTACAATAACTCACCAAAAGCTATTGACAACAAGCGAATGCTCTTTATCGGCAACTCGTTCACATACTTCTACGGCACCCCATTTATGTTCAAAGAGATTGCTCGTTCTGAGGGACATCAGGTTGATATTGTGGTCTCTGTAAAGGGCGGACAGGAGTTCTGTGAGCACCTTGAACTTGAGCGCTCCCGTGAAGCTATTATGCAGGGAGGTTTTGACTACGCCTTTTTGCAGGACACATCTCCAAATGCTGCAAAATATGCTGATACACAAGATATTGCAATTATCAATGCTTGTAGAGAAATTAACAACCTCACAATGCAACACTCTCCTAGCTGTCAGATAATCTATGAGCATACTTGGGGGTGTCCATACGACGACTATCGTGGTTATGGAAGCTATGAGAGACTTGAAAGGCTATTGGAGCAAGGTGCAAAAATGCTCGCTGAGCAACTATCCGAGTATAACATCATTGTCAGTCCTATCGGCAAAGGCTTTACAACCGGGCGAGAGCAGAATCTCAAGCTCCTACATAGCGACAACCGCCACCAAAGCCGTGAAGGTGCATATATGAAAGCATGTATAAACTATCTGCTTATATATAAACAGCCATTCACTCAGTCGGTATCCGATTGTGGCGTTAAGGCTCAAACTGCACAAATTATTCGTGATATTGCAGAGCACGTCGTCCTTGCCAAATAGGGAATAAGAGTGATAAAATCAAAAGCGACACCTAAAAAAGGTTGTCGCTTTTGTTTTTTTGAGAGCAGCCTCAAACAAAATATAAAAAATAAATATTTTTAGGTCGCTAATATTCATATACTTAACCCAATAGATTATCGAACTTGCAATAGCGGGACTCAAACGGTGGCAGCAGCCGAGAGCAGACCGAAGGATGGTTGTTGCAATCGAAGATTGTCGGGGTTGTTGGGCGATGTGGGGAAAATTTATTTTCAGACACAGTCGCACCGCAAACACGAATATTTGCATAGCAAGCAACAACCGACCATAGACAAGTCTGCCGAGGCGCAACACGCTGAACGAGTGCCTTTATCAAACAAAACAAGCGACCCAAATAGGTCGCTTGTGAAGTGCAATATCGTGACAGATTATCGAACACGCAGCAGCGGGACTCGAACGGCGGCAGCAGCCGAGAGCAAACCGAAGGGAGGTTGTTGCAATTGGAGATTGTCGGAATTGATGGGCGATGTGGCGAAAATCTCTTTTCAGACACAATCGCACAGCAAGCACGAATATTTGCATAGCAAACAACAACCGACCATAGACAAGTCTGCCGAGGCGCAACACGCTGAACGAGTGCCTTTATCCGCACAAAAAAAAAGCGACTGCCAAATGCAGTCGCTTGTGCCACATCGTGCCAGACTATCGAACTTTCATAGAGGATTACTTGAAGATTGTAGAGTTCATCGAGTGGCTAAAAGATTTTTATCCCGAAAAAGCAGCATTTCTTACAAAAAACGCTTGACTTTGAGATATAAGCCTACTATATTTTAGTAGGTTTATACCTAACTGCGCCGATGGTGTCGGTGTGGTTCTTAATAATTGTAAAAATAAATAGTAAACAATGTCTAAAATTAAAGACAATGGAAAGAACAGTTTTGTTTTTTACGACAGTTTTCTGTCGGCGATGAAGCACCTCAACGATGCAGAGTTTAGAGAGTGCGTGATGAAAATAAGAGATTATGCTCTTGAAGGAGTAGATGAGGAGAGCAGTAGTCCGATGGTCAATGTAATAATGGAGTTGGCGAAACCCAATCTTGATAGTGCAAGGCGGCGGTATATGGCGAGTGTTGAGAATGGTAAGAAGGGTGCCGAGTTTGGGAAGTTAGGTGGCGCACCGAAGGGAAATCAGAACGCTCGCAAAAACAACCCCCAATCAACCCCGAAACAACCCCTTGATGTAGATGTTAATGAAGATGTTGAAGTAGATGTAAATGAAAATGAAGAAGTAAATGTTGAGGTTTATGCTGATGCTCCATCAGGTTCAATAGAGTTGGAATCTTCTTTTTCTAATTCTTCAATAGGTTTTCAAGAAGAGGAAATCGAGAACGATAGTGAACGATTGGAAGAAAGAGAAGAAAACAATGAGAGAAATCTGGGATTTGACTTCAAAGGTTTTGAATTTGTTGCGGCGAGCGAGGAAGAGAAAGAAATCCATATAAATTCCAAGAGTGAAAGTAATAATACTCCGCCCGTCAGCCCTTGTTCTGAAAAAGAGGCAGGGTGTTCCGCCGCCCGCCCCCGCCAGCAGAAAGAACCAGGAACGGATATGAGCGACTATTTAGAGGAGTGTATTACAAAGAATTCCTTAAGCATTGCTCGCCTACGCAAGAACGACCTGCCACAAGATGACAATCTCTTTTGGAGGACAGTAGGTTTATATTGTGACCTATATGGGAAGAGCAAAAACGATGCAGTGAGATACATTACGAAACTCGTTAATGAATTTATAAAGCAAGGTGTTGTATAGTGTATTCAACCATCGGGTGTATTCAGAAAAATCGGCAGTCGCAATTAAGTGACTGCCGTTTTCTGTATTCGGATTATTCAAAGATTTGTTTGATAATTTCTTAACTATCATGAAATTACCCTTATATTTTAATAAATAAGACGGTAGAGTATCTGTTAATAATACATGAGGAGATTGTTGAATATTTATTTTCAAACAAAGAAGTGATGTCAATATGCATCCATTTCAAAAATCCTTTTTAGACTTATTTACATATCGTTTTTTAGCTACAGATATCATAAGTTAATAGGGTTGTTAATGTTTTCAATATACTCAATAGGAACAAAATTCTTAACAAGAACTTCCGCTTGATGTTTGCGGAAACTAGGCGATGTCCTTGATACAAAAGATTCTCGTGTGGCATCAATATCAATGAGCATTAAGTCTTCAAGCAAAGGTCCGTGTCTATGTTCAATATCTGTTGCATTCATGTCTGAAAATAGAGTATCATTCAACCATGCAACATCTATCTTAATCTTTAATAATACTAAATCATATCCTTCTTGTTTTAATCTATATGCCATAGGATGGTCAATACAAAAACTAAGTCGCACATAGTTCTCTAAATTATATCGAACATCCAATCTTCTACCCAATATATCGCCTCCTGCTTTCGGTATGTTTATGTGATTTTCTTCGCAATATTTCCAAGAGAACAGTCCTCCTTTTTGCTTAATTGAATACAAGTTAGACCTATCAGTAAAGTGATAAAAGAAATTTACATCTCGCTGTTCTAAATAATTCTTAAATGCAAGCCAATCGGGCTTATTATTACTTGTCGTTATACTATCTCGTATTACAGATAGGTGTGGCATATTATGAGAAAATCTACTCTGTCGGATGTATGATTTAAGCCATTCTTTATGTTTTTTTTCAGCCTCTATGCCTTTTTCGTAATAGTAATCTAATTCATGAGAAGATAATGAACCTATATCCCTTTGGGGGCCATAAAAGATGCCATCCTTTCTAAGTTTTTCTATATATGAAATATGTATTTGTCTTGTAAGTTCTGCCAATTCTTGCTCTCGTTTCTCTTTCTTTCTTTTATCAGCCTTGTATCCCCAAATACACAGTAATATAAAGCCTATATAACACAACATTAAGCCCATGGTTATAAAATATTATATTTACTAAATAATAGTTATATTATAATAAGAGGTTGCAAAGCATTCAAAATTATTCACCAACATTTACTAATATTTTTTCAACCTCGGCAACAAAACGCTTAACCGCATCGAGGCTATCGACCTTCACGATGCGACCATCACACTCCAAATAACCGCTCACAACCTTTTGGGTCGAGGCTGGCTTGAATAGCTCCGAAACCTCAACGCCCAGTATATTTGCCACCTCCGTAAGTCGAGAGAGGGTTGGATTGCCGTTGAGGCTGTTCGATAAGTTCACTCGGCTAATGCCTATCTGCTTGGCTATATCAGCCATTGTAAGCCCCTTTGCGTGAGCTAATTCAACTACTCGCAGTTCCATATAAGTAATATATTTCTCACAAAGGTAGTAAAAATATCAATATATCATTAAAAAATCGATAAAAAATGAAATAAAACATTACAAACACTTGTATATATCAAAATAAAGTATTACATTTGTATCGAAAACAAACAATAAACCATTACAAGTATGACAGCAGTAGTAGCAATAACAAACCGAGATATGTACCGTGCAGCGGTAATCTCGCAGAGAGTTCAAAATGATTTCGTAACTGGTTTGCAGGTGGCAAAGCTGAACGAGTTGAAAGCTCGTATGCGCCGAGAGGTGGTGAAGTTTACATATCTCAAGAAGAGTGGTGAACTACGCATTGCATACGGCACTATGATGCCCGCTTTGGTCGGCGACCACATTAACGGTCGTGGCATTTGTGGCGATGCTCGCAAGGTTTGCACTTACTTCGATGTGGAGCATGGTCAGTTCAGATGTTTTCAGTTTCAAGCGTTAATAAAAATCTTCTAACTATGGCAACAGCAGTTATTTACGCAAGAGTATCGAGCACTGGCGAGCGTCAATCGACTGCTCGTCAGGTTGCCGACCTGACCAACTATGCCAGCAGTAACGGTTTGAAGGTCTTAAAGGTTTATGAGGAGCATATATCGGGTGCAAAACGCAACACCGAGCGTGCAGTGCTGGCAGAGTGCATCAACTACGCAGTCACTAACGGCGTAGAGTTGGTGCTATTCTCGGAGTTGAGTCGATGCGGTCGTGCAGTTTGGGAAGTTTTGGATACCATCCGCACCCTCAAAGATAACGGTATCAATGCCTACTTCCAAAAGGAGGGATTATCGCTGTTTGGTGCTGAGGGTCGGGAGAATCCATATTTAGCAGTGATGGTGTCGGTGCTTGGTGTCTGCGCCCAGCTTGAAAGAGAGAATATCACCTATCGCCTCAACAGTGGTCGTGCCAAGTACATCGCCGACGGTGGCAAATTGGGTCGTAAGGTTGGCTCGGTAAAGAGTAGGGAGAGGAAACAGGAAGAGTATAGCAAGGTTATACGCTCATTGAAAGCGGGTAAGTCAATCCGAGATACAGCGGCGATTTGTGGAGTATCAGTATCAACGGTACAACGAGTTAAGAAGGAGTTTGCCATATAAGAGGTCGATTTTTCTGGGAGCAAAAATTTTGGGAAAAATTTTCGGACACAATAGTCCGTGGCGGGTGACAGTATCTGCAAACTTTAAAAGAAAGGCGGGTCTCACTTTTGAAAAACACCCCTCCCAGACATCCTCCCCTCCATTTATTTTACAAATAACTTCCCATATAATTTTATATGGATTATCTTTGTAATTAGCTGTTAATCATAATGTTTAATTATATATTAGGTAAAAAGCGAAACTCTTCGGAATTGGAATCTTATTTTAATTATTTTGTATGTGAATAGTATTCTGATTTGGAATTCTCAAAAAAGATTTGTATATTTGCTTTACATCGGTTTTTTACGAGAACAGATGTTCTACAAATAAATCAAAAGTCATACACAATGAGTTAAGCTAAGGATAACTGCGCCCAGAGCGCAAGGGTTCTACGCATATCCCTGCCGACCAGAAGTCTTTCCGAGAATGGAGAGAGGCACAAAAGCAAATAACCCCTTCGGGGGATTGAAAAGTCAAAGTATAAATGACTAAATATCAAAATTTTGAAAATTATTTTAACACATTTAACATCAGTGAAGATGAAGGAATAATCTTAACAAACTATTTCGAGGCATTAGCCTTAATCGGTATTGAATACCTTAATAATAAGAAGATAAACGAATTTAATTATGACGAAAAATTGTTTTATATGGAGTAGAGTAAGTACAAAGCACCAGGAGGAGAATGGTGGCAGCCTCGATGACCAGAAGTGCCGCTGTGAAAGGTTTGCCCGTGAAAACGACTATACTATCAAGGGCTATTTTGGTGGAACGCACGAAAGTGCCAAGACCCCAGGAAAACTAATCAAGGAGATGATTACGGCGGTCAAGAAGGATAGAAGCGTCAAGTATATCATCGTCAATCAGGCTGACCGTTTCAGTCGTAATGCAGGTCAAGCCATCAATATCATCAACGACCTTAATGCTCAGGGAGTTATTATCGTGGAGGCATTGTCGGGTACAGACACCTCAACACCCGAAGGTGTAATGATGATGCAAGTCAAGTTGTCCCTGGCTCAATGGGATAACACCAATCGTACCAATAAATTTGTGTCGGGTCGTAAACACTGTATGGAGAGCGGTGTGTGGGTTGGTAAGCGACCTTTGGGATACAACAAGGAGGGTAAGAGCATCAACGCAAAATTCACCATCAACGCTACGGGTAAACTTATCCAGAAGGCGTTTAAGTGGAAATTGCAGGGCGTGGATAATTTCCGTATTATGGACAGATTGTCGGCAATGGGATTGAATGTGAGCAAGCAGAAGTTGCATAAGATACTCACCAACCCATTCTATGCGGGCAAAATTCAGAGTAAGTTCACCGATGGGGAGATTATCGACGGCAAGCATCCCGCAATCATTTCGTGGGTGGAGTTCCTGCAAGTGCAAGAGATATTAAGCGGTAGAACGGGTGTTTATAAAGTTAAGGCGGAAACACCCCGTTTCCCTTTAAAGCGTCATATCCGTTGTGCCGAAGATGGTTTGCCCCTAACGGCATATACCGTCAAGCGTAAAAACATTGACTACTATAAGTGCAACCAGGTCGGTTGTAAGAATAATGTATCGGCAAAGAAGGTGCACCGCCTTTACGCCGAGTTGTTGGATACCTATGCTATCCCCGCTACGCTGTTGGAATGGTTTAACGATGTGGTATCGAGCATCATATACGAAGAGGACAGCGAGCATAAGGAGCAGTTGTCTATTTTGAAGAAGCAGAAGAGCGAGTTGGAGAATAAACTCAAAAAGTGCAAGGTCAGTCGTGGAATGGGCGATATTGACGAAGATATTTATATGACCACCGTGGAGGTTATCCAGGAGAAACTCGCCAAAATCGAGATAGAAATCGCAAAGGTAAAAAGAAATTTATCGAACCTTACCTCAACGGTTGATGAAGTAGTTGCAACTTGTTGTAAATTAGGCAGTTTGTGGAGTGATTCAGAATTAGAATTATGCCAGAAAATCCAAAATTTGCTCTTTCCAAGCGGAATTTTATGGGATAAAGAAATTGGTAATTATCGAACCATCAACTGCAATCAGGCACTCTCTATAATTCAAATAATATCAAGCGGTTATAAAAATAAAAATGAGGAGAAATCCGAAAATTTCTCCTCAAATTTTAAGAAGTGCGGATAAAGGGACTCGAACCCCCACGCCTCTCGGCATCAGATCCTAAGTCTGACGTGGCTACCAATTACACCATATCCGCA
>JAFOBG010000019.1 GCA_017381935.1 Alistipes sp.
CAATTTGGTAACAAAGTAACATGGTAACAGGGGTGTTACCATATGTTACCGCATGTTACCATTGTGTTACTACACTATTTCAACCTATTTGGTAACAAAGTAACATGGTAACAGGGGTGTTACCACATGTTACCGCATGTTGCCACGTGTTACCGTATGTTACGGAATAGATATTTTTACGTTAATATGCTATTAGTAGCAATATTATTACGTAGTAATACGTTGTATTTTGTCAAAAAGTTGTATATTTGCGGATTGATTATGAGATTTTTGAGATACATACCTATTTTGTTGGCGTTTACGGTACTTTTTTCGTGTCGTGAGGCGTCATCGTTTTTTGGATACAATGCAGTAGTTAAGGTAGGGGATAAGTCTTTGAGTACTGAGGAGATAGCCTCTGCCATGCCTAAGGGCCTTAAGGGTGATGATTCGGTAAGTTATGTAGAGCAGTACATAGACCGTTGGGTTATCAGGCAGCTTAAGTTGCAGGAGGCTGAGTTGATATTTTCCTCTTCTGAGGCGGATATAGACCGCATGGTTGAGGAGTATCGACAGTCGTTGCTTATACGAAAGATTGAGCAGTACTATCTTGACAGGGATATTGATTTTCAGATTACGGATAGTGATATTGAGGAGTATTACAACGCCAATAAGAGTGAGTTTAGGCTCTCTCACACGGTTGTTAAGGGATATATAGTCAACATTCCGTCTCGTTATCGTCGTAAGGATTGGGTACTTTCGATGTTGCGAGGAGCGCATCAGATGGACAGTGAGCGTTTCAGGGAGGTTGAGCAGGTCTGCAAGAAGAATAACTTCAAGGTTATAGGTTACGACCAATGGGTTGATTTCTCGGAGTTTTTGGGATATTTGCCTATTTTGCGTTCTGCGGACCATCGAGATATGCTTCGTCAGCGTAATCTACAGAGGATAGACCACAACTCGGTAATCTATGCTTTTCGCATTACAGATTATCTTGAGGCGGGCGATTTCATGCCTCTTTTTATGGCTAAGGATAAGATAGTAACCATTCTTGCCAAGCGTCGTGAGGGTGAGGTTATTCGCAACAATGAGCAGCGTATGGTTAGTAATGCCGAGTATAATGGCACTATTAAGTTCTACAGAGACTCTGAGGAGGATAAGACAGTTGAGAATATAAAATAGATTAACCGATATGAAAAAAGTACTTTTTACCGCATTTGCGCTTTTTGTAGCAGTTGCTGCAGTTGCAACATCGAAGCACTTTGTGATGCTTGATAAGGTTGTTGCAGTTGTAGGTAACTCTTCGATTATGTATTCAGAGGTTGAGCAAGTTGCCAATCAACTTGTAGAGGCACGTCGTGCTGAGGGTTATACTACAGACCGAGACCCGAAGAATGAGGCGTTGGAGCAGTTGCTCATGCAGAAGTTGCTTTACAATCAGGCCCTTATAGACTCTGTAGAGATTAGCACGGGCGATATTGTTCAGCGTGTTGAGATGCGAGTTCAGCAGATGACAGACGAGGCAGGCTCTATAGTTGAGTTGGAGAAGAAGAGCCACATGCCTATCTATCACATTCGAGAGCTTATTCGTCGTCAGATTGAGGAGCAGGCCTATGCACAGTCTATGCAGCAGAGTGTTATTGGCAAGGTGAAGGTTGTTCCTGGCGAGGTTGAGAGTTTTTATAAGAACACAAGCAAGGAGGAGTTGCCGATTATAGCTGAGCAGTATGTCTATGCACATATCACCAAGTACCCTGAGGGTATGGATGCGGCAAAGCGTCGTACACGAGAGCGTCTGCTTGATATGCGTGAGCGTATTGTTACAGGCAAGGCGCAGTTTTCAACTCTTGCCCGCATGTACTCTGTTGACGGTGCGGCAATTAGAGGTGGAGAACTTGAGCCTACTACGCTTAACGGTTGGGTAAAGCCTTTTGCAGATGCCGTAGAGGAGCTTAAGCCTGGTCAGGTTTCAGAGGTTGTTGAGACACAGTTTGGTCTGCATATTATACAGCTTATAGATAAGCGTGGTAGTCAGTATCACTGTCGCCACATTGTTTTGCGTCCTACCTATACTACAGAAGAGATTGTAGGTCCGCTTTTGAAACTTGACAGCCTTGCAAACCTTATTCGTAAGGATTCGCTTACCTTTGCTGCTGCAGCGTTACAGCACTCAGACGACAAACACTCTCGTCAGAATGGCGGTATTGTAACCAACCACGATATGCTTGAGCACTACTCAGCCTTTGATGCCAAACTGACAGCAACCAAGTTCCTTAAGGAGGACTTCGGTATTGGTGGAGGTAAGAGCATTGATGACTATAATACTATTCGTTATATGAAGAAGGGCGATATATCATCAGCCTTCCGCACTTCTGATATGAATGGTAACGAGATGTGCAAAATCATCAAACTTGTCGATATTATCCCATCTCATAAGGCCACCCTTGAGGAGGACTACCTTCGCCTTGAGCAGATAGCTCTTGAGGAGAAGCAGCATAAGGTGTTCCAGCAGTGGCTTGATACTAAGATTGCATCTATGTATATACTTATTGCTCCTGAGTTCAGAGAGGGAGAGTTTGTAAACAAGAATTGGGTTAAGGAGAATCAGGGTATTGTGCTCAAATAGTTTTTCAGGTGCGTAGATATTTAGTAACCATATTTGCTCTCTTGTTCGCCTTTGCAAGTATTGTCTTTGCAGGCAGTACCGGCATGCCACGCCTGCCTCAACTCTCTGAGGAGCCACAGCAATCGACACAATCGGAGGCTAAGAGCGCTAAGAAGAGCGACAAGTATGTGGACATGAAGTCCGATGCGGGTCGTCAGACGCAGATAGGCGGAGAGAAGATACTTATTGCCGTAGGAAACTTTGCGGCACATCATAATGGTACTATCATTACATGTGATAGTACTGTTCGTTATTCGGATAGCCACCTTGAGTGCTTTGGTAATGTGCTTATCAACAAGGGCTCAACCTTCATCTATGGAGATAGAGCCGACTATGATGGCGAGAAGAATGAGGCCCATATCTTCTCCGATATTATCAAGGTCGTAGATGGTACAACGACGATGTACACCTATAACTTCACATTCAACACAAAGAGCAATGTGGGTACATTTACGGGTGGTGGCGTGGTAATAGACGAGAATAACCGCCTTGAGGCAGAAAGGGGCTATTACAATGCTGATACGAAGGATATTATCTGTGTTGAGAAGGTACAGATGCGAGACGAGAAGTACCAGATGAAGGGCGACTCGGTAATCTACAATATGGAGAGCAACAATGCACGTTTCTTCCGCAATACCAATATCTGGAATACGGAGGATAACGAGTACCTCTATGCCGATTGTGGCGAGTTTCATGATGCGGAGCAGCTCTACCGCCTTACCGAGAACGGTTATATCCTTACCGAGGAGCAGGAGTTGTGGAGTGATAGCCTTGACTACTACCGAGATAGGGGCTATGCGTTGCTGAAACACAATATTCAGATAGACGACACAAAGAATAAGATTATCGCCTTTGGAGATTGGGGAGAGTATTGGAAAGAACCGGGTAATGCCTTTTTGACCTCCAACCCGTCAATGGTCAGCTATGATGCCGAGCAGGGAGATAGCCTATTTATTCGCTCGGATTCTATGTTCCTCTACACTAAGGACCCTGTAGCAGAGCGCCTTGAAAGAGAACGCCTTGCTAAATTGCGCCAAGACTCTATAGCTTTTGCAGACTCATTGCAGAGGGTTGCAAAACTTGCCGAGAAGGAGCGCCTTGAGGCTGAGCGTGCTGCAAAGGAGCAGGAAAAGGAGCAGACAGAGAAGCAGAGTAAGGGTAAGAAAGGGGGCAAGTCTGAGGAACAGACCGAGCAGGCAGAGCAGAGTCTTCCTGTTAAGCCTCTTTCAACCGAGGAGCGTAAAAGTCAGGCCTTAGATGCCCTTGAGCAGGCTAAGAGCTTGCGTAAAAAGCGAGATAACCGCAAGGGCGAACAGGCTCCAAATCAACTACAAGCTCCGGCTGAGATGCCTCAGAGAACAGAGGATGGTGCCCCTATGGCCGTAGTAACACCTCCGGTACAGGGCATAGATAGTGTTGCTACAGACAAGGGCGTTGCCGATTCACTTGCAGTAAAGAGTGGTGCAGACTCGCTTAAGGTCGATTCTTTGACTTTGGATAGCCTTAAAAATCCGCTTGATACACTTACTGTCAAAGAGCGTAAGGCCCTTCAGAGAGCCGCAGAGAAGGCTGCAAAACAGCATATCAGAGACTCTGTAAAGAAGGTTAAGGCAGATAGCCTGCGAGTTAAACTTGACCGCATAGCAGACCGTCGTCAGGCTCAAAAGACAGCCTACTTAAAGAAACTTGAGCGTCAGGACTCTATCCGCAGGGCGAAGATACGTCTGCGAGAGGATAAACGCCTGAGTCGTCGTGTGGCACGCCTTACACGTCGTGGTATAGAGATTAAACCTGTTCATGACTCGGTGTTTAGAGCTATCGACTCACTGATTTATGCCGATTCTGTTCCGCATGACTCACTTGTGCGCCACATGCTCGACTCGATAATTGCAAAGCACTTCCCTCGTAAGGAGAAGGTTGATACAACCTCTGTTGCGACAGATACCGTTGCAGTCGATTCGACCTATAAACTGATTATGGCGCTCCGAAATGTGCGTATGTTCCGTAGCGATGCACAGATGGTATGCGATTCGCTCATTACCAGAAGTACAGACTCTGTAATTCACCTCTATAAGAGTCCTGTTTTGTGGAATGAGGAGAATCAGATAACCTCAGACAGTATGCACATCTATAACCGAGACTCTCGCCTTAGTAAGGCTCTGTTTGAGGGCCATCCTATGACCGTGGCTCAGATAGATACGGCACACTATAATCAGGTTGCAGGCAAGGAGATGATTGCCTTCTTTAATGAGAATAACGAGATTTACCGTAACGATGTAAACGGTAATGTGCAGACCATATATTATATGCAGGATGAGGGTACGGCAGATGTTACGATGATGGCATATATCGAGAGTGGCGACATGACGGCATATATCGAGAATCGCCAGCTTAAGGGCATTACCTATCGTACCAATCCGACCTACTACTTCTATCCTATAGATAAGATTCCTGAGGATAGAGAGAAGCGTCTTAAGGGCTTTGGCTGGCATGAGCATCGTCGTCCAAGCCGTGATAGTGTGATGACTCGTGCTATTCGCCCAACAGAGCGCACTGAGCGAGAGGAGATACTGCGCCCTACCTTCCCGATTGAGAAGGCCTTAATCTTGCGTAAAGAGCGCCTATTGAATATGGGTCGCTGGAAGGATAGAACAGATACACTCTCTGTAGAGACTATAGAGTGGGTAGAGTCTGTAAAGTACTAAGCACCAAATAGAAACAATATATTATGTCAGAAAAGAAAAATCTTCGTTTTGAGACACGCCAAATACATGGCGGATATAGTGTAGATAGCACAGGCTCACGAGGTATAGCAATCTATCCTACTGCGGCATATCACTTTAAGAGTTGCGACTATGCGGCCTCACTATTTGAACTTAGTGAGCCTGGTAATATATATACACGCCTTCACAATCCCACTACAGCCTCCTACGAGCAGCGTATAGCCTCGCTCTATAATGCAGTAGGTGCGCTTGCAGTCTCGTCGGGTATGGCTGCTATCTTTATCACCGTAACCTCACTTGCGCAGGCTGGTGATAATATCGTTGCAGCGCCGTTCCTATATGGAGGCACATACAATCAGTTCCGTGTCTCATTGCGTAAGTTGGGTATTGAGGTGCGTATTGCAGCCTCAGAACATCTTGAGGATTTCGAGGAACTGATAGATAGCAATACCAAGATGATTTACGTCGAGAGTATGGGTAATCCTACCTGCGAGGTGCCTGACCTTGAGGGCTTAGGTCGTCTGGCAACACAGTATGATGTACCGTTTGTTGTCGATAATACTTTCGGTGCTGCAGGTTATCTGTGTAACCCGTTTGATTGGGGTGCCAATATAGTTGTTGATTCGGCTACTAAGTGGATTAATGGCCACGGAACAGCTATGGGTGGTATTATTGTTGATGGCGGAAACTATAATTGGGGTAATGGTAAGTTCCCACAGATAGATGGTCCATCAGAGGGCTATCATGGCCTAAATATATATGAGACCTTTGGTAATCAGGCATTTATCGTAAAGTGCCGTGTAGATGGCTTAAGAGACTTTGGTTGCTCTCCTTCGCCATTTGACTCATACCTTATGATGATAGGCCTTGAGACTCTCTCTCTTCGTGTGGCACATCAGGTTGAGAGTTGCCGAACACTTGCCGAGTACTGCCGTGAACATCCGAAGATTTCAAGAGTAAGCTATGTGGGCTTTGAGGACCATCCGGGCTATAGAAATGCACAGAAATACTATCGTTTTGGGGCCTCAGCGGTGATGAATATTGAGCTCAATGGAACACTTGATAGCACAGTTAAGTTTGTTGAGTCGCTCAAACTAATGGGTAATATGACCATGATTGGAGACTCTATAAGTGTAGTAACCCATCCGGCCTCAACCACTCATAAGCAGTTATCTGCAGAGGATTTGGCTGCTGCAGGAGTTACACCGACACTGTTGCGCATCAGTCTTGGACTTGAGAATGTAGAGGATATTATAGACGACTTTGAACAGGCATTTGAGAGTGTAGATGAGTAAGATATACAACTATCCCCACCCCTTTACAACTGAGGGTGGTTATACCTTTCCTTCGCTTGAGATAGCGTATGATACTTATGGTGTAATGAATACCGATAAGAGCAACGTTATCTGGGTATGCCATGCTCTTACCGCAAACTCGGATGTGGCAGATTGGTGGCCTCATACAGTAGAGCAGGGTTGTTTTCTTGACCCTGACAAATACTTTACCGTATGTGCCAACTTCTTAGGCTCACATTATGGTACTACAGGCCCACTCTCTATAAATCCCCAAACGGGCGAACCGTGGTATGGCGACTTCCCACTCATTACCGTAAGAGATATGGTGCGTGTACACCAACTTTTAGCTGAGCATTTGGGTATTAAACGAGTAAAGCTGCTTATAGGTAGCTCTATAGGTGGTTTCCAATGCCTTGAGTGGGCAGTAATGGAGCCTGACTTTGCTCAGAAGGCTGCTTTTATAGCAACTACGCCGAGAACTTTGGCCTGGGCATCGGGTTTTAATGAGTCGCAGCGTATGGCAATTGAGTGCGACCCTACATACGGAGAGCGTAACGCTCAGGCAGGCCTTACAGGTATGGCTGTAGCACGCAGTATAGCCCTTTTAAGCTATCGAGGCGGCATGGCTTATAATATCTCTCAGGAGGATGCAGAGCCCGATAATGCCTCTTTTAACCGCCGTGTGTTGAGCTATCAACGCTATCAAGGTGAGAAGCTCCGCCGTAGGTTTAATGCCTACTCTTACTACCGCCTTTCACAGGCTGTAGATTCTCATAATCTCGGACGTGAGCGTGGCAGGGTAGAGGATGTCCTAAAGACGATAAAGGCAAAGAGCCTTGTTGTGGCAATTACATCAGATATTATCTTCCCACCTGAGGACCACGATATTTTGGTGGCCAATATACCGGAGGTAACATATCGAACTATTGACTCCGTATTTGGGCATGATGGTTTTTTGGTAGAGCATAAACTATTGAATGATATAATTTTAGACTTTATAAAAGATGAATAGCAAGAAACTAAAAATTGGACTTTTCGGCTTTGGAACGGTTGGAAATGGACTCTATGACGTACTGAAGCGTATAGGCTCTACAAATGTCGAGATTTGCCGTATATGTGTCAGAGACCTAAGCAAGCCTCGAGCTATCGAAGCTAATTTTACGGATAATCCTGACGATATATTCTCAGACCCTGAGGTAAACTTTATCGTAGAGCTTATCGACGATGCAGATGCTGCATATACTATCGTAAAAACAGCTCTTATGAAGCGCCTGCCTGTTGTTTCAGGCAATAAGAAGATGCTTGCTTACCATATTGAGGAGCTGATAGAACTTCAGCACCAATATAATACAGCCCTGCTCTATGACGCATCGGCTTGTGGCTCTATCCCTGTTATTCGTAACCTTGAGGAGTACTATGATAACGATTTGCTTACCTCTGTAAAGGGTATTTTGAATGGCTCTTCAAACTTTATTCTCAGTAAGATTTTCAATGAGAAGATGTCTTACCCTGCAGCCCTTAAGCTTGCACAGGATTTGGGCTTTGCCGAGAGTAATCCTTCACTCGATATTGACGGCTGGGACTCGCTCTTTAAGCTCATTATCATTACTATCCACGCCTTTGGTCTGTATGTGGCTCCGGAGAAGATATTTACATACGGAATCAGCAATATGAATGACGATGATATCCGTTTTGCAACCGAGAAGGAACGCCGTTTTAAGCTCGTTGCACATGTTGAGAAACTCTCTGACAATCGCCTTATTATGAGCGTTATGCCGCAGCTTATCTCTCGTAATAAGTATATCTATAGCGTTGAGGATGAGTTCAATGGCGTTGTAATCAAGGGCCTTTTCTATGATAAGCAGTTTATGTTCGGTCGTGGTGCGGGTGGCTATCCTACAGGTTCGGCCGTGCTGAGCGATATTACCGCTTGCCTCTACAACTATAAGTATGAGTATAAGAAGCGCAATGACTCGCAGCTGCCTACATACACTACCGACCACTCTTTCCGTGTCTATTACCGTTATACCGACGCTGAGGATTTGGCTATGCTTAATTTTGACTCAGTTAGCCAGAGCTATATCTCAGATAACTATAAGTATGTTGTAGGTAATATCTCCCTTACAGAGCTTCATCGTGTGCAGGAGGAGTTGAGAAAGCGAAATATATTTATTGCGGCATATCCTCGCGATTAATTTTATTGTGCATTTGCCGTGCATTTGCCGTGATAACGCGGATACCTACTTCCGCTAGCGAAAAATCCCAGCAATGGCTGTACGCTTTAGTACTATCCATCGCTGGGATTTTTCGCCGAGCGTTGTATCTACTGCGTTCTGACGACAAATGAGTGCATAGAACGAGCGGAGTGTGAACTCTGGTCTGCTTTTACTGCGTTAGCTGTACTGCGTAGCCAGGAAACCCGCTTAATCTTTGCACCCGGAGCGAAGCGACCAAGTCCCCCTTTGCCAAAGGGGGATTTAGGGGGAATGTCAATATTTTTGTAAAGTATTAGTATCAGTCGTGCTCGGATTTAGGAAACTATCGGAGATAGCACAATAAAATAGAGCCTCGTTCAAGCGTGCTTGAGAACGAAGGCTCTATTTTTTGCAATAGCCTTTAGGCTATCCTAAATCCGCAACAGCCACCAACTGAAAAAAAAAGTACGATTATTTGCATTTTATCTATTAAATAGCTAACTTTGAGAAGGTTATTAGATTAAAAGTCGAGAATGAAGACGTTTAGGAGAGGTTATTTTAGGTCGGGACATTTTTATGCCATTCTGCCGACGATTATCGTGACTCCGATATTGTGCTACATGCTGTCATTGGAAGATCGATATCCGACTTGGCCTTTGTGGCTAGTTGCTGCTTTTCTGGTATTAGTGGTGATTTTGGATTTACTACGTTGTAACTATGTAACGATAACTGATACAGAGATTGCATTTATACACCCATATCTCAGAAAGTATAAAGAGGTACGATTTGAGAATATCACTCGTGTAAAGTTCGACTTGGCAAGTAGAGCTATGATGCAAGTTATAG
The DNA here is from genome assembly GCA_017381935.1 of Alistipes sp. Taxonomy (GTDB): domain Bacteria; phylum Bacteroidota; class Bacteroidia; order Bacteroidales; family Rikenellaceae; genus Alistipes. Next base: position 9,704 of record JAFOBG010000019.1, read on the forward strand.
TATGGACACGCGATGGTGAGAGATTTAGCAAGGGCTTAGGGTTAGTTCGTTGGCAGGATATAGATAATTTGGTCGATATATTTATCAGTCACGGAATAGAGGTTGATAAATATTGGAAAGACAAACTTAAATATTAAGTAGAAGAGGGGATATATAACATTGTTTAAGTGTTGTGGGTTATGAAACGATTTTCGTTGATACTATTTGCCGTGCTGGTATGTGGCTCAATCTCTGCACAGAAGCCATCACAAACGCAAATGGATAAGTTGGTGCCGTGGACTCCGGAACTTATAAAGTTGCCGGATTGTCTGCCGTATTATAAAGCAAATGATTGCGAGGCTCAACTGCGAAAAATGCCAAAGGATTGGCAATGGGGCTTTAGTATGGGTAAGAGGGCGAAGTTGGGAGATACGCTCAAATTTGCATACTCTGTAAATAGCAAATACTCTGCCTACGACCTGCCAATAGTTGATAATTACGCCTATCGTATCACATATAAGGACAAAGATTCAAACCTTATCAGTGCGGTTTCAAAGACTACATTACTCTTTATTAAAGACCGTAAAAGTGGCGAGATGTCGGTCTATGTAAGACTTAGTTTTGTCAAGAATCACGATACCGATTGGGTGCCGGCACTATCAGAACGGACAAAGCGTGATTATTATGAGATTTATACACTACTTTCCGGTAAAGGTAAAGAGTCTCACAGAAACTATCCGGAGGGGTTAGATGGATGGACAGACCTATGGATTGAACGCGCAGAGCATATAGATACATTCAAGAAACGCCCTGCACCAAAAGTATTCTATGCCGGAAATGGTACAGATGTGAAAGAGATGCCTTTGGGTCAGTTTGCCTGTGAACATTTTGATTATGATGGCAATGGCGTTGCCGAGTGTGTGTTGCACTATGAGTTAGGATTTTAGTCGAGAAATAAAAAAACTGAAAGCAGGTCGCTTTCAGTTTTTTTATTTATGATAGTGCTATGAGTGCAAGTATCTGTGCTGTAAAGATTCTCAGGAACATCGTCAGTGGATAGACCGTAGCGTAAGCGACTGCAGAACGGTCATTAGACGAAGATATGGAGTTGGCATAAGCAAGTGCCGGAGGGTCGGTCATTGCACCTGACATTAAACCCATGATAGAGAAGTAGTCGAGTTTAAATATTTTGCGAGCTATTATACCTGTGATAAGTAGTGGTAACATAGTGATAATCGCACCATATAAAATCCACCAATATCCGCCACTTGTGAGGGCTGATACAAAACCTTCGCCGGCACCAAGACCTACAGCGGCCAAGAAGAGTGAGATACCAATCTCACGAATCATCATATTGGCGCTATTTGTAGTAAAGGTAACCAACTTATAATTTGGGCCATAGCGAGCCATAAGTATCGCCACAATCAGTGGACCACCTGCAAGACCGAGCTTTACAGGCAGAGGTACACCCGGTAGCATAATAGGTATAGAGCCGAGCAGTACACCGAGGAAGATACCTATAAATATAGGTAAGAGGTTCGGGTGGTCGAGACGACGCACTGAATTACCCAGAATTGCGGCCACTTGGTCAAGGTCATTCTTACGACCCACCACCACAACAACGTCGCCCATCTGTAGTCTAAGCTCGTATGTTGCTACCAACTCAATACCTGCACGTACAACACGAGTGATTGTAACGTTGTAGTTCTCTCGTATATGCAGGTCGGCAATATGCTTACCGTTAATCCCCGACTTGGTAACTAAAATTCTGCGCTTCTCAAGATGTGAGGCTGAGGTCTGCCACTCCTTGTCGTCAATCTGCACGCTCTCGCCGATTAGCGACTGTACAAGCTCTACATCACGGTTGCTTATAACTACTCTTAGAATATCGCCTTCACGAAGCTCTGTATCTCCTGAGGCAATCTGCTGCTTGTTATCTCTAATCATACGAGCCACAACAAACTTACTGCGAGTAATATGGGCAATATCCTCTATCTTTTTACCTATAATACCCTTATTAGAGACCTTAAGGTCGATACGTACAGTCTTAGGGGCGTTACTACGCTCGGCAAGTTGCTTCTCTCTATCAAGTTTTACACGGAACAAATAGCGCACAAGAAGCATTGATACAATAATGCCTATAACACCTAACGGGTATGCCAATGCGTATGCAGATGCAAGACGGTTTGAGACTTGCGATGCTACTTCAGGATTGCTCAAAGTGTCTGTTATAGTCTGCTGTGCAGCTCCAAGACCTGGTGTATTTGTTACAGCACCTGAGAGTACGCCAATCATTGTTGTCAACTCCTCGCCTGTGATAAGGTGTATTGTGTAACATGTTGCACAACCAAGCAGAATGATGAGTACTGCGAGCATGTTAAGAGTAACACCACCCTCCTTAAGAGATGAGAAGAAACCAGGACCGACCTGCAAGCCTATAGAATAGACAAAGAGGATAAGACCAAACTCCTTAACGAAGTGGCAAATCTGAGGGTCGATACCCAACCCGAAGTGCGAGAGCACAATACCCACAAAGAGTACCCAAGTAATACCCAACGATACTGAGCCAAACTTAATACGACCTAATAGCAGGCCGATAGCAATAGTAAGACCGAGAATAAGCACCGAATGGGCAATAGAATTAGATGTAAAGAGATTTACTAACCAATCCATAGCAAATTAACCTTATTAACCAATATTGTTGCAAAGGTAGTATATTATGATGATTTAGTCAAATATTTTATAAAAAAATTTATTAATTATCTCTTTGTTGTAAAAGAAGATTGCTTGCCCATATAACTTGAACAAGCAACCCTCTACTTTTTGGCAGACATCCTGCCTACTCCTTAGCCTCAAGGATTGGCAGGTTTGCCTCTGTTGGGATATATATCACCTTATCAGGGATGTTGTTCTGCTGACGTACCCACAGATACTGAATATAGGTTGTAGTGAGTGAACCATTCTCAATACGGATAGCCTCAGCTGCACCCTTTGCGCGTTCGATTTCAGCCTGTGCATTGAGTTTCTCGGCCTCAAGGTTAGCCTTAGCCTCCTCGATTTTGATTTGGCGGTTTTGCTCAGCCTTTGCAAGCTCTGCTCTTCCGCTCATCTCCTGCTGCCATACGTTATACATTGGCAGTCCGAACATAAGACCAAGCACAACTGCAATACCGATAAGAGATAGTACGACAAGAGCCCAAATTGTCTGAGCAGTTGAATTTTTTGAAGAGTTACTCATATTAGTTTGGTTTTAAGAGTTATAAAAAAGGACTGTCAAAAGACAGCCCTCAGATTTGCTATTCAGCCTCCTCACGGTGAAGTTTCTCAACATAGATTGCGTGAGCCATCTTCTCTCTCTTTGAAATTGAAGGCTTTGTGAAGTACTGACGAGCACGGAGCTCCTTAAGTACACCTGTACGCTCATACTTACGCTTAAACTTCTTAAGGGCACGCTCGATATTCTCGCCCTCTTTAACTGGCATGATAATCATAATATTTTCTCTTTTTTTTTAGTTTGTTGTCTTAATTAATTTTGTGTCGTTTCTGATTTCTCCCCACCTAACTTGTGTGATACACTCACAGCCGACTGCTGTTTTACTACTGATTTTTAAGAAGCTCTAACGGAATTGTGCCGAAATGAAGATATGGCTCAAGCTTTACTGCCTGCTCCTTGGTAAATATGTTGTCATTTACAATCTCCTCAAACGACCTCCAGCCTCCTTTCGATTTGCGTAGTTCAATAATTCTGTTTATAGCCTTCCGAGTCATATATGGATGATACTCCATACCGGAAGCGGGTGCAAAGTTAATATCAATTTTTGAAAAAACACAACTATCGCAGCAAATTTGTTTAGAAAATCGTGCAAAATTTTCATTTGTAATGCATTTAAGCTCCGAAAGTTGATCTATAGAGACATATCCGCCAAGTAATTTGCGATATTCTATTATTGCCATAGCACTTTTAGCTCCAATACCAGGCAGTGCAACAAGAGCTGAACTGTCGGCAGAGTTTATCTCCACTTTGCCATCATAGGGCTCCTTTTCGGGGAAGATGATATACCGTTTTAATGAGTCTGCCATCTGAGTTGTTACAGCCCAGCAGTCTGCAAGTTCTGCCATGTTGCGAATACCCTTTGGCCCTCTATCTCTGTACTCAATCAGTCCCTCGGCTTGACGGTAGCTAAAGCCTACTTGTTGCAGATAGGCCATACCTACGGTATCTATTCTAAACTTCTCGAAGGGGTGTGGAGTGAGTCTTGCACGTTTTTCCTCCCACTGCTTTTGGCGGACTTGACGAAGTGTATCGACAGTAGCTTGACTTACCTTTGGTCGGCTCTTAAACTGCTCTCCAATTACTATATATGGGCGTAGCTTAAAGTACATAGAGTCTGTAACACCGTAGCAGAGCGCAAGCTCCTCTGCAATCTCAAATACTTTACCTCGTGAACGGTATTTGAGTAGTGATACGGCTGTAGATTTCTCAAATCCTAATGCGAGCAACTCTTCGTAGCTTACAGTATTTGGGTCAAAGACAAATAGGGAGTCAGTAGCGCAGGTATTTTGTTGAAAAGCCCTTGCTCTGTCCAGAGTACGATAGTTCAGATAGTCCATAATTGTTAATGCAAGAGCTACAATAAGCATAACAATTATAAGTACTACTGCACCTATGGTCATCTGTCTCTCTTTCATTACCACTCGGCTTTATCGGATAATAATAGTTTTCTATACTTCTTGGATGGAGATGGGATAAAGTGCTCAAAGCCATACTCCTCCCAACGCTTGTCAACCATCTCAATAACCTCAGTAAGCGAAGTTACTACATTCGGGAAACGTGCAGGGGCACCCTTAGAACCAGGTACTTTAGCACGGGCATCTATTGTCATTGTTCGGTTAACAATATTAATATCCCTTTCAGGCTCTGTATTGGCAGCAGCAAGCCAAAGGAGGTCGTTAGCCTCAAAGTCAGCAGCACGGCTGTCAAAAAGGGCGATAAAGTTGCAGCAAATGCCACTGTCGAGTGCTATCTGCTCAAGGTTTACACTCTTCGTGTTGTCGGCAAAAAGGAGTAGGGTGCTCCATTTGTCAAGCAAATCTTTACGCATTGTTATACCCTCAGGAAGTGTAATGTTATCACTTACAGCTGGCGTTACACTCTGCGAACTATTGTTGGATGTTAGGTCAAGAGCAATCTTTCCACCATAGCCACATGTAGTTGTGGCGTGGTCAAGGACGTCATATATGCCTCGGCCTCGAATAACTGCTGTAGCGGGGTTGCACTCCCTTAGAAGGTGAGCTAAATGGTCGCCATTACGGACTGCGGTGTGCTCAGGTGTGATGACAAGATATTTGTTAAACATCATCTGGCCTGCGCTCCACATACCTTGAGCCACTTTGTCAACCTGTCCGAGATATCGACTCACAATAGAGATGATTGCAATATTGTGAGACGTGCCTGCGCTCGGCATAGTCATATCTACAATCTCAGGCTGCATAACAAGACGTATAGGTGCAAGGAATATACGCTCTGTAGCCACAGATATATAGGCATCCTCTTGTGGCGGAATACCTACTACTGTTGCAGGATAGACAGCATCTTTTCGATGTGTGATTGCCGTTACATGGAAAATAGGGTAGAGGTCTGTAAGAGAGTAGAAACCTGTATGGTCTCCAAAATCTCCCTCGACTGTAAGAGGCTCTGAAGGGTCAACATAACCCTCGATAACAAAGTCGCAGTCCTCAGGAACATAGATGTCGTTTGTAATACACTTGACTAACTTTACGGGCTTACGGCGCAAAAAACCTGCAAGCAGATACTCGTCCATGTTGTCAGGCATAGGAGCCGTTGCAGCGTATGTATAGACAGGGTCGCCTCCGATTGCTACAGAGACGGGCATAATCTCGCCCTTTGCTTTGTAGCCCTCATAGTGGCGAGCTCCGGTCTTATGGCGATGCCAATGCATGCCTGTTGTGTGGTTGTCAAAGACCTGCATACGATACATTCCTACATTGCGAACTCCGCTGTCCGGGTCGAGGGTATTGACCATAGGTAGGGTTATAAAGCGACCTCCATCACATCCCCAACTCTTAAGTATAGGTAGTTTGTCAAGTGAGGCTTGCTCTCCCTTGAGGATAACCTGCTGACATGCTCCTCTACGTTTTAGCTTCTTTGGGAACCATGCTGCCACCTCGCCTAAGAGAGGGAGTAGCTTGAGTTTGTCTCCAATAGAGTCTTTAGGTGTTGTTACTTGCTTAAGCAGGCTCTCGATTCTGCTTGTAATATCTTCCGGCTTGTCAACACCAAGGGTAAGAGAGATACGACGCTCTGAGCCCATCATATTGGTTAATACCGGAAAACCACAATCTGTATTCTCAAATAGCAGAGCCTTGCCACCATTAGGACTTTTTGCTTGACGGTCCGTAAGTTCGGCAATCTCATAAACACTCGAAACCTGAGTGCCGATGCGAATTAACTCACCGGCACTCTGAAGTGTTTCAATATATTGTTGCAGATTTTTATACATTGTCTCTATTTTTGAGCAGCAGCTAAGCGCTCCTCCATCATTTTCTTCTCTTTACCCCAAGATACGGCACATATAACAGCAGCCAAAAGCGCACCGATGATAAATACCCAGAAGGTTGCGTTCCAGCCCCAAGAACTCTGTGCTACATAACCCAAGACTATCTTTGAGAGTACTGCATCACCAAGCAAATAACCAAACAGGCCCAAGAAACCTGCTGCAGTACCCGCTGCATTCTTAGGAACAATAGCAAGACCTTGAACGCCAATCATCGCTACAGGAGCATAGATAGCTCCTCCAATAAGAGCAAGTGAGCCGTAGATAATCCATGTAATAGGGATGTGAGTTACCTGAGCAACTACGTCAGCCTGCCAATAACCTAAGATACCGATAGTTACAGCGATGAGGAAGATGACATTCACAGGAGCACAACGACCATTGAAGAACTTAGTCGAAATCCAACCACCAAGTATTGTTCCAGGAATACCAGCATACTCACGAACAGCGTAAGCAATAGAAGCAGCGTCTTTGTCCCACTTGAATACCTCTGTCAGATATGTAGGCGACCAATCGGCAATACCGTAGCGAATAAGATATACAAAGACGTTTGCAAAGGCGATAAGCCAGAGCATTTTATTGCTAAAGATGTAGTCAAAGAAGAGACGACGGAACGGAATTTTATCCTCCTCACCCTTAGCAGCCTTTGCGCCTGAGTGGTCGTTTCTGTAATCCTCAATAGCAGGCAGACCGCATGACTCTGGTGTATCACGGATAGCCCACCAACAGAAGAAGGCAAATATCAAGGCTACTGCTGCAGGAACGATAAAGGCTGCACGCCAAGTCTCTGTAATACCAATGGTTGTAAATATGATAACTCCTGCAGGAATAAGTAGTCCGAGAGTTCCGTTACCTACGTTGTGAGCAGTATTCCAGATAGACATTTTCAGACTACGCTCATTTGTAGAGAACCAATGGGCCAATACTCGACCACATGGAGGCCAACCCATACCTGATAGCCAACCGGCAAGGAGCATAAAGACAAACATCAGACCTACTGTGATAGAGTAGTTGCCACCAACACCTGCAGGGTATGGCAGAATACCTGCAATAATCATAACTAATGAGGCCAAAACTAAGCCTACAGTCATAAATTTACGGGCATCAGAACGGTCTGAAATACTTCCCATGATAAACTTACTCACTGCGTAAGCGATAGGGATACCCGACATTGCAAGACCTGCACCTGCCTTGTCGATAAGACCCTCTTCAATCATGCCAGGTGCGGCAAGCGAGAGATTTTTACGAACCAAGTAGTAGGCCGCATATCCAAGATAGATACCCAAGAAGACCTTGAGTCGCATTTTTTTATACTCCGGGTCAATCTTATCGGCGGGGAGCAACGGCTTTTTTGCCGGTGGATTTAAGAAATTTAAAAGTCCCATATAGTTTTAGTTTAGGTTTATTGAATTAATGCACTTATAATACTCTCTAATTTGTCAAGTTCTAAAGAGCATGCGTTATCACACAGAGCCTTGCTTGGGTTTGGATGGACCTCAAAGAAGTAACCATCTGCCCCAAATGCCTTTGCTGCAAGTGCCATTGAGGAGATATATCTGCTATCTCCGTCGCTCTGACCGCAACCTGCTCCTGGTCGTTGAACTGAGTGGGTACAATCCATGATAACCTTCGGTGCAAAAGATTGCATCTGAGGTATATTTCTAAAATCGACCACCAAGTTGTTGTATCCAAAGCTATTACCTCGCTCGGTGAGCCAGATTTCTGAGGCTCCTGACTCTGCAACCTTTTGATAAGGGTATCTCATGTCAAGGCCCGATAGCATTTGCGACTTTTTGATATTGACAGTTTTTCCTGTCTTTGCAGCAGCTACTAAAAGGTCTGTTTGACGGCAGAGAAAAGCAGGTATTTGAATAACATCGACACTCTGAGCAACTATCTCTGCCTGCCAAGGTTCATGTATGTCGGTGATTGTCTTTAGACCCCACTTCTCCTTTATTTGTCCGAGCATCGTTATACCCCTCTCTATGCCGACACCGCGGTAGGAAGAGATAGATGTGCGATTTGCCTTGTCAAATGAGGATTTGAAGATAATATCGACACCCAACTTACGGTTTATCTGAACAATCTTCTCTGCTACAGTATTCAGCACCTCATAAGACTCAATTACACAAGGGCCTGCTATAAATATAGGAGTCATTATTTGAGTTGGTTTATAATCTCAGTATTGATGGCATTTACCTTAGCCTTATCCATCTTTACAACTTTACGGTCATAGGTAACAAAACCATTTACCTCACCCTCTACGTCAGTTGTCTGGGTATAGATTGCCGCTGCCATACCTTGAGGAATGAAATCCTTGAGCATAGTGGCATACTTTACATACTCAGCCGTAACCTCATCGGTATTGTTAAACTGTATGTAGCCCCAGTTGCGCTTGTTCCACCACAAATGCTCCTTGATAGGGTAGCCGATACCACCATACTCTCCCAATACCACTACAAAGTCAGAGCTGTGGAAAGGCATTGAAGGTGCAGGGTAGTTGTGAATGTCAAGAATATCACCACATAGACGCAGGTTACCACCACTTGCAGCATTGATAAGACGAGTTGGGTCGTATGCAGCAGTCCACTCGGCAACAGCCTCTGTGTCAAACTGTCCCCAAGCCTCATTGAATGGCACCCAAACGCCGATAGAAGGGAAGAACATTAGAGCGTCCATAATCTCTTTCCACTCCTTGTAGTAACGGTTCTTCTCCTCACGGGTTACAGGCGAGTCGCTACCTCCGTTGATGTTGTTACGGCCCCACATGCCACCCTTGCTATTGCCGTTATAAAGAGCAAGACAAGGCATATCCTGCCATACGATAATACCGAGACGGTCGCAATGGTAGTACCAACGAGCAGGCTCAACCTTGATATGTTTACGGATTGTATTAAATCCAAGCTCTTTTGTAAGGATAATGTCGCTTACCAACGCCTCGTCTGTAGGTGCGGTATAAAGACCATCAGGCCACCAACCCTGGTCGAGTGGACCGTACATAAAGATAGGCTTGCCGTTGAGTGTCATACGGAGATGACCCATCTGATCACGTTGTGTAGAGAACTGTCGCATTGCAGCGTATGACAATACGTTATCTACAACCTTTCCGTTCTGGATAAGAGATATTTTAAGGGTGTAGAGAGTTGGCGAATTAGTGCTCCATAACTTTGCATCCTTAATTGGCAGTGTTGCACTCACGCCACACAATGTAGTTGTTTGTGCAACGACCTTCTGGCCATCCAAAACCTCAAACTTAACGGTTCCGTTCTCATTCGCACAAGTAGCATCTACATATATTTCGCTACGTGTAATATCAGAGTTAACTGCTATATTGCAGATATGGTTTGTCTTTGCAACAGCCTCTACCCATACAGTCTGCCAAATGCCCGATACTGCGGTGTACCAGATACCACTTGGATTAAGACGCTGCTTACCTACAGGGTTATGTACGGAGTCTGTAGGGTCCCATACACGAACAGCTACTCTTTGCTCGCCCTTTTTGAGAGCTGAGGTAATATCTAATGAGAATGGAGTGTAACCTCCTGTATGACGACCTACAAGAATGTCATTTACATATACGTCAGCGCTCCAATCAACAGCTCCGAAGTTGAGCAAGATGCGCTTACCTGCCCACTTTGAAGGTAGAGTAAAGGTGCGCTCATACCAAAGGATGTTATCCTTAGTAAGGGTCTTTTGAACACCAGACATTGCAGACTCGATAGCGAAAGGAACCAAAATCTGACCATCAAAAGATGCTGGCTTTACATCGCTTAGACCTGTGATGGCATAATTCCAAAGTCCGTTGAGGTTTAACCACTCGCTACGCTCTAATTGAGGTCGAGGGTACTCAGGAAGCACGTTATCTATAGTAACCTGCTCTGCCCATGTAGAGCGAATCTTATCGCCTGCAATACTCCATTGCGCACTTGCAGTAGCTATAAATGCTACCGAAAGAATAAGTGTTAAAAGGTCTCTTTTCATTGTTATAGTGTTTTAAGGTTTTTTAGAAATTCTTCGGCTCTTGCCAAATCTTGAGGCGTATCTATACCTATAGTCTCACGGTCTGAGATTCCAACCTTGATTTTGTATCCATTCTCCAACCAACGTAGCTGCTCAAGCGACTCTGCTGTTTCAAGCGAAGATTGTGGAAGAGCAGTTATAGCCTTGAGAACCTCTGCTCTAAAGCCGTATATGCCGATATGCTTGTAGAATGTATGCTTTGACAAATACTCTTTTGTCTCTACACCTCGCAGATGCGGAATTACTGCACGAGAGAAGTATAGTGCATTCATATCATTGTCAATCACCACTTTAGGCGAGTTGTAGCTCTCTAAAACAGATAAACCATCCTCAACTGAGAATGGTTTTACAAGAGTTGCAATATCTGTTTGAGCAGAGAGAAAACAAGCCTTTAAAGCCTCAATCTGAGAAGGTGCAATAAATGGTTCGTCGCCCTGAATGTTTACAATAACGTCAAACTCTCTATTTAGTTTGCAGTATGCCTCCCAACAACGGTCTGTTCCGCTTTTATGCTCTTGGGATGTCATCACTACATTACCACCAAATGCCTCTACAGTATCATATATACGTTTGTCGTCTGTCGCAACCACAATATGCTCCATAGCCAATGATACCTGCTCATAGACACGCTCAATGATACGTTTACCACCAAGCATGGCAAGAGGCTTAGCCGGGAAACGGGTACTTGCGTACCTTGCAGGTATGATTGCAATAAATTTCATATTATTTTTGCTTTTGGCTATTAGTTGTTAGGGTATAGCCGACTTATATAAATCTGCATAGCGGATACCCCTAAAAGGGCAATGGCTAATGACTATTACTGTAATGCTAACTCCAACACCTCCTCGTTGGTACGTACATAATGGAAAGTAATGCCCTCAACATACTCAGCCTTTATCTCCTCAACATCCTTACGGTTCTCTTCAGGAACAAGAATAGTGTGTATGCCTGCACGTTTTGCAGCAAGTACCTTCTCCTTTACGCCTCCGATAGGGGTTACACGACCTCTCAGAGTGGTCTCGCCTGTCATGGCGATACGCTCTTTTACTTTGCGACCTGTGTATGTTGAGACGATAGAGGTAATCATTGTAATACCGGCACTTGGACCATCCTTTGGAATAGCACCCTCAGGAACGTGGATATTAAGGTCGCTCTTTTCAAACATTGTAGGGTCTATGCCGAGCTCTTTATGGTGAGCCATAACCCACTCATAGGCGATAGTTGCCGACTCCTTCATCACATCGCCGAGATTTCCGGTAAGTGAGAGTTTGCCTTTACCAGGAGTGAGCAACGACTCTATGTAGAGTATATCTCCACCAACCGAGGTCCATGCAAGACCTGTTACCACACCTACCATATCCTTGATTTCATACTGCTCGTTCAGATACTTTGGTTTGCCGAGAATGCGCTCAACATCGGCCTGATAAATCTGAGCCGAGTACTCCTCTTCAAAGGCAATATTCTTAGCTCTGTGGCGTGCAATTTTTGCCAAATTCTTATCCAAAGCACGCACACCAGACTCACGAGTATATTCTGATATAATCTTTGTCAATACATCTGTTGAGATGACCATCTGCTCCTCCTTTAAACCATGAGCCTCGCACTGTTTCTTGATAAGGTGGTTTGTGGCAATCTGAATCTTATCTTCAAGGATATATCCTGAGATATTTATCAACTCCATACGGTCCTTAAGAGCAGGATTTATTGCGCCAATGTCATTTGCAGTGGCGATAAAGAGTACTTTTGACAGGTCATACTCTGTGTCCAAATAGTTGTCATGGAAGGTGGTATTCTGCTCAGGGTCAAGTACTTCAAGTAGGGCAGAAGATGGGTCTCCGTGGTTAGAGACAGTCATCTTATCAACCTCATCAAGGATAATGACAGGGTTTGAAGAGCCACAACGCTTGATAGTCTCAATTACACGACCTGGCATTGCACCGATATATGTACGGCGGTGGCCACGAATTTCAGCCTCATCATGCAGACCTCCGAGAGCTATTCTGCCAAATTTACGACCCAAAGCGGTAGCAACGCTCTTACCAAGAGAGGTCTTACCTACTCCCGGAGGGCCATAGAGACAGAGAATAGGCGATTTTAAATCACCCTTAAGCTTGATTACAGCCAGATGCTCCAATATGCGATCCTTAACCTCCTCAAGACCGAAGTGGTCTGCGTCGAGTTGCTCACGAGCACATTTAAGGTCGAGATTGTCTGTAGTTGTCTCATCCCATGGCAGGTCAAGCATGAGCTGGAGATATGTAACTTGTATTGAGTACTCCGCAATAGCAGGATTTAGACGCTCTAACTTAGCAAGTTCCTTGTTAAATAAATCAGAGACCTCTTTTTCCCACTTTTTGCCTTTTGCAGCCTCACGAAGACGCTCTACATCGCCATTTGCATCATCACCCAATTCCTCTTGAATTGTTCTCATCTGCTGCTGGAGATAGTAGTCTCGCTGCTGCTTGTCAATTTCAGTCTTAACCTTCTCCTGAATCTCTTGTTTTAGTTCAAGGAGTTGCTGCTCACGAATGAGAATCTCTAACAACTTGCGAGAACGTGCAAGTAGGCCTGGTGCCTCAAGTAGAGCCTGACGGTCGTCGTCCGAGAACTCAAGGTTTGAACAGATAAAGTTTATCGTGCCACGATGAGAGTCTATATTCTTAATTGCAAAAGAGGCCTCCTTTGGCATGCTTGGAGAGATACTTATAATTCTAAGTGCGGTATCTCTTACTGCCTCAACAAGGGCATTGAACTCAGGGTTGTTCTTATCCGGAGCAGAGTCGAGCAGAGCTGTAACCTTTGCCTTGAAGAATGGTTCTGTAGAGATATACTCGCCAACCTCAATCTTCTCAAGACCGGAGAGAATAACAGTCAGATTACCATTTGGCATCTCAAGAATTTTGAGAATACGAGCTGCTGTACCTATGCGATACATATCATCTGGAGTTGGAGTCTCAATCTCTGCATTGCGCTGAAGAACAGCTCCTAAGAGGCCATCACTTGCATTGACAGCACGAACAAGGGCAATACTCTTCTCTCTACCAACTGTAATAGGGGTTACAGCACCAGGGAAAAGTACTGAACTTCTAAGGGTCAAAATAGGGAGAATCTCAGGAATCTTTACATCCTCTATCGCATCGTCGTCGCCTCCACCTACAATAGGTATTGCCTGAAATTTTCTATCTACAATCTCTGGAGACAGACCTATTTCGTCAATAAAAATATCGTTATCTTTTTTCTTTACCATAGTCAAAAGTTACTAATAAATAGTGCATAGTTATAATCGTACAAAGATAATACTTTTTCTTTGTTTAACCATAGATAAATAGTTAAAAAATGGATGTTGGTATAAATAGTGGTACAAAAAGCACTTTTTTTGGATAAAGTTTTATATCTTTGCAGGTTGAATAATTGTGTTGAAAAAGTCAGCAATTAAAGAGATTATACAAAAAACAATTATAGATTATGCAGATAGCAGACAAGTACACTCCGCAGGAGATTGAACAGAAGTGGTACGACTATTGGTGCGACCACAACCTTTTCCACTCAGAACCAGATGAGCGTGAGCCGTTTACAATCGTTATTCCACCACCAAATGTAACAGGTATGTTGCACATGGGCCACATGCTTAACAATACTCTTCAGGATGTATTGGTTCGCCGTGCACGTATGCTCGGTAAGAATGCATGTTGGGTACCTGGTACAGACCATGCAAGTATTGCAACAGAGGCCAAGGTTGTAGCGAAACTTAAGGCTGAGGGTATTGACAAGTCTTCACTTACCCGTGAGCAGTTCCTTGCTCATGCGTGGGAATGGAAGGAAAAGCACGGTGGTATTATCCTTAAGCAGCTTCGTAAACTTGGTGCGTCATGTGATTGGGATCGAACTTGTTTTACTATGGATGAGGCTCGTACTGAGGGCGTTATCAAGGTATTCTGCGACCTATATAACAAGGGTAAAATCTATCGTGGTGTGCGTATGGTTCATTGGGACCCATCTGCAAAGACTGCGCTTTCTGACGAGGAGGTTATATACAAGGAGTCGCATGGTAAGCTATACTACCTGCGCTACAAACTTGAGGGTACCGATCGCAATATTATTGTTGCCACAACACGTCCTGAAACTATTTTGGGTGATACTGCAGTCTGCCTCAATCCAAATGACCCACGCTATGCCGATGTGCCGGAGGGTGCTCGTGTAATTGTTCCGCTTGTAGGCCGTTCTATTCCGATTATTCGTGATGAGTATGTAGATATTGAGTTCGGTACAGGAGCTCTTAAGGTAACTCCTGCACACGATGTAAATGACTATATGCTGGGCGAGAAGTATGGTCTTGAGACTATCGACATCTTCAATGATGACGGGACTATCAACGACAAGGTGGGTATGTATGTTGGTGTAGATCGTTTCGAGTGTCGTAAGCAGATTGAGAGGGATCTTGAGGCTGCAGGGTTGATGGAGAAGACCGAGCCATATACAAATAATGTGGGCTACTCTGAGCGTACAGGTGTTGCTATTGAGCCAAAGCTCTCTATGCAGTGGTTTATGGCTATGTCAGAGATTGCAAAGCCTGCAACGAAGGCCGTTCTTGAGGATGTTATCCGTTTTGTGCCAGAGAAGTATAAGAATACATACCGCCATTGGATGGAGAATATTAAGGATTGGTGTATCTCTCGTCAGCTGTGGTGGGGTCAGCGTATCCCTGCATATTATCTGCCAAAGGGTGGCTATGTAGTTGCCGAGACTGCCGAGCAGGCGCTTGTCCTTGCGCAGCAGAAGAGTGGCGATGCTACTCTTACCCTTGCCGACCTTCGTCAGGATGAGGATGTACTTGATACTTGGTTCAGCTCATGGCTCTGGCCTATATCTGTATTTGACGGTATTCGCAACCCTGACAACGAGCAGATAAAGTACTACTATCCAACAAACGACCTTGTAACAGGTCCGGATATCATCTTCTTCTGGGTAGCACGTATGATTATGGCGGGCTATGAGTATCGTGGCCAAATGCCATTCCGCAACGTCTATTTCACAGGTATTGTTCGTGATAAGATTGGTCGTAAGATGTCAAAGCAGCTCGGAAACTCACCTGATCCACTCGACCTTATTGCTCAGTATGGAGCAGATGGTGTTCGTGTGGCTATGATGCTCTGCTCAAGCGCTGGTAATGACCTTATGTTCGACGATGCTCTCTGCGAGCAGGGCCGTAATTTCGGTAATAAGATATGGAATGCATACCGCCTTATCAACGGCTGGAATATAGATGAAAATCTTGCTCAGAGCCAGAATAATGCTGCAGCAGTAGCTTGGTTCCGTGCAAAACTCAATGCAGCTTTGACAGAGATTGAGGATAACTTTAAGAGCTATCGTATCTCTGAGGCCCTTATGGTTGCCTATAAGCTCTTCTGGGATGACTTCAGTGGCTGGTATCTTGAGATTGTAAAGCCAGCTTATGGCTCTCCTGCAGATAAGACTACTATTGAGCAGACTAAGTGCTTCTTTGAGCAGTTGATGCTTGTTTTGCATCCATTCATGCCATTTGTAACTGAGGAGATTTGGCAGGACCTTGCACCACGTGCAGAGGGCGAGTCTATTATGGTTAGCCAAATGCCAAAGGCAGAGGAGGCAGATGAGGCTCTACTCTCTCGCTTTGCACTTCTTCAGGAGGCTGTATCTGCTATTCGTAATGTACGTAAGCAGAAGAATATGCCACAAAAGGAGGCTGTTGAGCTGAAAGTGGTTGTAGATGAGAACTATCCAAAGGAGTTTGAGGCTGTACTTGTTAAGATGGGTAACCTCTCAGCTGTAACATCTGTTACCGAGAAGAACCCTACAGATGCAGGCTTTATCGTTAAGACAACTCAGTACTTTATCCCTATGGGTGATAATGTAAATGTAGAGGAGGAGATTGCAAAGCTTGAGAAAGACCTTGCTTATTACGAGGGCTTCCTTGCATCTGTTATGAAGAAACTCTCTAACGAGCGTTTTGTTACCTCAGCTCCTCAACAGGTTGTTGCTAACGAGCGTGCAAAGCAGGCAGATGCTGAGGCTAAGATAGCTGCAATCCGTGAGCAACTTACGGCTTTGCGATAGATTTTGAGTGATAGTGGCATTTGCGCTTATAAGGGCATACCTGCTTCCGCTAATAAAAAAGTTCCAGCAATGGCTGTACGTTTTGTACTATCCATTGCTGGGATTTTTTATCGAGCGTGGCATCTACACCCTTCTAAGCGCAAATGGGTGCTTTGATTGAGCGGAGGGGTACCCCAATATAACAAACTAAATTTCGCTGGACTCTGATTTAGGAAACACCATCGAAGATGGTACGAAAGAAAAGAGAGATTGCTTGCCAAGTTTACGTGAGCAAAAGCAAATCTCTCTTTTTTATCGTAATAGCCTTTAGGCTATCCTAAATCCGCACACGTACAAGAGAAACGCAGTTTCTCTGAAAGTCTTTTGGATCCCTTATCTTCAGAAAAGGGACGGTACTTAAGCAGTGTTATTCTGGTTGATATCCTCTATCTTCGAGGAGGTTTGAGCCATTTGCGGCGGCGACGGCTAGGGTATCGCAACGGTTATTCTCTACCGTCTCTGCATGACCTTTAACCCAGATAAAGCGTACATTATGCTTGCGATAGATTGTAAGGAAACGCATCCATAAATCGGGGTTTTTCTTGCCTGAAAAGCCCTTTTTGGCCCAGCCAAACACCCACCCTTTACTTACGGCATCGACAACATACTTTGAATCTGAGTATATTGTTACATCTGATCCCTCAAATTTCAGAGCCTCAAGAGCGACGCATACAGCCATAAGCTCCATGCGGTTATTTGTTGTGAGGCGAAAACCTGCCGAGAGCTCTTTTCGATGTGGCCCGCTGATAAGTACCACACCATAGCCTCCTGCACCAGGATTGCCAAGTGATGAACCGTCAGTATATATCGTAATTACGGGTGTTGCCATTATTCAAGAACAATCTTTTCCAGCTCGCTAAAACTATCTATAACCCACTCTGCACCACTATCAAAGAGCGTTTTAGAGGTGTCGCAACCGTAACTTACGCCGCAGCAGTGGCAACCGGCTTTTTTACCCATGCCCATATCGAAAACAGAGTCGCCAACAGCCACAGCCTCTTCAACTGTAACACCTGCAAGGCGGATAGCTTCAAGGGCGATGTCTGGTTCCGGCTTTCCATGCTCAACACACTCTACGCCAACAATACTATCTAAGTATGGCATAAGGCCGAGGCGCTCAACTACATATGATATTGCAGGAACAACATTGTTCGATGTAATGGCAAACTTGATTCCCTTATCATAAAGACGCTTGACGGTCTCTAAAACGCCATCAAATAGCCTTATCATGTCAAGACCCTCACTTTTATATATGATGTTGTAAGCCTCTGTCAGACGGGAGATAAGTTCCGGATTAGTATCGTTTATAAGAAGGGCGATGCAATCCTCGGTAGTACAACCCATATTGCGTTCTATAATGGTTTTATCAAAATGGTAGCCCTCATTATGACACATCTTCTCGGCACAGTAGATAACGCTGGCAAACGAGTCGGCAATAGTGCCATCAAAGTCTAACATTACTAACTTTATCTTGCTCATTATTGAGATATATTTACAAGTTGTTCGCGATATGCATTAAGAATTCTCGACTTAGAGATAAAGCCCTTATAGCGGTTCTCCTTATCAACAACCGGCAACATCCAAGTATGGTTCTGCTCAAAGCGAGGTAATACCTCTTGAATCTGCTCTTTTTCAAGAATCTTATCAGGTGGCTGAATCATGTAGTGGGTAATTGAGTTGCCCCACTTCTCATGCTTAAACATATCTTCACGCAGGTCATCAAGCTGTACGATGCCAAGCAGATGACCAAAATCGTCAATTACAGGGAAAATATTACGGCGGGCAGAGGCGATAATTGATACTACATCGCCAAGTGTTGCCTTCTCACGCAGACGAGCAAAATCGCTCTCCATAAGCTCCTCAAGGTTTAAAAATACCAATACAGACTGATCTTTGTCGTGTGTAAGCAACTCTCCCTTAGCTCTCAGACGCTTTGTATAGATAGAGTCGGGGTCAAGGTAGTAACCAACGGCAAAGGCTATACAAGCAACAATCATGAGTGGGATAAATAGCCCGTAGCCGTTTGATAGCTCTGCAATAAGGAAGATAGAGGTCAGTGGCGCATTCATCACACCTGCCATAACGCCTGCCATGCCGACAAGTGTAAAGGTGGTAATAGATATATCCCAATCAAAACATAATTGGCAGAATAGTGCTAAGGCTGCTCCTGTAAATGCGCCCACAAAGAGTGAGGGTGCAAATGTTCCACCCACACCTCCTGCAGCATTTGTGGTAGCTGTAGCAATAACCTTAAAGAGCATCGTTGCTACTATATAGATAAGAACAACCCAATCTATATCTTTAAAGGCGTAGAAGAGTGAGTTCTCAAAAATACTCTGTTTATCTCCATGCATTAGCGATACAAAGGCCTCATAACCCTCACCATAGAGAGGTGGGAAGAGGAATATGAGCATACCTAACACTCCACCACCGATTAGCCATTTGCGATATTGGTTGGAGATTGCGCCTATTTTGCGGCCTATTGTGGCGTTAGTCTGAGTGAAGTAGTATGAGACAGCTCCGCATATACAGCCCAAAATGATGAAGAGTGGAATATGCTTAATCTGAAAAGCATCAGCCTCTGTGAGTGATACAGAGATAATAGGGTCCCATCCACGTAGTACAATAGCAAGTGTAGTTGCTGTTACAGAGGAGATAAGTAGAGGAATTACAGATGCAGATGTAATATCGAGCATCAAAATCTCAAGCACAAAGACCACTCCCGTAATAGGGGCCTTGAAGATAGAGGCTACAGCAGCTCCTGCACCACAGCATAAAAGAAGGGTGATATTACGATAGTTTAACTTAGCCAACTTTCCTACATTTGAGCCAATAGCAGCTCCCGTGAGTACTATAGGCGCCTCAGGACCAACTGAACCACCAAAACCGATAGTTGTAGCTCCTCCCACAATTGAGGTCCAACAGTTGTGGCCTGCAATACGTGAGCCCTTTCGAGACATGGCATATAGTACTCTGGTAACTCCCTCGGAGATATTATCTCTTACTATATACTTGACAAAGAGAGTTGCCAAAACAATACCTATGCCAGGGTAGATGAAGTAGAGAATATGAAATGTATCTACATCAAACCAATTGACAAGACAACTCTTGATAAAATGCAGTAGTACCTCAAACAGATATGTACCCAATCCAGCTAATGCGCCGACAATGATAGCGAGTATCGCCAATACTTGACGCTCACTAAGACGCTTTGTCAGGCGCAGAAACCATTGGTATATCTTCTCTCTGCCGGCTGGTTTAATGTATTTTGACTCTTCAATTATCTCCATTGTCAAAACTACTATTTATTCTCGTCCTTGTAGTGTGCCGCTTGCTGTGCGATTAGCTCACGGTCTGCAAAGTAATTTATCTTCATCGCATTGCGGACATCTGTAAGGGTCTGTGCTGCAACAGCACGAGCAGCAGCAGAGCCTTGCTCAAGAATCTGATAAACCTCCTCAATATTCTGCTCCCAATATCTTCTACGCTCACGAATAGGTGTAAGCAGTTCGTTAAGGATAGCAATGAGGAATTTCTTACACTTTACATCACCCAAACCACCACGGCGATAGTGGTCCTTAAGAGCATCAAGGTTTTCATACTCAGGTAGATATAGCGCAAAGTGCTCAGGACGGCAGAATGCATCAAGATATGTAAAGACGCAGTTGCCCTCAACCTGACCAGGGTCCTCTACTTTGAGGTGATTAGGGTCGGTGTACATACCCATAACCTTCTGCTTAACCTCCTTCTCGCTATCTGATAGATAGATGCAGTTACCCAAAGACTTACTCATCTTAGCCTTACCATCAGTTCCTGGCAGACGCAGACATGCACAATTTGAAGGGAGTAAAATTTCTGGATTTACAAGAGTCTGACCGTAGATAGAGTTGAACTTGTGTACAATCTCACGAGTCTGCTCAATCATAGGCTCTTGGTCCTCACCAACAGGGACGGTTGTAGCCTTGAAGGCTGTAATGTCGGCAGCCTGAGAGATAGGGTATGTGAAGAAACCTACAGGAATACCCTTCTTCTGTGTGGTATCGCCCTCGCAGACATCCTCCGAAAAACCACGCATCTTAATCTCAGTCTTTACAGTTGGGTTGCGTTGGAGACGTGATACGGTTACAAGATTCATGTAGTAGAAGGCAAGCTCACAGAGCTCTGCAACCTGAGATTGGATGAAAATAGTAGAGATATTTGGGTCTATACCGCATGAGAGGTAGTCAAGAGCAACCTCAATAATATTTTGGCGAACTTTGTCCGGATTGTCTGCATTGTCAGTAAGCGCCTGAGCATCAGCAATCATGATGAAAATCTTCTCAAACTCTCCGGAGTTCTGTAACTCCACACGACGAGAGAGTGAACCTACAAAGTGTCCTAAATGGAGGCGTCCGGTAGGACGATCGCCTGTCAGTATAATCTTTCCCATAGTCTGTATTGGTTGTTCTATAAAATTAGTAATCGGGTTAATTAAACTATTTAATCAAAAATAGTGATTCAATCGTACAAAGATAGATAGAAGAATTCAAACTGCAAAATGATAATCGCTGCCAAAGTATCCATTTTATGGATAAGGATTGAATTTTTTGCAATTTTATAGCAAACAAGGTTGGTTAGCAACTCCGCTAACCAACCTTGTTATATTCTTGTAAATTTGTTTAAGTACTATTTTGCCTCTGGCTTACACTGTGCAAGGCAATAGTTACGCAAATCCTCCCATCGGTAGAATGGGTAGCAGTCTGTCTTTACAGGGATGCGTATATCACGCTCGCTGTGTAATAATCTTACAAGTACATCACCCTGCTTGTTGCGATAGAAGATAAACTGTACATTGACCGACATTGAGGTTATACGGCTGTCGCACCATACTTCAGGCAGGCGCTCAATTTCTGCAAAAGAGACACGTCCATCGCATCCCTCGGCATGCATGATTGCCAGCAGAGGTATAATTGCCGAGTCATGACCAAATCTGAGTGTCGCTACCTCATTTTTGGTGCTACCATCAATAATAGCATCGGCACGCTCAATAATATCACGCAATAATAACTTTCCATCCTGATTACGAACATCTCCGAAATCTATAGATGGGCCATAGGTCAGATAGCGACGAATGTTGAACAAATGCCACATTTGAAAACGCTCCTCTTCAGTGAAAACGTCGTGCAACTCAGGCAGATTATCAAAGTTCTGTACTATCATAGCCAAATCGTGCATGTTGCCCATAAATAGATGTGTGTCAGTGCTTTTGTAAGTTTGGCGAATTAACTTTTCAGCATAGTCGTAGTCGTTGAATATACGACAGACAAAAGCTTTGTCTTTAGTCTGCTCCTGCTGATATTTTTTAGCCATTGTGCGAGCTGTCTTGTAGAAGGTATCCATGTTCTTCTCAGGACGTGTAATGTCAATATCATGTGCACTTGCAAATCGTGTGATAGATAGCTCTGGGTGTATCTCTTTCAGTCTCTCAGTAAAGGCTGTCATGCTTATAACACAGCGTACCGAAGGGGATGAAAAACAGGTTATATGGTTGCCATTTTTTGCTGAAAATACCTCTGGATATAGAGTCGCCATACGCTCGGCAATGCCCTTCTGCTCTCGCTCGCCACGTGGAGAGAGGTCGCCTGCTCTCATGTGTGCATCATCAGCTATTGTACGTATACGATGCATAAGGCTTACGCCGAGCTCTGTAAGTTTACCATCTTTGTATGCCTGCTCTAACATCACAGCTGGCTGGTCATACTTCTCTTGAGCTGTTTGATAACGAGAACCGTGGCGGCCATAGTGTGATATGTAAAACGGCTTGTAACCCTTTGGCGGTGTAATAGGCTTTTGATAAGTAACCATATAGGCAGTGTAGATACCACCTGCAAGATTTGGGTTGGTGGCAATCTGCTCTCGAATACTCTGTGCAGTTGCAGAATAGGCAACTAAAAGAGCAAGTATAAGTAAAAAGTGTCTCATAATTATTAGGTTATAGATCTATAATATTCACAAATATATGAAAAAAATTGGGTTCTACAAAAGGTGCGCAACTAAAGATAGTGATATTTAGTAAATAATAGGGCTTAGTTTTGTGTAATATCAATTATTTTTATACCTTTGTTGTGAATAATAAGTATAATGTTATGACAATTATCCAACTTGAATATCTTCTTGCAGTTGCAAACTTCGGTAGTTTCTCAGTTGCTGCGGACCATTGCTTTGTTACACAACCATCTCTGAGTATGCAGATTAAGGCTCTTGAGGGGGAGTTAGGAGTGATGCTCCTTGACCGTTCTAAAAAGCCTGTTGTACCGACCGAAGCAGGTGAGGTTGTGCTTGCTCAGGCTCGTGAGACTTTGAAGGAGTATAACTCTATTAAGGAGGTGGTGCAGCAGTTTAAGGGTGAGATTGCGGGTAAAATCCGCCTTGGCGTTATCCCGACCATTGCCCCTTATATTTTGCATAAATTTATTCCGGAGTTTGTATCTCGTTACCCTAAGGTTGAGTTGGAGATTCGTGAAATGCAGACTCAGTATATCATTGAGGAACTAAATAGAGACCGTATAGATGTAGCTTTGGTTGCGGGTGGTACTTGTGGAGATGATATTACAGAGTATGACCTATTTGATGACCACTTCTACGCCTATGTCTCTCCGATTAATACGCTATATAAGAAGAGCAATATACAGATTTCGGATATAGATATGCGAGAGCTTATACTGCTTAGTGTCGGAAACTGTATGCGAGACCAAGTTCTTGAATTGTGTCAGTCTCGCTCATTGCATCCGGCTCGTTATTACTTCGAGTCTGGCTCGCTTGATACACTGATGCGTATTGTTGATTGCACAAACAATATTACAATTATACCGGAGATGGCAGTTGAGTATATTCCGAAGGAGCGTGCTCGACAGGTAAAATCGCTTATCCGAGGTGCATCTTCTCGTAAAATATCGCTTGCTGTAAGACGTACTTATGTAAAGTTGTCTATTGTTGAGGCGTTACAAAAGACTATTCTTGATTGTGTAGGTAAGAGGTAGAATAGATAGTATAATAATAGAGCCTTAACACTTAAGTTTTCTTGAAAATGTTAAGGCTCTATTTTTCTGACTAACTATTTAAGCACTTTGAAAATCATCTTCTTGATTTTGCCTGTGCCAAGCATAGGGGCATGAGCATCCTCAGGATAGAGAATTGAGAACTGACCTTCACGCATGGTGTAGAATGTTTGAGGCTCATCGGTATAGAACTGCACATCTTTAGTTGTATCAAACTCACCCTTAGCCTTTTTACAATCTTTACGCTCAGACCATCCGAACTCCTCTTTAGTAGCTCCACCGATGATAACCTGTATATCGACATACTTATCGTGTACCTCAAGTAGTGCCTCATATCGAGGTTTTAAGTCAACCTCCATAACGTTGACAAAGAGTTCATCTCCCAATATGTCGTGGCGACCTACAGCAATAGTCTTTGGGTTACATTGTGCTAAAAAGTCGAATGCTGCCTTAAATCGTGGGTTAAGCGGGTAGTAAATCTCTGCATTTTTAATAGAATCTAAAATCATAGTAACCTAATATTTTATTGTTTCTTCTTATCTTGTTTGAGTTTTAATCTTGATATTATAGGGTAGTGGTCTGAGTAGTTCATTGAGTAATCAACCTCATACGATAGTATGTCAAAATGCTCTGTGGTAAGCATATGGTCTATAGCTAAGAGCTTGAAAAATCCGTTAAACGTATATGTATATCCTGAACCTGCGGCAATAAAGGTATCGACAAGAGATTGTGCAATTAAGTTATAGCTGTATGATAGAGGAACGTCGTTAAAGTCTCCGCATACAATCATCTTTCGAGGTTGTGAGGCTATGATAAACTCCTCAACCTTCTTAGCTTGTGCGCTACGGAAGATGTTATTTTCAGCCAATTTGTCAGCAATACTCTTCAGCTTAGAGTTGCGAGCAGTATCAAGTACGTACTCATGTCCCTCAACAAACTGCATATCTTGTGCCGTAATAGTTGTCGATTTGAGGTGTAGATTTATAACTCTTACAGTATCTTTACCTATAAGTAAATCGGCCCAAATAGCGTTAAAGCGAGGTAGAGAGTCTATAAGGCCTTGCTTGAGAATACGGTACTTTGTGAAAATCTCGCATGAGAAGTCAAGAGAACCATTTGCTGTAGAGGTATATTTTTCTCCCAATTCGTTCCATCTCTCTTTTGACGCAGATACATACTCTTGCAGACATAGAATATTTGGATTGTGGGCTTTGAGGGCTGATACAATAGAGTCGCTATCGTTGTTGGCGATGTTGTAGCAGACAACCTTTGTGCAGTTCTTGATATTTGTCTGAGGCTTTTGCTTGAAGTCTATGCGATAGTAGCGTTTTACAGACAGACTACCTATAATTACAAATATCAGAGAGAAGATTACAATACTCCACTTCCAGCGTAAAACCCAATATAGCGATACAATAAGTAACACCATATATATAATAGGAGCTCCCAAGACAACTGTTGAGAGTAGTCCAAGCTGTTCCGGAGTAACTTTTGGGGTTATGACACAGATAATGGTAGCTGCTGCAAGGAGTAGCAGAGCCACAAACATAATAATATCAAGTACAAAAAGTAGAAAAGATAGCGAAAAACGACGAGTCTTTACCTTCTTGCCCTTGCGATAGTCTCGATATATGTTACCATTAGTGCGTGCCATACACTAGATCCTAAAAATAGATTACCCTCTTGTTCTTCCAATAGTAGAGCAAAGCCCATCCCCATAACATGCCTCCTACGTGTGCAAAGTGAGCAATACCATCACTCATGCCACCCCAGCCCTGGAATAGTTCCAGAACGATATATCCTGTTACAAACCATTTAGCCTTAATTGGGAATGGAATAGGGAAGACAAATATCTGATTGTTTGGGTGCATCACTCCAAAAGCCATCAAAAGGCCCATTACAGCACCAGAGGCACCGAGCATTGTAAAGTTATATTCACCTGCCACCCAAGCAACTAACATCTGGAATATTGCAGCACCAACTCCACAGACAAAGTAGTAGGTTAGGAAGCGTTTTGTGCCCAACTCATACTCTAACGTTCTACCAAACATCCATAGCGCAAACATGTTGAAGAATAGATGGCTAAAACCACCATGTAGGAACATGTAGGTAACAAACTGGTATATATGGAAGTTTGGAGACTCTATCCAAAATAACTGACCATAGGTACCCAAAAGTGTATTAACTCTCGGTATTAGATATGTTGCCAAAAACAACATACAGTTGGCAATAATCAGATTCTTTACTGCCGGTGGTGTTTTGAAATATGGATTCATGATAATTTCTGTTGTATATCGTCAAGTGTAATAAATGTCATAATGCTCTTGCCTAAGTGAGTGTGGTTGGTGTTACTGCATTCCATCAGCTGCTCAACTATTGTCTGAGCGTCAGATTGAGTATATTGCACCTTTTTTGCAGCCTGACTTTGGGCTAAGGTGAGTGCAATATGTTCACGGCGCATACTCTCTAACTGATGAGGCAAGGCAAGACTCTGTAGAAGCTCATATATAGCCTTGTCAAGACTATCTGCGCTCAAATCTGCCGGAATACCCTTAACCTCAATCTCTCCGCTACCGTGCATATCTATATCGAAACCAAGGGCTGCGAAATCAACAGCCCACTCCTCCATAAGAGAGTACTCGCCATCTGAAAGAGTCAGTCTCTCTGGGAATAACAGCTGCTGAGATACGCTATTGGCACCGGATAACATGGCATGGTAACGCTCAAAGAGAATTCGCTCTCTGGCTCTTGTTAAATCGACAATAGCTAACGCTCCTCCTGCTATCATAGAGGCATAACGACGGCCTATATAGTTTATAGCTGTAGGCTTGGTGTCAATAGTTGATTCTAACTCGAGATATTGCTCCTCACTCGCAATGTCGATAAACTCAAACTGAGAGGCCGCAGGTGTTGACGGAATATTAAAATCCTCAATGGCAGAACTATTGCTAAATTGATTGCTTATGTCGTAAAAAGCCCCTTTGCTTGGAATGGTCTGCAAATCACTCTCTGAGGCAAATGGATTGTAGTTATCACATGTTGTCTCTTTGGGCATCTGGTATGTAACTCCGGTTGTGGCAACAGGAATATCTACTAAATTGGCAGTCTCAAAGTCCATCATCGGAACAGAACCTGTCTTTGCAAGGGTCTCACGCACTGCTGCGTTTATAATTTGCCAAATAGCGTCTGTATCGGCAAAACGCACCTCTATCTTCTGTGCATGCACATTGACATCCACTCTGTCAGGATCGACTGTAAGATAGATAAAAAAGGATGGCTGTGAACCATTTGGTATCAGATGCTCGTATGCCTTAGTTACAGCTTTGGCTAAGTATGGGGACTTAAAGTATCGACCATTTACAAACATATATTGGTCAGGTCTTACCTTCGCTGCCGAAGCACGACATACATAACCTGTAACCTTTGCAATCGAGGTGTCAACTCCAACCTCAAGCATGTTTTTCTTAGCTGAGAAGCCTATGATATCAATAATTCGCTCAAGCAACGTAGCTTGTGGCAATGAATAGATGGCCGCACCGCCACTCATCAGCTCCATAGCCACCTCAGGATGACATAGAGCGACACGACGGAACTCAGTCTTAATCATATTGGGCAGTTGAGACTGTCTGTCATCTATAAATTTACGACGGCCAGGAGTGTTGTAGAATATGTTTCGGACAATAAACTGAGAACCGACAGGGGCTGCAATAGGGGTCTGAGAGATAAACTCTCCGCCATTGATAATTGTCTTAGTACCTATATCTGAGTCCTTTTGACGAGTAATCAACTCTACTTGCGCAACGGCCGCAATAGATGCAAGCGCCTCTCCTCGAAAACCGAATGTAGAGAGAGCGTATATATCGTCAAGTTCCTTTATTTTACTTGTCGCATGACACTCAAAAGCCATTCGTGCATCACTTGGAGACATGCCGCAACCATTATCTACAATCTGAATAAGGTCGCGACCTCCATTTGTAAAGTTTACCTTTACAGAGGTAGCACCGGCGTCAATGGCATTCTCTGTCATCTCTTTTATAGCTGATGACGGATACTCAACCACCTCTCCGGCTTTAATCTGATTGGAGACAATCTCTGGTAGTAGTTTTATGCGGTCTGACATATTTATTACTCCTCTTGATAGTCGTTTGGTACAATAGTAATAGGGGTGTATGGGTTAAAGAGTTGGTTATCCATCTCTGCCTGCTCAACTACAGTCGGTTTTTTACCCATGTTGGTCATTATAGCGACAATACGAGGCACCAACATATATACAATGAGAATAATGAGTGCAATACCAAAGACCATAAATGTTCTTGGCGTCTTGTTATTCTCCTTCTGCTGGGCCTTACGCTCATTACGAGCCTCTCTTACAGTACGTATATACTTACCGGGTATGTAAGGTGTATCGTCAGTATAACTCTCACCTCTTAACTCACGACGACGTTGCTCACGACGATCTTTCTCAGGGTCGAAGTAGCGTGGAATGTAGTTAAATTGGTTTGGTCGCCTTTTTGGAGGTGAAAATAGTCCCATGTCTAAAATCTTTTAAGTTAGTTGTCAAAGACTTTTAATTAAAAAAGTCCTTCATGCGTTCAAAAATATTCTGCTTACTGCTCTTCTCAGGATTTCTGAAGTGAGGCATCTGTGCAAGTTTTGAGATTAACTCCTTCTCCTCGGAGTTAAGGGTTGAAGGGATAGCGATATCTACTACAACCAATAAGTCTCCCGTGCCATTATAACTGCCGTAGCTATTGATAGATGGCAGTCCCTTGCCTCTAAGTCTTAGAACTTTACCGGCCTGGGTTCCGGCAGAAATGTTAATCTTCGCCTTTCCGGTAATGGTCGGAACCTCAACCTCACCTCCTGCAAGAGCTGTTGTAACAGGGATTGTAAGGTTGTGAATAAGGTTTGCTCCATCGCGGATAAAACGAGGGTCGTTCTGCTCCTCAATTACAACAAGTAAATCGCCATTCTCGCCACCCTGACGAGCCGCATTACCTTTACCTGAGACTGTAATCATCATACCCTCGGCAACGCCTGCAGGAATAGAGAACTCAACAACTTCACTACCCTTAACATAGCCCTCGCCGGCACACTTGCCGCACTTATCCTTGATGACTGTTCCTTGACCGCCACAGACCGGACATACGCCTTGAGACTGCATACGGCCAAAGAATGTATTCTGTATCTGAATTACTACACCGGAACCGTTACAATTCGAGCAAGTAACCTTTGAGGAGGCGTCCTTAGCACCGCTACCACCGCAAGTGTCGCAGGTAACATTTTTGTTAATCTTGAGCTTCTTGGTAACGCCTTTTGCAATCTCTTCGAGGGACAGTGATACTCTTACTCGAATATCTGAGCCACGGCTAACTCTTGGACCTCGTGCTCTACTGCCACCACTGAAACCAAAGCCTCCGCCAAAGATGTCTCCAAATTGTGAGAAAATATCCTCCATCGAGAAACCACCTCCGCTAAAGCCTCCAAAGCCGCCACCTGCAGTTCCACTCATGCCTGCATGACCGAATTGGTCATAACGAGCACGTTTGTCAGGGTTTGAAAGTACATCGTAAGCCTCTGCAGCCTCCTTAAACTTCTCCTCAGCCTCCTTGTTGTCAGGGTTGCGGTCTGGATGGTATTTGAGTGCAGTTTTACGATATGCCTTCTTTATCTCATCAGCATTGGCATTTTTCTCAACGCCAAGTACCTCGTAGTAATCTCTCTTCTCTGCCATAATAATTATATATTATTAAGAAGTTGCCACAACTATTACTCGCCTACAACAACCTTTGCAAAGCGAAGTACCTTATCACCGAGCATATATCCACGCTCAATAACGTCTATAACCTTTCCACTCTTCTCCTCACCTGCTGCAAAACGAGCTACTGCCTCATGTAGGTTCTCGTCAAATGGACAATCGAGAGCCTCAATCTCTACAACCTTCTTTTGGCGCAGAGTGTCTATAAACTTCTGCACAACCAACTTCTCGCCCTCACGAAGAGCTGCAATATCATCACTCTTCTCAGAGGCTGCAATTGCTCGCTGCATATCGTCAAGAATTGGAAGTATAGCCTTTAATACATCACTTCCGCCACTCTGGATAAGGTCCATCTTCTCTCTGAGAGTACGCTTACGGAAGTTGTCAAACTCAGCTTGTAGGCGAATATATTTGTCTTTCCAATCAATCTGCTCTTCTGCACTCTTATCTTCGGTAGTCTGTTCTGTCATTGTGTCAGTTTGAGGAGTGTCATCATCTGTCATTGTGTCTGATGTATTGTTCTGACAAGAGGAATTTACATCTGTGTCATTTAATACTGTCTGTTCGTTAACTTCTTGATTGATAGTCTCTTTTGTGTTCATATTTATATATTTTTTGTTATCATCTATATCTCTTTTGCGCAAAAGCTGTACCGAAATGGTATAAACCTTTGATTAGAAGAGGTTATCGTACATTGTCTGACTCTTATCGTATTTAAGGTCGGCCAAAGATGCCGCTTTAACTCCGATATTGAAGCTCCAACTACGGTGTGAACCAAATGGAATCCAGACAAATGACATCTGCCAGCAGTGCAAATCTCTGGTAATGGATATAGATGTTGTTGTCAACTTTTTATTCTGTATATCAAAACCGCTGGTAAATGATATACCGGTCTTTGGTGTCAGATTTATACTACCGTTAAAACCGAGTGTTTGGTTTACGTTCTTTTTGTAACCAGTAGTGCCGTTATTGGTATATGAGGCATTATAGCTGATTACATAGTTAAATCCCAAGTTCCACGGTATGGAGAAGTCGTAGTATGTTTGCGCCATATATTGTCGCCTTAGTACAGGGTCCATAAGTCCATAAGGGTCGGAGAATGGATTGAAGTATTCAGGCGGAATGGTGTTAATATCATTGATTGCAGCCTGCGATTTGTCATTGCGGGACTTAAATGTATAACCAAAACTCCAACCGGTACTCATAATACGACCAGGCAGACCCTTCTTAAACATCAGTTTGTTTATTCTCACACCTTGTGGAGTTACTTGGTATGGGTCGAGTGTTGCAGAGAGGTTGATACCGAAGTTTCCATATATGGTTGTACGTAGCGACATAGAGATATTGGATAGACCTAAAGAGTCTGCAAGGAAGTTGTAAGAGCCACTTAGTGATAAATCGTCAATAATCTTGAGCTTTTTCACGCCTGAAGTATCTCGCTTGCTAAGTACTTTCATCTCAAGACTCTGCTTGAGAGAGAAGTTGATAGATGCTGCAGCGCCTCGACCAGGAATACCGTAAGCGTTGTCTGAGTATGGAGAGTAGAGCGTATGGCCACCTAAAGAGTCAGATTGCACAACTTTGTAAAAACCGAACTTTTGATCTCCAAAATCAGGCATATAAGATGCACCTACAGATGGGGTGATGGTGTGTCGGACAGCTTGCACCTTTGCAGTCTTTTTCTTCATCTGCCACATTCCGTAGATGGTAGTATTCATAGATACAGAGGCATTGTAGTTGTAGATACGGTAGAAACCGTACTCTGGGTCGAGCTTGTCAACCTTGTTTGTTACAGGGTTCCACTCTTGCATCTGTCGCTTGAAGTACCAACGCTCAGTGTAGTTGAAAGATGGAGTGAGGTTGATATATTTGAACAAAGTAAAGTTTGAAGAGACAGGAATAGAGTGTTCTACACCGTTCTTCATATTTCTAAATGTCTCCTTGCTGAATATTGCATTCTCGGCAGCAGATGCCGAGTTTGTCAACTTACCGGTATATGTAAATGAAATCTTTTCATACCAACGCTGCTTACCAACTGCCTCTTTGCGCTTGAATGGATAGATACGTGCCACGTTGAATACGACATTAGGGAATGTTACCGAAATGGCCTTTGTCTGCGAGTTCTGTGATATTGCCATATTCATCGAGAGTGAGAATGGCGTGCCAGCCCAGCTCTTTGAGTATGAGATAGAAGAGTTGGTCTGTGTGGCAAGGATGTCGTTAAGTGAAGTAGCTGAGTACTTGCTATAACCACTTGTCGAGAGGTTTACCGAAGCCGAGAATGTAGAACCCGGATTAGCCTTAGGGTCTTGCGAGTGAGTCCAGGTGAACTTAAAGTTGTTCTGTTTAATGTAGTCAGCCTCTCCCTTGTCTCCGGTCTTGATACTTGAGAAATCGAAGTTAAGGTTCCCTGAGAATTTGTAACGCTTTACATATCTTGAAGAGGCATTGACCTCCCAAGAACCGAGTGTATAGATACCACCTGTCAGTGCCAAGTCCATGTGAGGGCTAAGGATAAAGTAGTAACCCAATCCTCTGAGGAAGAAACCTCGTGCACCGTCCTCACCATAAGTTGGCATCAAAAGACCTGATTTAGCACCTGTTGTTACAGGGAAGAAACCCTCAGGAATACATAATGGATAGATAGGCACATCCTCCATTACAAGATATGCAGGACCTGTAATAATCTTCTTGCCAGGAATAACCTTTGCTTTTGTCATGGCAAGATAGAAGTGCGGATGGTCAGTATGCTCACAAGTGGTATATTTACCATGTTGGATATTGATTGAGTTATCCGGCTGCTTTTTGATGCGGCCACCGACTAACCAACCATCACCCTGCTGAGTTGCTACACCTCGAATAAGAGCCTTCTCTGAGTCGAAGTTGTATGTAATGGTATCCATTGTATAGCTACCACCTCCATCTGTAAATACAGGCTGAGTCTTTGTCGCCTTTCCATCTACCGAGTCTGGCTTTCCGTATGCGTAAATCTCCTTTGTGTTCATATCTATACGCATAAAATCAGCCTTCAAGGATTTGTCGGCATACTTAATATCACCCTCATTGTATATATAGACCTTGCGATTGATTACGTCATAATACAGCGAGTCCGTATTTTTACCCTCAACAACCTCATCAAGACCTGCAGCCTTTTTGCGTTGAGAGGTAGTGTCTCTTATGATAGACTTTGTAGTGTCCTTGACCGACATCGGTGATTGAGTAACGCCCTCCCTCTCTCTTCTGTTGCGACGATTTTCTCGCATCAGAGGGGTAGATGCTATTGTCGAATCTTTGCTTACCTTTAGTGGAGCAGGTGAGGTCGTATCACTTGGTATAGATACTTTTTGAGCGATCTGCTCACTATCTATACGCTTAGCTTGCGCAAAACCGAACAGGGATTGCACCATAAAGAGCGTAATAACTAACGCAATGAGATATTTTAGTCTAAAATTTTTCAAAAATTCAATATTTTTTAGTACCTTTGCCGGCGAGCCGGCAAAAACGACAAACAACGCCTTCGTGCGCTTGTGCGTGCGTTTTTTCAGCGCATAAAGATAGTGAAAAAACTCGATTTGACCAAAAGCTATGAACAGACTTTTATATATAATACTCTTTTTCTGTTTTACGCTGCATATTAACGCAGTGAATGCGGAGAATATTGCTAAAGGGGTGAAGGTTATTGTTATTGATGCCGGACATGGTGGACAATATCCAGGAGCTCGTTATGGTGGCTACTCTGAGAAGAGTATTAATTTGCAGGTTGCCCTTAAGCTCGGAGCTCTTATTGAGAAAAATCTTCCCGATATAAAGGTTGTCTATACCCGCACCACAGAGAAACAGTTCTCTGAGAACTTGCGTAGTGATTTGCAAGCCCGTGCCGATATTGCAAATAATGCTGATGGCGATTTGTTTATCTCTATTCATGCCAATGCGCATCGAAATAGCGCAACTAAGGGTGTGGAGACCCTGATTATGGGTGAGAGTGAGAAAGAAACAAGTGAGAATGAGGCAATACTGTTTGCCAATAACAAAGAGGAGTTTTTGGATATGTCGGATGAAAAGACAGCTGCAATTGTTAGAGCGCATATCCAAAACTTGCAGTTCACATACGGCGAGTATAGTGAGGTTATGGCTCGTTTGGTGCAGAAGCATTATGCAAAGTTGGGTCGTGTCAATAGAGGTATTCGCAAGCAACCATTGAGAGTGCTCTATGCAACTGATATGCCGAGTGTGCTTACAGAGATTGGCTTTATGTCCAATTCGACAGAGCTTAAGTATATAACATCTACAAAGGGCCAAAATGAGATTGCTAATGCAATTTTTGGCGCAGTGAAAGAGTATGTTGACTATGTTCGTAAGACACTTCTTGTTGATGGAACTACAGCTGTCGAGAACGCTCCGCAGCCGAAGGTTGAGCAGCCTTCAGAAGAACCAAAGGCTGTTGTTAAAAAGCCTGAGCCTAAGGTTGTTGTACAGCCAAAGCAGGAGACAAGACCTCAATCTAAAGTGGAGTCTAAGCCTCAGCCAATGCCGGATGCAAAGGCTAAGAGTAGCGCTATTCGATATACAGTTCAGGTAATGGCGAGCAAAAGCGCAGTTTCGGTTAATGATTCTCGTTTTGGGAAGTATAAGGGAAAGGTACGTCAGGTAAGAGCTGATGGCCAATTCTCATATAAATATTGTGTTGGGGATTTTGCAGATAAAGGCTCGGCACAAGCCACTGTTGCCACTATTCGTAAGAGTTTCCCTCAAGCTTTTGTGATAGCTGTAAAAGATGGTAGAGTTGTAACAAAAAAATAGATTTAAGATATGAAGAAAGAAGTTAAGATTGGGATTTATGCATTGTTGATATTTCTGGGCGCATGGGCGGGTATCCGCTTTCTGAGTGGTGCAGATATATTTGGCCGTAGAGATACATATTATGCATATTATGATGATGCAAGCGGGCTTCAAAATGCCTCTGCTGTAGTAATTCGTGGAGTAAAGGTAGGACAGGTGTCGTCTGTTACAATCTCTCCTGATGACCCTACAAAGGTTGAGGTTGCTCTTGCAATCTCTAAGGATTATAAGATTCCGGCAGACTCAAAGGCAAAGATTTTTAGTGCAGGTCTTATGGGTGGTCAGGCCGTTGAGATTATCCTTGGCTCTTCTACAGCTACCTTGGAGCAGGGCGCAACTATTGAGACTCAGGTTGAGGCCGGCATGTTTGATGTTATAGCTTCTGAGTTTGGTGATGTGAAGGAGAAACTGTTTATGATGATTGATAATATCAATACAACACTTGTAACTCTTAATACTTTGGTTGATAGCAATAATACCAATATATCTTCTGCTATCTCGCACCTAAACGGAGTATTGGCAGAGCTTGAAAAGTCTGATATTGTTGCCAACCTGGACTCATTTACAGGTACGCTTAAGAACAATGGTGAGAAGATTGATGGTATCGTGGCAGATATTGAGAATATGACCTCGACAATGGATGAACAGCAGATGGCTCTTAAGTTGTCTCAGAGTATAGAGAGTCTCAATGTACTACTTGCTAAATTTAATACTGTAGATGGCACTGTAGGTAGCCTTATTAATGATAAGGAACTCTATGCAAACCTTACTCAGGCAACTGAGAATCTCTCAGTTCTTCTTGGTGATTTGCAGCAGCACCCTATGCGTTATGTTCACTTCTCACTCTTTGGTCAAAGCGATGCAAAGGCTGAGAAGAAGGCGGCAAAGGCGGCAAAAAAGAGTGCTAAGGCTGAGAAAAAAGCTGAATAAACAAAAATGTTATACCCGACCTCTTGCAACCTTTGTAGGGTTGAGGTTGGGTAATTTTTTATATGGTATATCCTGAGAATTTTGAATCAAAGATAGGCTTTGACCTTATTCGTAGTCAGTGTAGAGAACTCTGTACTATGCGCCGTTCTGTGGAACTGCTTGAGGAACAGAAATTTTCTACTTCGGCTCGTCAAATATCTGCTCGTCAAGCACTTGCCTCAGAGATGGGGACAATTCTCACGATGGATTGCGGAGTGTTGAAGGATGAATTCTTCGATATAGATACTATTGTAGATAAGGTCAGAGTTGTAGGTACGTTCCTTGATTGTGAACAGGTGATGCAACTCGGTGTTACACTTTCAGCAGCAGCTGCAATTGTAGAGATGATATATAGCCGAGCAGATGATGTCTTTCCGGCGCTACGTCGTCTTTCAGCAGGTATCGGCCCGCTGTCTCATATAGTTGCAGAGATTAGCCGAATACTTGATGAACGTGGAAATATGCGGGATAATGCCTCGCCAGAGCTTGCTGAGGTACGTCGTGAGATACGCCAATCCGAAGGCCAAGTTTCGAAGAGACTGCAAGCAGTATTACAGGCTGCCAAGAGTGCCGGAGTTGTAGATTCGGATGCTACAATATCTATACGAGAGGGTCGAGCAGTAATTCCTGTAGCGGCTGCAAATAAGCGTAAACTGCAAGGCTTTATTCATGATGAGTCGGCTACAGGTAAGACATTCTATGTGGAGCCGGTTGAGGTTGTAGAGCTTAATAATAGGCTTAAGGAACTTGAGTATAGGGAGAGACGAGAGGTTGTAAGAGTGCTTACAGCCTTTACTGATATGGTGAGAGTTGATGTTGATGCGGTAGCTCGTGTAGGTGAGTATGTGGCCATGATAGATATGATTCGTGCAAAGGCTCGCTGGGCATTGGCAAATGATGCAGTTCAACCGATAATAAGCAAGGGTGATATGTGGCTTGTCAAGGCTCGTCATCCGCTTTTGGCTCAGACCCTCAAGCGTAGCCAGAGAGAGCTTATTCCGTTAGATGCTCGCTTGGATAAAGATAGTCGCATACTTGTTATTTCGGGTCCTAACGCAGGCGGAAAGTCGGTCTGTTTAAAGACATTTGGAATTATTCAATATATGTTCCAATGTGGTTTCCCGGTTACTGTAGGGCAGAGTAGCGAACTTCCTGTTTTTGAGAAACTTTTTATTGATATAGGAGATCAACAATCTATAGAGAATGACCTATCAACCTATTCTTCACACCTGTTGAATATGAAGGCCATGCTTGCCGGTGCTAATAGTAAGTCATTGGTGCTTATAGATGAGTTTGGTACAGGTACAGAGCCCGTTATAGGCTCGGCAATAGCAGAGGCTGTTCTTGAACAACTTGTTGATAGTGGTTGCTTTGGTGTAATTACAACCCACTATTCCAATATTAAATATTATGCTTCCTCCACAAATGGTATTATCAACGGAGCTATGATGTTTGATGTTCAGAATATTCGTCCACTATTCCGACTTGAGATAGGTAAGCCCGGTAGCTCGTTTGCTATTGAGATTGCTCGCAAAATAGGCCTGCCGGAGACCATTATCAAATCTGCTCGAGAGAAGGTAGGCTCCGACCATATAGATATTGAGAGACAATTGCGAGAGATTGCTCGTGATAAGAGATATTGGGAGCAGAAACGTGAAAAGATACGCTTGACAGATCGCAAGGTTGAGGAGTTGGAGCATAACTACCAACAGCAGTTGGCCACAATCAAAGAGGAACGAAGGGCGATTCTTCATGATGCTAAGAGTAAAGCAAAAGAGCTTATTGCTGAGGCTAATCGCCAAATTGAGAGCACTATTAAGAGTATCAAGGAAGCACAAGCTGAAAAAGAGCAGACTCGTACTCTCAGGCAGACATTTAATGACTTTAAGGATAGTGTTGAGGAGGCAGATTCTACTGATGAAAATGAGCGTATTGAGAGAGAAATGGCACGTATCGCTCGTCGCCGTCAACGTCGTGAAGAGCGTAAGAATAATAAGGAGGTGCAGAGTGTAGAGACTCTGCCGCAGGTGAAAAAATTACCTGTTGAGGCGGGCTCTAAGGTGCGCCTGATAGGTCATGATGGGGTAGGAGTGGTTCAGTCAATTCGAGGAAAGAAAGCACAAGTAGCCTTTGGTCAGATGCTGACAACAGTTGACATATCTCGTTTGGAGGCTATATCTGCTGCAGAATACCATCGAGCTACACGTCCTCAAACTCCAAGGACTGTAATAAGTTCCGATATATCACAACGAAGACTCAACTTTAAGACCTCTATTGATATTAGAGGCGAAAGGGTGGTTGATGGCCTTGATAAGGTACGAGACTTTATAGACGATGCATTGATGGTAGGTGTGGGCGAGGTCTCTATCCTACATGGTAAAGGCACAGGTGCGTTGAAAGAGGAGATTCGTCGTTATCTTAAAACCGTACCAGCAGTGAAGAGTGCCGTGGATGACCATCCGGATAGAGGAGGCTCAGGAATAACTATTGTAACATTCTCTTTGTAGTATGAAATATACACTTTCTCAGATTGCTCAGATTTGTTCTGGCGTGCATTATGGCGCAGAGTGCGTGGTAGGTTCAGTAATTACAGACAGTCGTTCTGTTGTTACAGATACTTCTGGCATATTTGTCGCAATGAAGGGTGTGAATCATGACTCCCATAACTATATTGATGATATGGCTGTAAAGGGTGTTAAGGCCTTTTTGGTGGAGAGAGAAGTCGAAGTTGCAGATGGTTGTGGTGTTGTTGTGGTCGAGAATGCCATGCAAGCTTTACAGCGATTGGCAAAATGGCATAGAGAGCATTTTACAGGAGAGGTCGTTGCTATAACAGGTTCCAATGGTAAGACAACGGTTAAGGAGTGGATTGCAGCAGTAATGCCAAAGAGTGTAAAACTATTCCGTTCGCCACGTAGCTATAACTCTCAACTTGGAGTGGCTCTGTCGTTACTGATGATACCTGATGATGCAGATATGGCAATTATCGAGGCCGGAATATCTCAGCCTGACGAGATGGAGCGCCTTTATAGCATGATACAGCCTAAAACAGTACTCTTTACTGCCTTCGGAGATGCTCATCAAGCCAATTTTGAGAGCTATGAGCAGAAAATTAGAGAGAAACTTATTTTGGCAAAGAGTGCAGATACGATTATATATAACTCAGTCTATAACAAGTTCGCTCAGGCTGTAGAGGAATACTACTCTACAAGACGATTGATAGATGCCGCTAAGATTGAAATTACACAGATAGAGGATACGCTATCTGTTAACAATGCACGTTTGGTAGCTGCATTTTGTTATCTATATGGCTATCCGATACCTACATTCGATAGTCTGCCACCACTCTCAATGCGTTTGGAGGTTAAGCAGGGTGCAGATGACTCTTTGATTGTCGATGATAGCTATAGCTGTGATATAGATTCACTCTCGATTGCATTGGATTATCTGGACTCGGTTGCTGCTAATAGACGTAAGGTGGTTATTATGTCTGATATTTTGCAGAGTGGTTGGGATGATAAGACTCTTTATAGTCTTGTAGCTAAAAAGTTAGAGCATAGCAAGATAGATTTGTTTGTCGGAATAGGAGATGCGATAGCTTGCAACTCTTCACTGTTCACTGTTCCGAGCATTTTCTTTAAAACGACGGAGAGCCTACTGTCCAATCTATCACAGATAGATACAGCATCTGCAGCAATACTTATTAAGGGAAATAGAGCGTCTCGAACCGAGCGAATCTCTCATCATTTAGAACTGCGTAGTCATACAACGGTAATGGAGGTTAATTTGCGAGCAATGGAACGTAATATTAACTATTTCCGAGCAAAAATGTCTCCTGAAACAAAGTTGGTTGCTATGGTTAAGGCATCAAGTTATGGCGTGGGAGAAACAGAGGTAGCTCAGATGTTATGTAAGCAGGGAGTTGATTATCTGGCAGTTGCTTTTGCTGATGAAGGTGTTGATTTGCGTTTGGGAGGTATTACAATGCCGATAATTGTCCTTAATGCAGATGACAAGAGTTTTGATACAATGGTAAAGTATCATCTTGAACCTGAGATATATTCATTACGCTCTTTAGAGGCGTTTGCTCGTGTTGTAAAAGACGAGAAGGATTATCCAGTACATATAAAACTCGATACCGGTATGCATCGCCTCGGCTTTGTGAGTGAGGATATACCTCAATTGCTCACTTTGCTGGATAAATATAGCACAACAATTAGAGTAGCTACTGTTTTTACACATCTCTGTGCTTCTGATGAGCCGTCTCAGGATGATTTTACACGTAAGCAGATTGCACTTTTTGAGCAGTTGAGTAGCTGTATAATATCTCATGTCGGATATTCGGTCTTGCGCCATGTTGCAGCCTCGGCCGCAATACTGCGTTTTACAGAGGCTCACTTTGATATGTGTCGCTTAGGTCTGGGTATGTATGGCTATGGATATGAGCACAATGATAATTTAGAGCCAGTCTCAACATTACGTACAAGAATAGTACAGATTCATACTCTTGATGCCGGAGAAACGGTAGGTTATGGTCGTAGTGGGGTGATTACACGGCCAAGTCGTATAGCCACTATTCCTATTGGTTATGCAGACGGCTTGGATAGAGCAGTTGGTTGTGGCAGATGGAATATGATTGTAAGGGGCAGTAAGGCTCCTACAGTGGGTAGAATATGTATGGATAGCTGTATGATAGATGTTACCGACATACCTGATGCAAGAGAGGGTGATGTGGTAACAATATTCTCACCAGAGGCAGGTAATACGGCTGAGGATATGGCTCAAAAACTCAATACAATACCTTATGAGGTGCTAACCTCTGTTTCGAAGCGAGTTAAACGAATTTATATCTACGAATAATGAAGGGTGTATTATATCTTATCCCTTGTCCTATTGCAGAGGATACGGCTGTTAGTGATGTAACTCCGACTGCAAATCAGAGAGTAATTGACTCTTTAGACTATTTTATAGTCGAGAATATACGCTCAGCTCGTCGTTTTCTCTCTAAATCGGGATATGCAAAGAGTATAGATCAAGCAAGATTTGTTGAGCTTAATGAGCATACAACCTCTCCTACAGAGATTGCAAAGATGGTAGAGCCTCTTCTGAAAGGTGTTAGCGGAGGTGTTATCTCAGAGGCTGGAGTGCCTGCTGTTGCAGATCCTGGACAGGCCGTTGTAGAGTTGTGTCATAAGCACGATATTCGTGTAGTGCCACTTGTCGGTCCTTCTTCAATACTTATGGCAGTAATGGCGTCGGGTCTTAGCGGACAATCGTTTGCTTTTAATGGATATTTGCCAATCAAAGAGCCGGAACGTTCAAAGACTATTAAGCGTCTTGAGTCTCGAGCTAAGACAGAGAGACAATCGCAGCTTTTTATAGAGGCCCCATATAGAAATATAAAGCTACTTGAGCAGATGATTAAAACTCTACAACCAGAGACCCGATTGTGTATTGCTTGTGATATAACCTCTGCAAGTGAGTATATTCGTACAGCAACCGTGGCGCAGTGGCGAAAGAATACAATGCCTGATATTCAAAAAAGACCTACCATATTTATTATAGGATAGAAAAAAAGGAGCTTTTAAAGCTCCTTTTTTTGTTTGTGTCAGCATATTATCTGGTTGGCGTAAAGACATCAATAGCAATCTCACCAAAGTTGCCATCACTATCATATCCCACTGCAACGGCACTTACAGGTTGATTCCAAGGACATTTTCCAAACTGACAAGGATTGAGATTTTTGAAATATTCATCTTTGATAATATTGCGAATCAGACTCTGACGTGATGCCTCAGATAAATCGCCCTGGAATATAACATTATAGAAACCTGCACACTTCTCATCAGGTGTAACTGTAGAGCTGACAATGGCATATCCGTCATCTCCTTTGCTAAAGCTGCCTTTAACTACAACTTTACAATCTGATATTATATCACTCTTTGTAGCAAAACTATCTCCCATCACAAATGGAGCTGCTGCATTTCCGTTCTGGCCAATACATACAGCCCATGGTATATATTGAGTACCTTGAACAAGTCCATAAGTAGTACCCTCTACACTTACGTCATCAAACGAACTTATTATCTCCAGTGCATCATTCAGATTACCGAAATCTTGTGCAAATGGAGCTAAACTCTCAGCTAAGACACTCTCCATAGCCTTCTGAGCACCCATTTCGGCAGATATTTTCTCATAATAATCCTTCTCTACAACACTCCAGAAAAATACACAGTGTTTAACAGAAGGCGAAACTTTCATATATGCACGGTCATACTGAATATTACTTACCTCAAAAGTAAATGAGCATGTTGCCGGGTCGCCACCCGATTTTGTAGAGAATGGAACTTTTGTAAGTGGCGTTGTTGCCAATCCTCCTTCATAACCGAAAGCAATTAGATAGTAGTCTCGGCCAGGAATACAACTGTCTATATTTCCACTCTGATTGCCAGTAACAACATAACTCTCTATATCACTACGAGCCTTAAGACAATGTGCAATAA
Organism: Alistipes sp.; assembly: GCA_017381935.1. Lineage (GTDB taxonomy): Bacteria > Bacteroidota > Bacteroidia > Bacteroidales > Rikenellaceae > Alistipes. Next base: position 51,516 of record JAFOBG010000019.1, read on the forward strand.
AATCGTCTCCAAGTCTATCTACAGTAGCCTTATTCCAAGGAATAAGTACATAACGTTCTTGTGTATTTGTCGGTTTTACTGAGTATGTAACACCTGTGTAACTACTAGAACCGAGGGTGATTTTGAAAGTATTATTGGACTCCTTTGCCTTCTCAGTTGAGAACTTAACAGATATAATATCTGTAGTTATAAGACCTTTGCTATCAATACCCATTGCCACAGCGTAATACTCTGTATCTGCACTCAGATTTGTAAAACCGTATGAGTCATCTCCTGCCGAGAGAATACGTGATAACACTTCATCTTTAGTGAAGTTGTTACTCTCCATCAGGTTTTTGATAGTATTGTCGATAAATCTTTGAAAACCAAACTCTTCGTTGTACTCTTTGTAATACTCTGCACGGAGAAGGTCAAAGTAATATTTTGAGCCCTTATCTGTAGGTGTTACACTTACACGGGCTGCAGTTGCAGTGATATCAATCACTTCAACCTTAAAAGGGGCCTTTGTCTCAGGCTGCTCAGGTGTGTCGGGCTTATTCTCATTGTTTATCTCATTGCCACCTTTGTTACACGCTGTAACAAGGAGAAGAAATGATAGTGCGACTAACTTGAAAAAGTGCTTCATATTCGTAAAATGATAATTTTGTACAAAAATAGTGATTTTTATGTATAAAACAAAAAAGAGCCACATCAGCGACTCTTTATAAAAATAGGATAATCTTTACTCTTTTACTTTTGCCATTTGTGGGTAAAACCTCGCATCCAGCGGAGAATAAACATAGGTAGATATTCTAAAAGAGGGATGAGTAGTCGCATCCACCAATCAGGTACAACGCAACGGCGTTTGCGCCACAATGAGTTTAGCCCTCGGCGAGCGCAGAACTTTGGTGTCGAAAGTGCGTGGATATTAAGACCTATCTTTTGCCACTTTTTGCTTAGCCCATATAGGTCAGTTGCAATACCTGCAGGGCAGACTGCTGTTACATAGACCTTTTTCTCTTGTACCTCTTTTGAGAAGGCAACAGAGAATGATTTTAGGTAGGCCTTACTTCCGCTATATAGAGACAATCCTGGCCATGGCATCCATATCGAATATGATGACATATTAAGAATGTAACCGCCACCACGCTCAGCCATATCGGTTGCAAATAGTTTGCAGAGTACGGTATTGGTTATGTCGTGCAACATGATGGTCTGCTTGATACGCTCAATAGGTGTGTCGATAATGTCGCAGAATGAGAACATACCAGCATTGTTAATAAGCACATCTATAGTATATCCACTACTCTTTATCCACTCATATAACTCCTCGGCAGCAGTTGTGGTTGCAAGGTCTTTGACATATACAACAACCTTTGCACCTGATTGAGATTGTATCTGTTCAGCCACACTCTGCAATCGTACCTCGTCTCTGCTGACGATAATAAGGTTATAGCCTAATGCAGCAAGTTGCTCGGCATAGCACTGTCCAATACCTGAAGAGGCTCCGGTAACAAGCGCTGTTTTTGTCCCTTTCTCTACCTGCCCACGTTTCATGTTACTTAATCTTACGAAGTTCTTTCCACAGACGCTCTGGAATATGCTCTTTGCAGTTGTGGCAACATATCATCTTATCTGAGTACATACGGGCAATGCAGTAGTCGCGGTGGTCGCAACCTGCACGAGTTGTAAAATCTCCCTCTTTAAGTTTGTTGATAAATGCAGGGTCGTTTACAAGCGCACGAGCCATCTGTAGCATCTCAAAACCCTCGTCAAGAACCTTCTCAATACCCTCGCGAGATACAAGACCTCCTACATATACCAATGGACCTTTAAGCGCAGTACGGAACTTTTTTGCATTCTCAAGGAAGAAACACTCCTCAAAGTCATAGTCCTTAATCATCCATTGACCGAACAGAGAGACGACTATCTTCTGTAGCCACTCGTTCCACCCCATGTAGTAACCCATGGTCTTTGTGGGAATTCTACCACGCATCACCACCATCGGAGCTCGAGAGACAAATCCAGAAGAGAGTACAATGCCATGGACACCGAATGTTTCGATCTCCTTTGCTATCTCAATACTCTCTGGAATCTGGATGCCATTCTTAAAACCATCCTCCATATTGTGCTTTACAAGAACCGCCATATTACACTTTGTAGCCGCCTCCATAACCTCAGTGAGGCACATTTTCATAAAGCGCATGCGGTTCTCAAGTGAGCCTCCGAACTCATCACGGCGACGATTGGTCCATGGAGAGAGGAACTGCGATATAAGATATCCGTGGCCTGCGTGTACCTCTACACTATCAAATCCCGCCTCATGGGCAGTATATACAGCCTTACCGAAGTCTTTAGCAGTCTGCTCAATCTCTGCATGGGTCATGCGACGATGGAATGTAGGAGAGTACAGATTAAAACCATTTGATGCAGAGACTGGGAAAGAACCGGCTGTTGACCAGTGTGTCATATTACCACAATGGCCTATCTGAATGCCTACAGCAGCACCTTCGTTGTGTACTGCATCGGTGATATCTTTGAGTTGCGGAACAATCTCATCTCGCAACCATAACTGAGAGTTAAATGATACACCGCTACGGTTTACAGATGCATAGGCGAGAGTTGTCATGCCAACACCTCCACGAGCAACGCTTACATGGTAATCTTTCAGGTCCTGAGAAGGTCCGAAATCTTTACCCATACTCTCAAAAGCCGCAGAACGAATAACACGGTTTCTTAGAGTAACGGGACCCATTTTGTATGGGGTAAATAGCTTTGAATCGTCAAGATTCTTCATATATTAGTTTTTAGTAAATAAACGGAATAATTCTCTTGCGGCCAAGTGATGTAAACTCCTCTCCAAACTCTTTCTCATAGCGTTTGTAGAGTGAAGCTGCTCGAGGTCCAAGGTTTGCAAAGGTCCAAAGTGCGAATACAGCGCCGGCCCATGACCAACTTGCAATAGCAAAACCTACCCACTCTGTAAACTCACCAAAGTAGTTTGCAGAAGAGACATATTTAAACATTCCACCTTTAGGTATGTAGTGCTTAGTATCTCCAGGCTTACGTAGATGACGAATTATATAATCAGAGTGTAGATTAATTATAAATCCGGCGAGCCATATAGCAACACCGATATAAATATATGGTTTACACAGCCAACCCTCGTAGTAGCCCTGCTCAGGAGCTAAATAAAATATCCAACCTCCCTGCATAAGGGCATTAAGGGTGTTGAAAGTTGCACCCATAAGCATAATTGTTACAGGCATCTTTGAGTTGCCACGAATTAAGAACGGGAAGATGAATGAGCGTTGTAAATAGTGGGTTTGGAATATAACAAACAGCACTAATGGCACAATCTCAAATCGAACATCAGAGAGCCACCATAATATAGCCATGACAATAAACACAGGACACTCCATTATTACCCAAGCTATGCGGTTTGGTACAGGAAAGCCAAACTTAGGGTTGAATAGATAACCATAACCTGCGTCAACGAAGAATAGAGCAATAAACACAATTACTGCCACTATAGCCATGACAATTAAAAAGGTGTTGTATGTCGCAAGTGTAAACATTTTTACAAAGGTATGGGTTTTATAGTGTAAAATGAAGTTCTAAATGTCGCATTAAACATTGAAGAGGAAGTGCATTATATCACCATCCTGTACAACATACTCTTTACCCTCAATACCGATCTTGCCAACATCACGACAAGCCTTTTCTGAACCGAGAGCAACATAGTCCTCATACTTAATAACCTCTGCACGTATAAAGCCCTTCTCGAAGTCGGTATGGATAGTACCTGCAGCCTGAGGGGCTTTTGCGCCACGGACGTATGTCCATGCACGAGACTCGTCAGCACCTGTGGTAAAGAAGGTCTCAAGGTTGAGCAGTTTGTATGCAGCCTTTATAAGACGGCTTACGCCAGACTCTGTAAGACCCATATCTTCGAGGAACATCTGACGCTCCTCATAACTCTCAAGCTCGGCAATGTCGGCCTCTGTTGCAGCAGCTACGATAAGCATCTCGGCATTCTCATCCTTGATAGCCTCAGCTACCGCCTCTGTATATTTATTACCACTCACAGCGCTCTTTTCATCAACATTGCAAAGATAGAGCACAGGCTTGTCTGTGAGTAGGTTGAGGTCTTGAACCACCTTACGCTCCTCCTTATCAAGTTCAACTGTACGAGCAGATAAACCCTGCTCAAGGGCCTCCTTGTAACGGATAAGGATATCATACTGACGCTTTGCAATCTTGTCGCCACCTGTCTGAGCCTGCTTTGTAACCTTAGCAATGCGATTTTCCACTGTCTCAAGATCCTTGAGCTGAAGCTCTGTGTCAATAACGCCCTTATCACGTACTGGGTCAACAGAACCGTCAACATGGGTGATATTTCCATCCTCGAAACAGCGCAGAACATGAATAATTGCATTTGTGTTACGAATATTGGCTAAGAACTTGTTTCCAAGACCTTCACCCTTTGATGCACCCTTTACCAGACCGGCGATATCTACAATCTCGATAGTCGTAGGTATCACTCGCTTTGGATTGTCTATTTCGGCTAGTTTAATAAGACGCTCATCCGGTACGGTGATAACGCCTACATTTGGTTCGATAGTACAGAATGGAAAGTTTGCCGACTGCGCTTTTGCATTTGACAAACAGTTAAAAAGAGTTGATTTGCCGACATTAGGAAGTCCGACAATTCCACATTGTAAAGCCATATTGATATTATTTATTAATTTCGGGTTTATAAAACTTCTTCTCCAAAAAGTGTTGCTGAAGAGCAACCTGTAATCTTTACAGTGATATAATCACCAGCTTTGTGGTTTTTGCGGTCAAAGACAACCATCTTGTTCTGCGAAGTTCTACCACATAATTGTTCTTCACTTCTCTTTGAGATACCTTCAACCAATACCTCTCTTATCTTGCCAACCTCTGCCTGATTTGACTCTATGGAGAGCTGATTTTGCAGGGCGATAATCTCATTGAGGCGTCGAGTTTTTTCATCATCATCAATATCATCTGCAAAGTGGCGAGCAGAGAATGTTCCTGGACGCTCTGAGTACTTAAACATAAATGCAGATGCATATCCGACCTGTCTCATAAGAGAGAGCGTCTGAGAATGGTCCTCTAAAGTTTCGCCACAAAAACCTGCAATAAGGTCTGTTGTAATTGCGCACTCCGGCATATATCTGCCAATAGCTGCAATACGCTCTAAATACCACTCTCGAGTATATTTACGGTTCATCTTCTTAAGCATCTCATTACTACCGCTTTGCGCAGGTAAATGGATTGCCTTGCAGATGTTGTCATAGCGAGCCATAACCTCTAAGAGACGGTCTGATATATCCTTAGGATGTGAAGTGGCAAAGCGTACACGCAATAGAGGTGAAATCTCTGCAACCATTGCCATTAGCTCTGGAAAGCTAACCTCTCCATAGCTGTATGAGTTTACATTCTGACCAAGGAGGGTAACCTCTCTATATCCATTTTCAAACAGCGTGCGAGCCTCGGAAACAATTGTTTGAGGGTCTCTACTGCGCTCAATACCACGAGTATATGGAACAACGCAATATGCACAATAGTTATTACATCCACGCATGATAGCGATAAATGCACTTACGCCATTTTTATCAAGACGTACCGGTGCAATCTCTGCATAGGTCTCCTCTTTAGATAACTCGACATTGATGCCCTTACTGCCATCCTCAGCAGTACGAACAAGGTCTGGTAGTGAACGATAGGAGTCCGGACCGGCAACAATATCTACGCCCGTGCCCTTTTCGATAAGTTGCTCCTTAAGACGTTCAGCCATGCAACCTATTATGCCTACTATGAGGGATGGCTTACGCTTTTTGAGTTGGCGCATAGCTGAAAGGCGTCCCCAAATACGTTGCTCTGCATTGTCTCGAATAGAGCAGGTGTTGATAAGTATTATATCTGCCTTATTTATATCTTCGGTGTAACGATAGCCGTGCTCCTGCATAATAGAGACGACAATCTCGCTATCTCCGGCATTCATCTGACAGCCGTAGGTCTCTATAAATAGCTGTTTGCCCTCACCTGTGAGAGGACGCAATGACTTAAATTCCAAAGTGATACAAATTAAATGTTTTGAATATCATCCTTCTCTGGAAGAGGCTTAAAGCCCTCTCCGTATGTGTCATAAGCATCTGTTACGACAATAAATGCAGTTGGGTCGAGTTCCTTTATTGCACGCTGAACTAAAGGTACATCTTTGTTTGGGACAACAAGGAAAATCATCTCCTTGTCTTTGCCTGAATACATGCCTCTTGACTCGATATAAGTTGCAGAACGATCCAAATCTGTGAGGATAAACTCCTTTAGAGTATCGTTGTGCTCATTAAGAATGATAAATATAAGTTTGTTATACGATGCACCGTTAATAGTGTATGCCAATACTCTCGATGTAACATATATTGTTATTAGTGAGTATAGCGACAATAACCAACCTTGAGGGTCAGGCTCTCCTGTTCCTAAACCAAATCCGATAACAAGCAGACCTGACAGGACAACTACGCTATCTGCAATTAGTACCGCATTGGAAAAACCGATGTGGAAGTATTTCTGAATCATCATGGCTACAATGTCTGTTCCGCCTGTTGTGGCCTGTTGACGTACCACAAGACCAACGCCAATGCCGAGGAATACTGAACCAATGAATGATGCAAGCATAAGGTGGTCAGATAGGTCAAGAATACCACCCAACATCTGAGATGGGTCAAGATTACGTAGAGCCTCTTCATTGGGGAAACTGAGCTTTGTAATAATGTTCATACATCCCGGAGTGTAGAGCGCAGCAACAATAGTACGGCTACCAAACTTACTTCCGAAAACCATAAATGCCATTAGCAGCAATGGAATGTCAAACATGTAGCCAAATGTACCAACCTGTATATTTGGGAAGATGTTGTGCAGGACAATACTTGCACCATATACGCCTCCCGGTACAATGTTGTATGGGCTGATGAAAAATACATAACCAGCAGCAAGTAGCGTGCAGCCTAATAAAATGAAAAACCACGAGCTCCACCACTTAAGTGAAAACATCGGCTGAGTCAGAGATTTGATATCCATACTATGATATATAGTTTAAACGCACAAAAGTAATAAAAAAAGTTGAGAGTTCAAAATTATTGCCAATAGTTGATAATTATTCGGAACATAGTAGTTGTGTGTGCACACTTTATGATATTTTGATTTCTCAAATCTTTTGATTATCTTTGTCCAAATGCACACACTGAATTGAGTAATATGGTAGTGACTTATTGTGCTGTTATCATGCTACTTATAGTAGCGTATTTATTAGGTTCCATACCGAGTGCTGTCTGGATTGGCAAGCACTATTATGGTGTGGATATTCGTGAGCATGGCAGTCGTAATGCAGGTGCTACCAATATGTTGCGAGTATTGGGCCTTAGAGCAGCACTGCCTGTGTTTGTTATAGACTTTTTCAAGGGCTTTCTGGCTGTCAGTTTGATGGGCTTGATGCGCTTTGATGTCGATATTACCACACCATGGGTTATTAATCTGAAAATCATAGCTGTAGCCTTTGCTGTATTGGGCCATATTTTCCCTGTTTTTGCGTCGTTTAAGGGCGGAAAGGGAGTCTCTACACTCATCGGAGCAATTACAGGTATTCAACCCAATATTGCACTACTCTGTTTTTTGGTGTGGTTATTAGTGTTTGTTTTTACCCATTATGTGTCGCTATCATCTATTATTTCGGGGTGTAGCTTTCCTGTTTTTGTAACAGTTTTTTCGGGTAATATCTATCGTTTGCATGGAGATACATCTATTTCATTTATACTATTTTCATTTGTAGTTGCGTTTCTACTCGTGTGGACGCATCGGGCGAATATTTCACGGCTCAGGTCGGGTACTGAACCCAAAACGTATATTTGGAAAAAGAGAAGATAAAAATAAACCTTATTTATATTGTAATTTTTAATTTATGTTAGAACAGAATTTAATCAAGATGTATGAGCAGTCGTTTCGCAATAATCGCGAAATGAGTGCGGTAACTGACTATTTCTCAGGCGAGACCTACTCTTATTATGGTTTTGCAAAGGAGATTGCCAAATTACACATCATGTTTGATGAGGCAGGTATTAAGCCTAAAGATAAGATTGCTCTAGTTGGTAGAAATACTCCACGTTGGTGTGTTGTATATATTGCAACAATGACTTATGGAGCTGTTATTGTTCCTATTCTTCAGGACTTTACATCAAATGATATTACTCATATTGTCAACCATTCTGAGTCTCGTCTTCTCTTCTTGACTGACTCTTATTGGGATGGCCTTGATGAGGAGCAGATGCCTAATGTTGAGGCGGTAATGTCTCTTACAGATTATCATGTAATCTTTGAGCGTGGTGGTGATAAGATGACTCGTTGCATCAATCAGATGACCGAGAATTATCGCAAGCGTTACCCTCGAGGCTTTACGGCAGATGATATTAAGTATCCAGATGTGCCAAACGACCAGCTGATACTTCTCAACTACACCTCAGGTACTACAGGTTACTCCAAGGGTGTTATGCTGACTGTTAACAATCTGACAGCTAATGTAGCATATATATCACAGATTGGCGACCATACAGGTGTTCCGTACTTCCACAAGGGCGGTCGTACACTCTCATTCCTGCCACTTGCGCACGCCTTTGGTTGTGCCGTGGATTTCCTTGCTCCACTTGCTGTGGGAGGCCATATTTCGTTGTTGGGTCGTATCCCCGCACCAAAGATTTTGCTTAGCGCAATACAGAAGGTTCAGCCGGCAGTTATCTGCGCTGTGCCTATGTTGCTTGAGAAAATTTATCGTAAGCAGATTATTCCTCTCTTGGAGAAGGGCCCTCTTAGTATTGCAATGAAACTACCTTTGGTAAACGAGGTAGTCTTTGCACAGATTAAGAAAAAACTGCTTGACTCTTTCGGTGGTAATCTCCGTATCTTTGTGCTTGGTGGCGCTCCGGTAAATAAGGAGACAGAGGCTTTCTTGCAGAAGATTCACTTCCCATTCACTATCGGATACGGTATGACCGAGTGCGGCCCGCTTATTAGTGTTACTCCAGATGCTCGTGAGTTTAAGGTAACATCATGTGGTATGTATCTTAAGGACTATCTTGATGTGCGTATCGACTCTGATGATCCACAAAATGTAGCAGGTGAGATTCTAGTTCGTGGCGAGAATGTAATGATGGGATATTATAAGAATGAGAAGGCAACAGCCGATGCTATTGACTCTGAGGGCTGGCTTCATACCGGAGATATGGGTACTATAGATGTTGATGGTACGCTCTATATCCGAGGCCGTTGTAAGACTATGATTCTTACAGGTAGTGGCCAAAATATCTATCCTGAGGAGATTGAGGATAAACTAAATAATATGCCACTTGTCCTAGAGTCTCTTGTTCTTGAGAAGGATGGTAAACTTTATGGCCTTGTAGTGCCAGATTTTGAGACTTGTGAGCGTGAGGGTATTGATCGAGCAGGCCTTGAGGCTATTATGGCGGAGAATCTAAAGAACTTGAATGCGCAGATTGCCGCTTATGAGCGTCTTGTGTCAATTGCTATCTATCCTTCAGAGTTTGAGAAGACTCCAAAGAAGAGTATCAAGCGTTACCTATATAACGTATCGCAGGTCGGTATTGAGTAGTATTTATTTGCATTAATTACAGGACGGGCGTATTGTGCGCCCGTCTTTATAACTGATTATAAGATGAGACTTAAAGTGCCTTTGATTCGTAAGCAGATTATTGGTGAGAATCTTGTCTATTCTGGTATTTGGGCGGTTGTATATCTTATCCCGATAATGAACTCTACGCTTATGTCAGAAGCGCAGATTGATTTTAGTAAGGTCTTTCTTGCATGGGGTAAGATTACGCCATATTTTATTCTCTTTTTACTTAATAATCAGTTGTTTATTAGGTTTCAGCTCAATAGAGGACGTATCTCGTGGTATTTGCTGACATGTCTGCTTGTAATATGTGGAACTTTCGGAGTCATTGAGGTCTATGAGCAGTGGCGTATAGCTGTTATTGGAGATTATGCCGGAGACCCGATTATGCCACGACATGCATCATTGACAGATCTTAGATGGTATTGGAATATTGTACTTGGAGTCTTTATGTTCCTTGCAAATGTCGGCATTAAAAAACTCTATGAGTCTATGCAGGCCGATGAGGATAAAGAGCGCTTGGCCAGGGAGAGTGTTGAGGCAGAGATGTATTATCTAAAATATCAGATAAATCCGCACTTTTTGATGAATACCCTCAATAATATTCATGCGCTGATTGATATTGATGCAGATAGTGCAAAACGAGGTCTTATAGAGTTGTCAGGCATGATGCGCCATGTCGTCTATGAGTCATCTGCAGATGAGATACCTTTACGCAAAGATGTAGAGTTTATCAAGAACTATATCGAGTTAATGCGTATCCGATACTCTCAAGATATAGATATAATATTTAATTATCCACAAAACTGCTCAGCAGCGATTACTCTTCCTCCGCTGATTTTTATAGTTTTTGTGGAGAATGCTTTTAAACATGGAGTTAGCCGTCATCACTCTTCATATATTCATATTGATATAATTATTGAGGATGGTATGATTGTCGGTAAATTTGTCAATTCGGTGCATCAGACTACAGGCAGTGGCCACTCTTCGGGTATAGGCCTTGATAATGTACGTCGCCGACTGAAACATATTTACGGGAAGAGGTGTTATTTTGATATTGAATCGGCAGAGGATAAATATAGTGTGATATTAAAAATTCCTATTGATAATGAAAAATCTTAGATGTGTGGTTGTTGATGACGAACCATTGGCTATAATGCAGATGGAGAGTTATATATCAAAGGTCTCATTTCTAGAGAGAGTGAAGAGCTTTGATAGTGCTGTTGATGCTCGACAGTGGATAGAAGATGGTGGAGAGGTTGATTTGATTTTTGTAGATATCAATATGCCTGAGTTGAGTGGGGTTGATTTTGTAAAGAGCCTCACCAAAGTACCTATGGTTATCTTTACTACAGCCTATTCCGAGTATGCGGTAGAGGGTTTTAAGCTTGATGCGATAGATTATCTGCTTAAACCATTTAGCTTCGAGGAGTTCTCAAAGGCTACTCATAAAGCACAATCTATTTATGAATTGCGCTCTCTTAAAGATAAGGAGTATGGAAACTTGCCAATAGGTGAGCAGAACACAGATAAAGATTGTATTAGTATTCGTGCAGACCATAAAACTTCACTTGTGAAGTTTTCCAATATTATATATCTTGAGAGTGCGGGAGAGTATGTGAGACTACATTTGACCGATGGTAGTAAGTTGGTAACACTGTTCCGTCTTAAAAATATGGAGAGTTTGTTGCCTTCAGATCGCTTTATGAGGGTGCATCGCTCATTTATTGTCAATTTGGAGCATGTTACCGGATATACAAAGGGCCGAATATTCTTGACCGATAATGAATATGCTCCGATTGGCGAGAATTATAAGGAGGCCTTCTCTAAATATATCGAGACAATAGGGTAGCTTGTCGTTTTTGTAAACTTATACTTTTAGTACTGCATAGTAGGAAATGACTGCATGGCTTTATAGCTCTTGCCGTCCCACTCTGCGCAGATATGTTTGTGCCCATTGGAAAGGATGATATAACGGGCATTTAGTACCGAGTTGTAGCGTACAGCCTGGGCCCATACTTCCTGAGTAATATCAATCTCAGGGGCCTTACATTCAACTAAAATATATGGTCTTAGATTGTTCCCAATTACAACAATGTCGGCTCTCTGTGCTGTACCGTTAAGTTCTATGGGGTACTCTTGTGCAATTGATTGAGCAACAACGCCACAATGTGATATAAGAAAAGCTATCACATGTTGCCTTACCCTCTCTTCGGGGGTGAGTAGTAGGTATTTGCCACGTAAAGCATCCCAAATAAAAGTCTGGTCGTTGACCACCTTGCTCTTAAACTCTATGGCAGGTAAATTGATTTGTGGCTTGTTATTCATTATTTTTTTATAAAAAGTTTGTATCTTTGTAGCAAAGATAGATAAATTATGAAGATTATACTATTTCTTGTCGCAATAATTGCATTTAATGTTGCATCGGCTCAAACTCTGATGGAGCCTTTTAGAGGGGCAGAACCGTTTCGTACTCCGATCACCCCTTTTGGTCGAGCTGTTGATGCCGCAAAAGAGGATGCCTCTGCGTCTAATTATGTAGCTAAGCTTTCAGAGTGGAACGTGTCAAATGATGGAAAAGAGTATAATAGCTCTTTTGCAGTACCGGTTTGGTGGCTCAATCGTCAAGTGTTGGTACGTGTAGGCTATAGCACTTCTTCTTATGAACTTTTGATTGATGGTCGTCAGGTCGGTTTTGCAGCTTCGGGAGCAACACCTGTGGAGTTTAATATTACAAAGTGGGCCAAGGAGGGGCGCCATACATTGACAGTTCGACATACAGAGTCGGAACAAAATAGCGTAAGTTCTACTTTTAGTACACAAAAACCTCTTGTTAGCGATGTAGCTGTTATCTGCCAGCCGACTATTCGTGTTAGGGATATACTATGCTATACGACAATCAATGATTTTGGTGAGGGAGTGGCAGAGTTTAGTGTTGTAGTTAAGTGTGATGCACTTAACCCTAAGCGTGCACGTATAGGTTATACTATCCGTTTGGATGATGCCAATGTGCTTGCTCATGGTACTAAGGATATTGAACTCGATATGCGCCGAGAGGATACAGTGCGATTTATGGCTCGAGTGCCTAAGAGTGCTTTGTGGAGTATGGATAGACCAAATATGATAACTCTGGAGTTGGAGAATAAGGTAGATAACCGCCCTGCAGAGTATATTTATCGTAAAATCGGAGTACGCTCTGCAGATGTGGAGTTCCAAACTATGTATATCAATAGCCAACCGACTTTGCTGCGCTTTGTAAATTATGATTCGTCAAAACCTATAAAAGAGCAGCTTGGTAAGGAATATAACGGTTTGGTACTGCCGGTGCAATATGCCACAGAGAGTGTTCTGTCGGAGTGTGATAAGTTGGGAGTGCTTGTCTTTATTCAGAGCGCTATCCATACAACATTTTTGGCTAACCATATCCGTATCGGAGGAAATCCGAGCAATAATCCATTCTGGCTTGAGAGTTATCTATCACTTAATCGTGCAGCATATTATACAACATCTATCCATCCATGCGTAGTTGGTTATGCTATTGCTGATGGGGATACAACGGGTATCAATATCTATGAGAGCTATTTGCTTCTTAAAAGACTTGAGATGCGCTTGCCTATTGTCTATGAGGGGGCAAATGGGGAATGGTGCACAGATTTGATAGAATTTAGATAACCTCCTGATATATTGACCGTTGTATATTGTATGAATAAGACTGGGTGAAATTTTTTATAAATTTTTTACAAAAAAGTTTGCACAGAATATTTTTTTGCCCTATCTTTGCACTCGCAATCGGGTAATAAACTTGATTCACGATGCCTCTTTAGCTCAGTTGGTAGAGCACGACACTCTTAATGTTGGGGTCCAGGGTTCGAGCCCCTGAGGGGGTACAGAAGAGAAGAACCAAAATTTTGGTTCTTCTCTTTTTTTTTGTGTTGCTACTTTGGTGGTTCATAGAGACTAAAAACTTACAACTCTGTTATATCTTTAGGGATTTAGATGGTCTCAAAAACAAGAAATATGGAGAATGAGATTTCTATTTTGAAATTTTTTTGCAAAATATTTATATTTGCACAACTAAAGTAAAAGTATTATGAATTATTTTACGCAACAAAGTATAGAGTTAGCAAATCAAAGGGATTATTTAGATCAATTATTCTCCGTGTATCCGTTGAGTCCTGATAGTATTCGTGAAATAGATTCTGATGTTTGGCATAGTATTGAGTATAGTTACAATAATCACGATAATATCGGTCTGTTTGAGGCTCTTCTAAAGTTAAAATTGTTTCCTATAAAAGATGGCTATGTTCCATATTTCAGGAGAGATAAAAGTGCTATTAGTCGAAATCCTAAAACTGTAAATAGAATTTGTGGACGTGTTCGAGAATTAGGACTTGATAGATTGTATGAAAAATGCACACAGCCTAAAGAAACTAATCGTCAAATGGGACCATTATTTAGACGTTGGGTCGAATCTGGTACATTGGGGCTAAAACCTATACCTACAGAAATGTTTGTTGCTAATGATGATAATGCTATTTTGTCTGGTTCAGATGCACAATTGAAAGATTTTGCACAACAATATTTGGGATATAGTCGAGACAAAGGTGTCGATTTTATTGCGAGGTTTAATGGTAAATATGTTATTGGCGAGGCTAAATTTATATCAGATGAGGGCGGCCATCAAAATGATCAGTTTTTGGATGCTATGACAACATTGCGAACTCCGATGAGGGATAATGTTGTAAGTATTGCAATATTAGATGGAGTGTTGTATATTCCTGGAGATAAGAAAATGTATAAGGAAATAACGACGAATGATATTCTAGTAATGAGTGCACTATTATTAAGAGATTTTTTATATAGCCTATAATGGATAAAAATCTACTTATAAAAGGGGATAATATTGATGCAATGCATTGGCTACTTGCTAATGGATATCGGGGTAAAATAGATTTGGTTTATATCGACCCTCCATTTGCTACAGGTGGTACATTTGCTGTTGATAATGATGGGAGGGTTGCTACTATAAGTAAGTCTTCCGATTCCTTTTTGGCTTATAGTGATACCATAAAAGGGCGAGAGTTTATTACATATCTTAAAGAACGAATAGTGCTGATTTATGAGCTATTATCAGAACAAGGCTCATTGTATTTGCATATTGATTACAAAATAGGACACTATGTGAAGGTGATGTTGGATGAGGTTTTTGGTATGGAACATTTCAGAAATGACATTACTAGAATAAAATGTAATCCAAAAAACTTTGAGCGTGTAGGATATGGCAATATTAAAGATTTAATATTATTTTACAGCAAAGGGAAACAGCCTATATGGAATAATCCTCATGTTAAAAGTTGCGAAGAGAGAATATCTACCTTATATAATAAGGTAGATAGCTCAGGGAGAAGATATACCACTGTTCCAATACACGCTCCTGGAGAGACAAAGGGAGAAACAAGTAAGGCTTTTAAGGGAATATTCCCACCAAAAGGTAGGCATTGGAGATGCTCTGTTGAAGAACTTGAGAAACTTGACGCATCAGGCTTAATAGAATGGTCTAAAAATGGTAATCCTCGCAAAATTAATTATGCAGATGAACACTTAACAAGGAAAGCACAGGATATATGGGAATTTAAAGATCCTACTAATCCAATGTATCCAACAGAGAAGAATTTAGAAATGTTAAAATTTATAGTCGAGGCATCTTCTGTTCCGAATTCTATTGTTATGGATTGTTTTTGTGGATCAGGTACAACATTGCAAGCTGCAGATCTCTGTAATAGGCGGTGGATAGGTGTTGATAACTCAGATGTAGCTATTAAGACAGTTTTTAAAAGATTGGTAAAACATGATTTATTCTCGGAAACTGATAGGAAATTTGAGTATTTTGAGTTGTAAATATTTTTATAATTAGACAAAAGATGCCCCAAAACTTATAAAGTTCTTGTGGCATTTTTCTTTTCTCTTTCCCCACCCCAAAAAAACTATGAAAAGCAAAACGATTTTTGTTTTTAACCGAGGATGATTGCATGCTAAAGGTATAAAACAAAAAAAAAGAGACCCGTGCGGTCTCTTATTGCCTCTTGCTAAGCGGAGGATACTGGATTCGAACCAGTGGATACCTTACGATATCGGCAGTTTAGCAAACTGCTGGTTTAAGCCACTCACCCAACCCTCCGTACATCTTATTTTTAAGAGCGTACAAAAGTAACCCTTTTTTCTTAAACTGCAAAATAATTTACAACTTTTTTAAAAAAATAGCTGTTCTATGATAATTGTACCTATTATATATAGGAGTTTTGGAGAAAAATTTGTATCTTTGTCTGATTTTAGGATTATGAAAGAGAATAGTAAAAATATTATAAGTTCGCTTGAGCAGCGAGAGTATGAATACGGCTTTACATCCGATATTGAGACCGATACTCTACCTAAAGGTTTAAATGAGGATATTGTTCGAGCTATATCGGCACGTAAATCAGAGCCTGAGTGGATGAGGGAGTATAGACTAAAGGCGTTTCGTCATTGGCAGAGTTTATCATTGCCTACATGGGCACATCTTGATATACCTCCAATCGATTTCCAAGATATTATTTACTATGCAGAGCCCAAGCCGAAGAAGACGCTCGGTTCTATGGATGAGGTTGACCCTGAGCTGAAACGTACTTTTGATAAGTTGGGTATTCCGCTTGAGGAACAAATGGCTTTGGCCGGTGTCGCAGTAGATGCTGTTTTGGACTCTGTGTCTGTTAAAACAACATTTAGAGAGACCCTTGCAGAGAAGGGGATTATATTCTGCTCTATATCGGAGGCCATACGAGAGTATCCGGAGTTGGTGCGTAAATATTTGGGTTCGGTCGTAAGTTATGCGGATAATTTCTATGCGGCGCTTAATGCTGCGGTCTTCTCTGAT
Source organism: Alistipes sp. (assembly GCA_017381935.1). Classification (GTDB taxonomy): domain Bacteria; phylum Bacteroidota; class Bacteroidia; order Bacteroidales; family Rikenellaceae; genus Alistipes. Next base: position 68,111 of record JAFOBG010000019.1, read on the forward strand.
GGCTCGTTCTGCTATATTCCAAAGGGCGTACGTTGTCCAATGGAACTTTCGACCTACTTTAGAATAAATGCGCAAGGTACGGGTCAGTTTGAACGTACCCTTATTGTAGCCGATAAGGGGTCGTATGTTAGTTACCTTGAGGGCTGCACAGCTCCACAGCGAGATGAAAATCAGTTGCATGCAGCAGTAGTAGAGATAGTCGTAGAGGATGATGCTGAGGTTAAATACTCAACTGTTCAGAATTGGTACCCTGGAGATAAAGAGGGTCGTGGCGGAATCTATAACTTTGTAACAAAGCGTGGTATTTGTCGTAATAATGCTCGTTTGTCATGGACTCAGGTTGAGACCGGCTCTGCCATTACATGGAAATACCCGAGCTGTGTGTTAGCCGGAGATAATTCTGTTGGTGAGTTCTATTCTGTGGCTATGACAAACAACTATCAGCAGGCAGATACGGGTACAAAGATGATTCATTTGGGTCGAAATACACGTAGTCGTATAGTCTCTAAAGGAATTAGTGCGGGAAAGAGCCAGAACTCATATCGAGGACTTGTTAAGATTGCGCCAAAGGCGGAAAATGCACGTAACTATTCGCAGTGCGACTCATTGTTAATTGGCGATAAGTGTGGAGCGCATACCTTCCCACATATTGATTGTCGTAACAAGACGGCTATGTTAGAGCATGAGGCAACGACCTCTAAAATCTCTGAAGAGCAATTATTTTATTGTAACCAACGAGGTCTTACAACAGAGGATGCTGTGGGACTTATTGTTAATGGTTATGCCCGTGAGGTGCTTGCTAAACTGCCTATGGAGTTTGCTGTTGAGGCGCAGAAGTTGCTTGCCATATCCCTCGAAGGCTCCGTGGGTTAGTTTTGCTGTGATAGCGGCGCAACTACTACCGCTATCACGGCAATGGGAAATACGACTTGTATGTCCCATCGCTGAAATTTTATTAGAGCGTGGTATTTGCGCCACTCTGACAATAAAACGGGGGTAAAAGGGGACAATAAAGTGAGTTTGAGGGAAAGTATAGAATATAGAAAATAATTACTAAAAGGCCAACAGCTAATGGCTAAGGTCAGTAGATAAAAGTATGTTAAAGATTGAAAATTTACACGCCTCAGTGGGCGATAAGGAGATTCTTCGAGGTATTAACTTGGAGGTAAAGGCTGGTGAGGTACACGCTATCATGGGCCCTAACGGCTCAGGAAAAAGTACTCTTGCATCGGTACTTGCCGGTAATGAGAAGTTTACTGTAACTGCGGGAGAAGTTATATTTATGGGAGAGAACCTGCTTGATGTCCCAATTGAAGAGCGAGCGTTGAAAGGCCTATTCCTCGGCTTCCAATATCCGGTTGAGATTCCGGGAGTATCAATGGCTAACTTTATGAAAATCGCACTTGCGGAGCAGCGTAAATATAAGGGATTGGAGCCTCTTACTGCATCGGAGTTTTTAAAGTTGATGCGAGAGAAAAGTGCAGTCGTTGAGCTTGATGGTAAACTTACCTCTCGAGCTGTTAATGAGGGCTTTTCAGGCGGAGAGAAGAAGAAGAATGAGATCTTCCAGATGGCTATGTTGGAGCCCAAACTCGCTATCCTTGATGAGACCGACTCAGGCCTTGATATTGATGCTCTTAGAGTGGTTGCTACAGGTGTTACAAGGCTTAAGCGTCCTGATAATGCAACGGTTGTAATTACCCACTATCAGCGTCTTTTAGACTATATTGTGCCTGACTATGTTCATGTCCTTTATAAGGGTCGTATTATCTATTCTGGAGATAAATCATTGGCGCTCAAACTTGAGAAAGAGGGTTATGATTGGCTGATAAATGAGTATAAAGAGTAGTATGACAATTGAAGAATTGATACTCTCAGGAGTCGTGAGAGAGTTTAAAGGTGCGGTAGTTGATAGTTCTACTGACACTTCGTTACCTCTTGTACTACTCAATCCAAAGAGTAGAACAATCGAGGTTGCTCCTTCGGTCTCAGTACGCCTTATAGTGGCATGTACACAATCTTCTCAAGGGGGTGTGGAGTTGTTTCTGGCAGAGAATAGCTCTGTAGAGATGGTAAACCTCTATTTAGCGGATAGTTATGTAAATGTTACGGTACATCAATCTTTAGGCTCTCAATGTAAGACCATGACAGCACTGCTGAGCAGTACTAATGTTACATATAACTATCTTTTGGAGGGCGAGTATTGTAGTAATGCCTTTGATGGGTTATTTATGGCTATGGGTAGCGACCATGCTACTCTAAACCTGACTACACGCCATCTGAAGGCAAATTGCAATAGTAATTCAACGGTTAAGGGCGTTAGTGCTGGTCGAGCCACGGGAGAGTTCCATGGCTTGGTATATGTTGCACCTGATGCACAACATACCGATGCACAACAGCAAAATAGGAATATAGAGTTCGATGACTCTCATATTGTAGCTCTGCCACAACTTGAGATTTATGCTGATGATGTGCGTTGTTCGCATGGCTCTACAGTCGGTTACTCTGATGAGCAAGCAATTTTCTATATGCGTCAGAGAGGTTTGACAGAGTCTTATGCTCGTCGCCTGCAGATAGAGGGTTTTGTTGGTGAGGTAGTTAATCGTTGCAACATGGAGGAGATATGTTGCTTTGTGCGTGATATTGTTTCTCAAAAAATGTCTGAGATATAATGGCTTTTGATGTAGAGAAGATACGAGAAGAGTTTCCGTTGCTTTCACAGCAGGTCTATAATAGACCGCTTGTCTATCTGGATAGCGGAGCAACGGCACAGAAACCTCGCTCAGTAATTGAGCGAGAGGCTGAATTGTATCGTACCTTAAATGCAAATATTCATAGAGGAGTTCACTACCTTTCGGATCGTATGACGGCTCTTTATGAGCAGGCAAGAGAGCAAGTAAGAGGTTTTATTGGGGCAGAGCGTTGTGAGCAGATTGTCTTTACATCAGGCGCAACGGCATCTATAAATCTTGTTGCTTATAGTTGGAGTGAGAAGTTCCTTCGAGCAGGAGACAATATTGTAGTAAGCCAGATTGAGCACCACTCAAATATTGTTCCGTGGCAACTTGCAGCCGAGCGAAAGGGGGCTAAGTTGAGGGTTATACCTGTTGATGATGAAGGTAATTTGATGCTTGAGAGTCTGCCTGAGTTGATAGACAACCATACTCGAATGGTGGCAGTTACGCAAGCTTCTAATACACTCGGAACAACTCCTGATTTACGCCGTATAATTGATTTTGCACACTCAATGGGTGCTGTAGTACTTGTTGATGGTTGCCAAGGTGTGGTACATGGAGGGGTAGATGTAACGGCGTTAGATTGTGATTTCTATGCCTTCTCCGGACATAAACTCTATGCTCCTACGGGTATAGGAGTGCTCTATGGCAAAAGTGAGATTTTAGATTTAATGCCGCCTTTTATGGGTGGTGGGGATATGGTTGATAGGGTTAGCTTTGAAAAGACAACCTTTGCACCTCTGCCACTTAAGTTTGAAGCAGGTACAGCAAACTTTGTTGGAGCTGTGGCTTTGGCTGAGGCTATAGCATTTCTAAATACTCTTGATTTAAAGGCCGTGGCGGAGCATGAACGACAGTTGACTGAGTATGCAACGGAGCGTTTGATGACAATAGATGGCATGAAGATATATGGTATGACGGCCAATAAAGCACCTATTGTAAGTTTTAATGTAGAGGGCTGTACCCACTATGATATAGGAATGATACTCGATAAGATGGGTATTGCAATTCGTACGGGACACCATTGCGCAGAGCCTACAATGAAACGTTTTGGGGTTAATGGTATGTGTCGTGCATCATTTGGACTGTATAATACAACTGCAGAAATAGATGCTCTTGTACAGGGCGTTATGAGAGTAGTTAAAATGTTGAGATAGAGATGTTTATTGTACTTGAAGGACTTGACGGGGCAGGTAAGTCAACGCAGATTCGTAAACTGAGAGAGTTTTTTGCAAATAGGGGTATAGAGAGTGAGTATGTACATTTCCCTCGCTTTGATGCTCCTGTTTATGGAGAACTTATAGCTCGCTTTTTGAGAGGTGAGTTAGGTAGTGTGGAGAGTGTTGACCCATATATCGTTGCGCTTTTGTTTGCTGGAGATAGAGCTGATATGGCGGCTCAAATTCGTAGTTGGCAGAGTGAGGGCAAGGTTGTTATTGTGGATCGTTATGTCTATTCAAATATAGGCTATCAGTGTGCTAAGATAGCCGATGCTGAGGGTAGAGAGCGCCTTAAGCAGTGGATTTTGGATACTGAGTACGGCTATTACAATATTCCGAAACCAGATATTTCGCTCTTCCTGGATGTGCCTTTTGCTTTTACCGCAAAGTCTTTGACCACTCAGCGTGATGGAGATGATAGAGCATACCTTAATGGACGCTCGGATATCCATGAGGCGTCGCTTGATTTGCAACAGATGGTACGTAATGTCTATCTTGAGGCAGCAAAGAGTGATAAGGGCCTAAAAGTTATAGATTGTAGTAATGTAGATGGCTGTATGGATAGCCCTGAGGGTATATTTAGCCGCATAGAGGCAGTTGTAACACCATTGTTGATAAAGGAGTAGATATGGCTACTGTATCAATGAGAACACGCCGTTGGTTTCGCATGCTAACTCATGTGTGCCGTGTGATTTTTGCCCTGACATTTATCTTTTCAGGTGCAGTAAAGTCTATGGACCCATGGGGGACAGCCTTGAATGTGAATAACTATCTGGTAACTTATGGTTTGGAGTTTTTCAAGCCTATTGCCATGATATTCTCAATTTGGCTATGCGGTGCGGAATTGATGATGGGTTGCATGCTGCTCTTTAAGGTAAGAATACGCATGTGCTCTACATTCGGCTTTGGCTCAATGATATTTTTTACCATACTCACTCTCTTTAGTGCGACTTTTATGCCGGTTGAGGATTGTGGGTGCTTTGGCGAAGTGATAAAACTCACTCCATGGCAGTCTTTTTTGAAGAATTTATGCCTTTTACCACTGATAACTATTGTTTGGTGGCGTTATCGTCCCGATAGAATGTTCGCATTTTCTCGCCTGGAGTTTACATTAGCTTGTCTCTTCTGTACATTTAGTATGGGAGTGGGAATATATAGTTATATGCATCTTCCGCCTATCGATTTATTACCATATAAGGAGGGTACTAATATTGCTCAGGCTATGATTGAGGCAAGAGAACAAAAGAGTGATAGTGAGGTTGTGCTTGTATATCGTAATCGCCGTACGGGAAAGCTGAGAGAGTTCTCGATTGATGATAAGGCTTGGCATAACGAGAACAAATGGGAGTGGGTTGATACACGTGTCTCTGAGAGTACAAAAGATAGGGTGGAACCTATGATTTTGGAGTTCTATATAGCTGACCATCAGGGCGATGTTACAGACTCTCTACTCTCTGTTAAGGGTAATTTATACATGCTATGTGTAACCAATCGTGATAAAATATCTAAGCGCTGTGAGCAACGCCTACGTACGGTTGTTGAGCGAGCCACAGAGGAGCAGGCAGCAGTTATTTGTCTTACTCCGGAGCCAATTACTCGCCCAACATACCATTCGTTTGCCGACAGTGAGCCAGTGCGTTGTTACAATATCGATTCCAAGACTATGAAGACGATGCTTCGCGCGAATACGGGACTGGTGGTCCTCACTGACGGCATAATTACTCGTAAAGAGAATTGCCGAGATATAGAGTTTTAGTGTGTTGCAACCTCCTCTATAGAGACTATTGATACCTCATGTGATAGCGGTGCTATGCGACGTAGCATCTGTAGAGTTCCGCAATACTTCTCCGTGGTTAGATTTACTGCACGACCTATCTTTGATTGCTCTGCAAGAGAGCTACACTCAATACGGTATAGGATGTTGAAATGACGATATAGGCTCTTGGCTACAACGGTCTCTGTATCAAGCTCTCCATACATCTCAATTTCAGCCTTTTTAGGACATATATGTTCTTTGTCTAAAATCCCTTTTAGAGTAAGTCCTGCACAGTATGCGGCAGCATAGAGCAACAGTTCTTTGGGGTTCATCTCCTCTACCTTTTTGCCGACAGTACAAAACTCGCATTTGTCATTCATCTCAATCGTTACTTTAACTCTCATAGTTCTGTTGGTTTTAAAATTCAAAAGTTTAAGTAGCAATATTTATTCCAAAATCTTCTTTTTTTATAAACTTGCTGATTATAGGACTACTTTTTTGTGTTATCATTTAAGCTGTTGGTTGATTTTCCTGAAGGAAAATTGGATGTGATAATATTAATTGCTAAATTTGCACAAATTATGTGATTATGTTCAGAAAGTTAATTATACCTCTTTTACTTCTCTGTTTAGTCTGCAACTCGGCTGCAGCTCAGCCTGAGTGTAGAGTACTCTTTGCCAGAGCGCAAAGTTTGTTGGAGCATGGTCGATATGCCGATGCTAGGCATGAGTATATGCGCCTAAAACAGAGTGTTGCCACAGATGATATAGGAGCTGTGCAGCAGATTGAGTATGGACTTACGGTCTGCGCTGCAAAGTTGGATGATAATGTTGCTGAGCAGCGTATGGTAGATTTCCTTAATCGCTATCCGGGCTCTGTATATGCTGCCAATATCCGTTTCTTGCTTGCTATGTATTATTGCGAGAATGAGGATTTTGCTAAGGCAAAACAGCACTTCTCAAAAGTTGGATATACGGCTCTTACTCGAGAAGATAAAGAGCGCTATGATGTTCGTATGGGTTATATCGAGTTTATGGGTGGTGATTTTGATAAGTCTATTGCCTACTTCTCCCGTATCTCTCCTCAGAGTGATGTGGCAGACCATGCAATATACTATAAGTCATATATCTACTACACCAAAGGCGACTTTGATAGAGCTTATAAGGGCTTTGCCTCTCTTGCTACAAGCGATGCTTACTCGAAGTTGGTCCCATTCTATCTGTTACAACTTGAGTTTGAGCGTGGAAACTATAAGTATGTTGTTTCAAATTGCGATCAGTTGCTTAATGTGGCATCAGATAGTGAACGCAATGCAGTTATGCGAGTGGCTGCAGAGTCATGGTTCCGCTTAGAGGGTTACTCGAAAGCACTTCAGTATATTACCGCCTATGCAAAGGGTAGAGGTGCTAATATGAGTAGAGAGGATAACTATTTATTGGGATATACAGCATACCGCACAGCGGACTACGCAAGTGCCATTGAGCCGCTTAAGGCTGTATGTAATGGCACGGATGATTTGGCACAGAACGCCTCTTACCATTTGGCTGATTGCTATATACGCCTTGGAGATAAACGTAATGCTATACATGCGTTTGCTATGGCTGCTGATGAGAGATATCGCAATGAGATTGCAGAGGATGCACTATTTAACTATGGCAAACTTCTCTTTGAGACCGGTGGAGGTACGTTTAATGAGTCGATTAATGTGCTTACTCGTTATGTAACTAACTATCCGAACTCAGATAGATCTTCAGAGGCAAAAGAGTTGCTTATTGCAGCATATTACAACTCTAAGGATTACGATATGGCATATAACGCCATTCGTTCATTCCCAAATCCGGATGGTAGTCTAAAAACTGCATTACAGAAGATAACATATTTTAAGGGTATTGAGGCCTTTGATACAGGTAATTATACTGCAGCTAAGCAGAATTTGGAGGAGGCTCAGAATATCGGAGTTAGCCCTAAATATAATGCATTGTGTGGCTTCTGGTTGGGTGAGACAGCCTATAAAGTGGGCGATATGGATTTGGCCATTAAGCACTATAACTACTATCTGAAGCGTGCACCTCGTAGTGCGGCTGAGTATAAGATGGCTCTCTATAATTTGGGTTATGCTAATATGGCGAAGAATAACTTGACAGCGGCTCAGAGTGCTCTTGAGGGCTTTATATGGCTCTATAAAGATAGAGATAACTATCGTGCTGATGGCTATAACAGACTTGCGGATGTACACTACTTACAGCGTAACTACACGCAGGCTGTTAAGAACTATGAGGGAGCTATTGCAATCGGTGTTGAGCAGAGTAATTATGCTCGTTATCGTCGAGCGCTCTCATTGGGTCTTTTGGGAAAGAAACAACCTAAAATAGATGCATTGAAGAGTATTATTACTGACAATAAAGGCGAGTATGTAGATGATGCGGCTTATGAATTGGGTCGAACTTATGTCGCTTCAGAGCGTTATAGCGATGGTGCGGCAGTGCTGGAGCAATTAGTATCTGACCACCCTACAACCCCGTATTATACAGCGGCCATGCTCGATTTGGGACTTATATATTTCAATATAGGCAACACATCACGTTCTTTGGCAAGCTATGATAAGGTTATCTCTGCTGCACCACAATCGGCTGCAGCTAAGGATGCGATGAATAGTGTTAGAGAGATATATGTTGCAAAGGGCGATGTCAACTCGTATTTTGCATACGCAGAGCGAACCGGTGTAGAGTGCGACTTGAGTGTTGTAACCAGAGACTCTTTGAGCTATAGAGCTGCGGAGAAAGTGTATCTTGCAGGTCGAGTTGGTGAGGCGATATCTTATTTTGAGGAGTATATTGCAAAACACCCGAAAGGATATTATGTAGATGACGCACTCTTCTGCCTTAGTGATAGTTATCTTAAGTGCGATTCGCTTGATAGAGCACTTGTGCAGATGAAACTTCTCTCAGATCGACCAAAGAATAAATATACAGTGCCGGTTCTTGAGAAACTTGGTCAAACTACATCTGAACATGCGATGTACACTGAGTCTGCTGCAGCCTTTCGTCGTTTGTATGATGTTGTAGATGGAGTTGAGGCTCGTAAAACGGCAGCTCGTAAATATGTTGATATGACACTGCTTGATGCTGAGGATAATTTGACTCTTGCAATGGCTGATGATGTGGCTACAATGACGGACGTAGATAGCTATACCTCTCGCCGTGCGATGTTTGGCCGAGCAAATGTCCTTAAGAGTAGAGGTGAGCAGAGTGAGGCTCTTGCAATCTTTGAAGAGTTAAGCGCAGATAAGAGTGATGCAGTAGGAGCTGAGTCGGCATATAATGTTATATACAACCACTTTGAGGCGGGTAACCATCATCAAGCAGAGAAGTTGATATATGAGCTTGCCGATAGTAAGACTCAATACTCATACTATTTAGGTCGTGCTTTTATAATTCTGGGTGATATATATGTAGCTAAGGGTGATAACTTCCAAGCCCGAGCTACATATCAGAGTATTGTAGATGGCTATAGCCCTGCAGATGATGGAGTTGTTGAAGAGGCAAAGGCCAGAATTCAAAAATTGTTATAGTTATGAAGAGAACTATTTTGATAATATCGGCGTTGTTCTGTTTTGTGTCGGCCTCAGCTCAGGTTTTACGAGAGGTTGAGGTTACAAAACAATATGCACCAAAACTTCCGCCGGCACGAAAACTTGAGATTACCACCAATAAGCTGGATACGGTTGCTATACGTCCGGAGATAGACTATACTGTCTCTCCAAAATCTTTCAAGTCGGCTCTTACTGCGGAGAAGTTCCGACCTGCAACTGTAACCTATTGGGAGTATGATAGACAGTATCCGTTCTACCTTAAGGCAGGTGTCGGTTTCCCTCTATCAAGTCAGGTCGATTTTTACGCTTCTACTCATCGTGCCGATGTAGGTTATTTGACAGGCTATGTAAATCATCTCGGACAGTTTGCTAATATTAAAGTTGAAGATCCATTTTCTGGTAGTATCTATGATAATAACTCCCAACAGATGATTAACCGAGTGGGAGTGAATGGAGGTAAATATATCGGTCGTTATACATTTGATGGAGATATATACTATCAGTCAGATATCTATCATCGTTATCCTCAGCAGTCGGCAGAGGATATGCTGGATGAGATTAATTATGAGAATGCAGCACTCTCGTTAAAGTTCGGCGACTCATTTGCAGATTTATCTAAGGTTAACTTTTCACTCTATGCCTCAGCAGATATGTATAATGATAAGTCTGAGCCTTATATTATGGCTTATGATGGGCGTAAACTGCAGCAGATAAGCACTAATGCTGGTGCTAAAATAGCTCGAAAAATAGGCAATAGGTGTGAACTGTCTGCATTTTTTGATTATCAGGGTTACTATGGCCTACAAGATTTGAAAGAGTATGATAATAATATTATTTCGGCAGGTTTTGTCGTTGGCTATTGCTCTGCAAAGATGTTTAATATGAAGGCCGGTTTGTCATATAGTTATGATAATCTGCCATTAGCTACAGTTGAGGCTAAGCACCATATCCTACCTTATCTATATTTAGGCCTTAATGTGAAAGATAACGGAATCTTTGTGCCGTATATAGAGGTTGATAGTAAATTTATAAATAACTCATATCAGCAGCTACAGAGAACAAATCCTTATATACTGCTTTTGGGAGACAATATTGAGGCTAAACCTAATACGGTAATTTATAATGCTCGTTTTGGCTTTACGGGTCATACTAAGAATTGTAAGTTGGCATATCGCCTCTATGCCAATATGTCGTTTATAGATAATGCTCTGTATTGGTATAATTATAACCTCTACGGCTTCGATGCAGTTGTGGGCCGCCAGAATGTATGGTCTGTCAATGCCTCTGTAGAGTATAAGCCTATATCATCACTCTTTATGTCATTAGGCTTTAAGGGTATGGTTTATACAGATTTTGTAACGGAAGTTGATAACTGCAAACCATCTTATATGGGCGATTTGAAGATCGGATACACTCATAGAAAGTTCGCAGTCTCACTTTTGGCAACTTTAGTTGGTGATACCAAGTGGACAATGATGTATTCCGATACAGAGGCTGTAGAGCAGTTAAGTTCGGCTACAATAAGTTATCCGGCTTATGTTGATTTGGGACTTATGTTTGATTGGTATGTCTCTAAGCAATGGACGGTATTTGTGGAGGGTAAGAATTTGGCAAACGCAAATATTTATCAGTGGGCAAACTATCGTCAATATGGCATAGCAGGTATGGTTGGCGTTAAGGTTCAGTTTTAAGTATGGAGAGTAATAGAGTATATACTGTGGCCTTCCCGTGGAGTGCAAGAGTGTGGATTATAACTTCACTCTATTTCCTATTTGCAGTAGCGCTTATTTCGCTACTGATATATACTATGGTTGCAGGAGGTATTGTTGGAGGTATTGTGGGTCTTGTAATTGCACTGCCGATACTATTAGGGATTGTGTTTTATTGTGAGGGTTACTCTCCTCAGCGTTTGGAGATATCATCTTCGGCTATAACAGTATTGCGTCGTTATGACTCTGTAACTATCCCAAACTCTATTATCCTTGATATTACTTCGCTTTCATCTAAAGATATGTCATGGACAGTATCGGCAGGTGGTTGTGGAGGTTTGTTTGGTTACTTCGGAACCTTCTCTAATAGGCGATTGGGACAATTTACTATGTACGCTACAACGAAAAAGAATCTGTTCTTGATTCGTACAGCAGATGGAAAGAGTGTAGTGATAAGTTGTTCGGAGCCGAAGGTGATGCAAAAAATAGTGTAGTTTTATTGTCTTTTCTGAATAGTTTTATAACTTTGCGACATAAAATAAGAGAAAAATGAAATCATTTTCTACAGTTGCTCAATTGCAAGAAGCATTGCTTCCACTTAGAGACAAGACGATTGGCTTTGTCCCAACTATGGGAGCATTACATCAGGGCCACATCTCTCTTGTAGAGCGTGCTCGTAAAGAGTGTGATATAGTTGTGGTTAGTGTGTTTGTTAATCCGACTCAGTTTAATGATAAGAATGATTTAAAAAACTATCCTCGTACACCGGAGGCAGATGCTGCGTTACTTGAGGCGGCAGGAGTAGATTTTGTTCTATTCCCAAGTGTAGAGGAGATATATCCTGAGCCAGATACAAGAGTATTTGACTTTGGGCAGATTGATAAAGTTATGGAGGGTGCTACCCGTCCTGGCCACTTTAACGGTGTGGCACAGGTTGTAAGTCGCCTTTTTGCTATTGTAGAACCTACAAAGGCATATTTCGGCGAGAAAGATTTCCAACAGATAGCAGTCATCAGAGCTATGGTCGCTCAGTTGGGATTGACACTTGAGATTATCGATTGTCCGATTATTAGAGATGTTGATGGCCTTGCACGCTCTTCAAGAAATACACTTCTTACTCCAGAGCATCGTGTAGCAGCCCCTCATATTTATAAGGTTCTCACTCAGGCCGTTGATAAGATGGCTGAGATGACTCCTAAACAACTTACAGAGTGGGTTGTCTCTCAGGTTGAAAGCAATCCTCTTCTTAAAGTTATCTACTTCCAAGCTGTTGATGCACTCTCTTTGCAGCAGGTTGCAAATTGGGAGGAGAGTGAGCGTATTCAGGGCTGTATTGCAGTACAGGCTGGTGAGATTCGCCTTATAGATAATATCCAACTTAAGTAGAAACGAAACTTAAATTTCAAAAGATGATAATCGAGGTTCTCAAATCAAAAATTCACCGAGTAACAGTAACTCAGGCAAATGTTGATTATGTGGGCAGCATTACTATTGATAGTCTGCTCATGGAGGCGGCCAATATAATTCGTGGCGAGAAGGTACAGGTTGTAAATGTAACCAATGGTGAGCGTCTTGAGACTTATGCTATACCTGGAGAGGCAGGTAGTGGCGTAATCTGCTTAAATGGTGCAGCTGCTCATAAGGCTTCTGTAGGCGATGTGGTTATTATTATCTCCTATGCAGCAATGGAGTTTGAAGAGGCTAAGAGTTTTACTCCATGGGTTGTCTTCCCTGAAACGGTAACTAATAAATTGGTAAAATAGTATGGATATATTACTCTCTGTACTTGCAGTGCTATTTATAATTATAGGTATTATCGGCTGTATAGTGCCGATACTGCCAGGTGTGGCGCTTGCTTATGGAGGGTTGCTGTGTTGCTACTTTTGCTCTTTTTCGCAGATTACAACAACAGCTGTATGGGTATATCTTATTCTTACTATAATAGTATCAATTGCAGACTATATCCTTCCTGCATATATGACAAAGCTATCTGGTGGTAGTAAGGCTGGTGAGCGAGGTGCTACAGCCGGTCTTATTGTAGGAATGGTTATGGGTAGTATTGTGGGCGCAATTATAGGCCCATTTTTAGGCGCAATAGCAGGTGAACTGATTGCAGATCCTTCAGATACAAAGCGAGCCTTTAAATCGGGTATGGGCTCATTCTTCTCCTTTATCGTAGGCACGGGTATAAAGGTTATACTGAGCTTTATAATGTTGCTTGCAGTCTTTAAGGATATATATCCTGTAGTTAAGGATTGGGTTGTAAATCTATTCTAAATAATATCGTTATGAAACAGTTAAGGTTAATTTTGATGGCGGTGGCAATTTTTACACTGTCGTCTTGTTCGGAGTATAGTTACCAGAAGGTAGCTGACGACCCTATGAATGTTCGTATCTATACTCTTGATAATGGTCTGAAGGTATATTTGTCTGTAAATAAGGAGCAACCGAGAATTCAGACCATGATTGCCGTACGTGTAGGAGCAAAGAATGATCCGGCAGAGACTACCGGTCTTGCGCACTACTTTGAACATCTTATGTTTAAGGGTACAGATAAGTTTGGAACAAGCGACTATCAGTCAGAAAAGCCGTTGCTTGATGAGATTGAGCGACTCTTTGAACTCTATCGTACTACTACAGACGAGAAGGAACGTAAAAAGATCTATGCCGAGATTGATAACGTCTCTCAGCAGGCCTCAAAGCTATCTATACCTAATGAGTATGATAAACTTATTCAGAGTATAGGTGGCGATGGATGTAACGCTTGGACCTCTTATGATGAGACCAGCTATATGTCCGAAATTCCGTCAAATCAGATTGAAAATTGGGCAAAGGTTGAGTCAGAGCGCTTTAAGAATGCCGTTATTCGAGGTTTTCATACAGAGCTTGAGACTGTATATGAGGAGTATAACATGAGCCTTACTCGTGATAATAATAAGGTTATTGAGAAGTTTCTTAACTTAATGATGCCTAATCATCCATACGGTCAGCACTCTGTTTTGGGTAAGCAGGAGCATCTAAAGAATCCGTCAATTACAAATATCAAGAACTACTATAATACTTACTATGTGCCAAATAACATGGCAGTATGTATGTCGGGTGATTTTGATCCGGATGAGGTTATAAAGATTATTGATAACTACTTTGGCGATATGACTCCAAATGAGCAGTTGCCACAAAGCGTTGAGGGAGAGATTACTCCTGTTACAGAGCCTCGTCGAGCTGAGGTGTGGGGCTTAGAGAGTGAGATGCTCTTTGCTGGTTGGCTTACAGGTTCTGCAACAAGTGATGATGCTTTGATGCTCGATATAGTACCTTCTATTTTGAGCAATTCTTACTGCGGTATTATCGACCAAAACCTTATTCAGACCCAGAAGGTTCTCTATGCAGGTGCATCGGGCGACCAACTTTCGGATGCAGGCTTTATGATGCTTATGGGTATGCCAAAAGAGGGCCAGACTCTTGAACAGGTAGAAACGTTACTGCTTGAGCAGGTCGAGACTCTGAAACGTGGTGAGTTTGACGAGAGTATCCTCAATGCAATTATTTCCAACTATAAGCGAGATTTGATGGTCTCCTATGAGAGCAATTTTGATCGTTGCTACTCTATGGTACTCTCATTTATCAATGGCAATAGTTGGGAGGAGGTTGTAACAACTCTTGACCGTGTAGGTAAACTTACAAAGGCTGATGTGGTTGCATGGGCAAATGAGAAATTGACAGCTCAGGGCCTTGTAACTGTCTATAAGCATCAGGGTGAGGATAAAAATCAGAAGAAGATAGACAAACCGCAGATTACACCGATTGCCACTAATCGTGATACACAGTCCGAGTTTCTTGCACAAGTTGCTTCAAGTCAGGTAGAGCCTATTGCTCCTCGTTTTACCGATTATGAGCGTGATATGGATATCTTTACCCTTGATAATGGTCTTGAGGTGCTCTATAAGCAGAATGAACTTAATGAGCGATTTGAGCTTGTGTATCTCTACGATTTTGGTATTGATACAGACCCAACACTCTCTATTGCGAGGGACTATATGACTATGCTTGGGACAGATTGTAAGAGCCTTGCATCAATTATGCGTGAGCAATATGAGCTTGCATGTGATATATCTCTTTCTCCGTCAAAAACTAACTTCTATGTAACTATCTCCGGTATTGCAGAGAATATGCCTGCAGCTATGGCGCTTGCTGAGGATTATATGACCAATGTTAAGGGAGATGAGGATGTGCTTGTCGAGGTCAAAAATGATTTGATTAAGGAACGTACAAATAGTAAGACCAACCAGCGTGCAAACTATAGTGCTCTGCAGCGTTACGTTGTCTATGGTAGCGACTATGTTGCCCGCACAACCCTTACAAATGAGCAACTTATGGCCCTTGAGTCAGAGACTCTGCTCGATAAGATTCGTGGTCTGAAGAACTATCAGCACCGTATCCTTTACTATGGTCCTATGAGTAAGCGTGAACTTGCAAAGCAGCTCAATGCCTCTCACGTTGTGTCTGAGAATCTGATACCTGTAGAGTATAAGAGCACTCCGAATGTTGAGGTTACAGAGCCAAAGGTTGTCTTTGCGCAGTATGATGCAAAGCAGATATACTATATGCAGTACGCCTGTGGTGGAGATATGTTCGATGTAAAGCTCGACTCTGTTACCCGCCTATATAACGAGTACTTCAGCGGAGGTATGAATGCAATTGTTTTTCAAGAGATGCGTGAGGCTCGCGGTCTTGCATACTCCTCTTACGCATACCTCGGTCAGGGCGCAACTTGTAACGAGCCGTACTATTTCCACGCCTTTATTGCAACCCAGAATGATAAGATGCAGCAGGCTATCGAGGCTTTTGATGAGATTATTGAGAATATGCCGCAGTCTGAGGCAGCCTTTGAACTGACAAAGCAGGGCCTGCTGACAGGTATGGCTACAGGTCGAACAACTAAGATGGATGTGCTGTGGAAGTATATCGGCGATATGCACTTCGGAATTACCGACTTCAACCGTACTGAGGCAGTCTATAACGGTGTTAAGACTATGACTCTTGCAGATGTGGTAGAGTTCCAGCAGAGCCATATTAAGGATAATAAGTATATCTACTGCATCCTTGGCGATAAAAATGATGTTGATATGAACTACCTCAAAACACTCGGAGAGGTTGAGTTTGTTAGCCAAGAGCAGATTTTCGGCTACTAAACAGAGTAACAATATTAATAGTATAGGAGCCCAATCGGGCTCCTATATTGTATTAGTTAAAAAGATAGTCATCTTGAGTGCTCCCATGAGTATATTCTGCATAGTTCTCTTCTAAAGGAGTATCCTCGTAGTGAATCTCAAAGTGGTTATTACAAAAAGAAAGTGTGGAGATGTTTAGTTTATCTTTCGGAGGCTCTGGAATGTTCTTATACAATAAAATTCTCCAGATCTCCAAATACTATTCAAATACACAACGCAAAAAGTTGTTTTATCTGAATGCTTCACCATTCTGAGAGGCAAAGATAGTCTCATCTTTGAATTTGTTTTCATACTCACTTCTTGTCTGTGCGCCTTCAATATCGCCTATATATCGGATTGTATATCCGTTAAGCGACTCTGCAGATGGTTGTAGGCCGTCCATAATAAACTCACCATAGCGGTAGTATCGTAGTTTGAGGGTGGTTTGTGCGTATGGACTTCCTGCTGCCTGATAGTCTGTATTTGTCAGCTGGATTGTCATTGCTTCATTGTCAAAACTCCATAATAGAGTGGTGTAGAGATATGGGTAGGGGATGTTGTTGTATGGCGCAGGGGCATATAGATAGCATTGCTTACAAGTGCCATCTTGATAGAATATAAGGTCGAGAAATTGACTACCTTTGCCGTATGCAATATTTGTAAACCCACTATAAGATGTGCTCCAAACATTGCCATTGAGATAGGTAATCCAATTGTCAATCTCCCATACGCCATTTTCGATGTCGCTAATGAATTGTCGCAAGTCATCAGATGTGGCAGGGTAATCACTAATGAGCTTGTCGATGCGGTTAATCTGTTGACGAGGTGTCCAATCGTCATCGTTACAGCTTACACTTAGAAGTAGTGCTGAAATAGAGGTAAATAGAGTAAAAAATCGTCTCATAACATTATATTTTTTAGTTACGAGACGATTTGTTACAAATTCTCAGCCAATCTTATGGCTTAAGTGTGTCAATAAATATTAGTTGGAGTGTATTGCTAAATTTTTTGAGTAGCTAATTGTCTCACCTGTGTCAAGGGTAAAGGTGATGGTTATTGTGTGATTGTATATATTTTCAGGAATGGTGGTTGTAACAAAGCTAATGTCATAACCTCCAAAGATATTCCAATCTCTCTCCATTAATAGCGAGAGGTCAGATGGTGTCAGAAGATTAACTTCTTTGCGAATATATGTCTCAGGAGAGCCTGTAAATCCACGCTGTACATAATCAGAAAGCGAAGCAAACTCAGCAACAAATAGCTCGCTTAAGTCCTTTCCTGCAGTATGCTCACTATCCCAATCAGCGTTGCTGGTAATAGCAATCTTTGTTATCTGCTCGCTGAAGCAGTAGTAGTAGCAAGGACCACTCTCAAGTATCCATTCGTTACCATCTTTGTGTGTATAGTAGCGGAAAAGGGAGGTGTGAGGGTTGAAATCACCAAACTTCTCTTGTGTGGCTTTGTAAGCTTTTGACTTGTCAGAGTATGGGTTGTCTATCAAATCGTATATTGAGCCTGTGTTGTCTCCCACAAGGCTAAGTAATAGTGTAATCTCCTCTTCACTTGCATAGGATGCTATAACATTTCGTGGGAAACCATTCTCTTTGCCAGGTCTTATAAATCTGAAATAGGCATTTACAGTACTTCCAATCTCAAAAGTCTTATCCGTCTCTTTATATCCGTTTAGACCATTTACGCAACTTATAGTTGTAAAAGTAATGGCGATGATAATCAATAATTTTTTCATAATCTTCTAATTTTTAGGATGCAAATATAGCAATATTTGTATGGATATGCTATTTTTTATATCTCTTTTTGTGGCATAGGGGGTTGACTAAAAATGAAAGATGGATAAAAAAGATACTGTTTGTTAAAAAATTGCTATCTTTACATCAAATTCTATAATTATGAAGAAAGTATTTTTTATACTATTTACACTTGTAACTCTTCAAGTATCTGCTCAAACTGCTAATGTAGTGGTGCGGCCAGACTCTTTGACAACTGTTGTTCGCTCTATATCAACACCTAAAACAGAGTGGCTATCTCCATTCTCAAAAGTTGTTGTGGATGGTGCTATAAAGATAACCTTTAAGAGAGTAGAGACAGACGAACAACTCAAGATTGTCTATGATACCAAGGGTGATAGCTCTTCTCGCTTTCGTGCAGGTGTTGATAAAAATGGTATTTTGCAGATTATAGAGCGCACAGACTTAAAGCCTGCAGTTATTCCTACTGAGGTTACGGTCTATTATAAGGAGTTCGACAATATCTCGATAAATCATGCCACAGCTACCTTTGAGGGGGTGTTGGAGTGCCGTTTGTTGGATATGGTTGTTAAAGGCGGTGCTACGGTAATGATTAATATTAAGGCGTTAGATACGCTGATAGAGTGTACAGGTAAGAGTCGCTTAAAGATTGGGGGAGAGTGTCGCTATTTTAGCCTGGCTATCTCTACAGCCAAGATGGAGGGTTTCGGCCTAAAGACTGTATCTTCTAATATAGAGGCTTCTCATGAAGCTGTGGTTAATATCTCAGTTTCAGAGCGATTGGAGGCTGTAACATCGACCTCGGCAAAGATACTATACAAGGGTAGGCCTATGATTATACGTAATCGTAACACCCTTTTTGGTGGCGAGATATTAGTGGTTGAGTAATTTTATTGATAATGAAGAGTTTCTTAGAAGAGGTTGCCGAGCAACTGTATAACAAATATGGGCAGAGTATTTCAGGTCTTACTATGCTCTTCCCATCTCAACGTGCACGACTATTCTTCTCTGAAGCATTACTCTCTGTTGCTCAGCGACCTATATGGACTCCGCATTTTGTTACGGTTGATGAGTTGATGAGCCAAATATCGGGCCTCTATGCTGCAGACAGGCTTCGCCTTATTGCTGAACTATACGCTATATACTCAAAGTATCACACAGAGGACTTTGACCATTTCTACCATTGGGGCGAGATGCTTATAGCAGATTTTGATATGATAGATAAGTATCAGATAAATGCAGAGCATCTGTTTGCAAATATTGCCGATATGAAGGAGTTGGAGTCCGACGTGGACTACTTATCAGAGAGTCAACTAAAGACTATTCGACAATTCTGGAATACTTTAGGTAGTGGAGAGTCATTGTCCAATCAAAAAGAGAAGTTTTTGAAGATTTGGCGCTCTTTGGCAACGATATATAACGAGTATAAGGAGCATCTAACTTGTCTGGGTATCGGATATACAGGCATGATATACCGTAAGGCTGCTGAGGTGATAGCACAATCAACAGCACCATTGTTGGCAGATAATAAGTATGTAGTTGTCGGATTTAATGCCTTGTGTAGTTGTGAGGTAAAACTGTTTGAGTATCTTAAGATTGTATATAATACTGAATTCTTTTGGGATTACAGCGACTACTATTTTAATAACCGCATTGAGGAGGCTGGTCGCTTTGTAAGATCGAATGTGGCAGCTTTCCCGTCGGATAGTCCTGTGTCGCACAGAGACTTAAGAGAGACCATTACAGAACTTAATGTTGTATCTACTGCCACCTCGGTTGCTCAATGTAGCTATTTGGTAGAGATACTGAAAGATATTGCCGGTACAGATGAAAATGGGCGGATCAAACCTCTTGATAGAGATACGGCTATTGTCCTTACTGATGAAAATCTGCTCATGCCACTTTTATATGCCCTGCCTGAAGAACTTAAAAATGATAGACTCGGCGAGGCGGGTGGCGTTAATGTTACAATGGGATACCCTCTTAGACAGACTCTTGCATATTCGTTTGTCGAGAGGTTGATAGAGCTACAGCATCATGCTCGACAGAGTAATGGTGAGACTACGTTCTACTATGTAGATGTGGATGGGTTGCTAACACATCCATATATTGTCGAGCAGGCTTCGGATAGTATTGCATCTATTCGTAAACAGATTGTAGAGCAGCGTATCTTTAATGTCCCATATAGCCTTCTATCTACTTTGCCATTTGCAAGCAATCTATTTTGTGTTGTAGATAGTGCTACAGGGTTGATGAGGTATATGGACTCTGTGCTTACAATGGTTATAGATACCTTTATAGATACTTTTGATACAAAGTGGCGTATAGAGTATCTGCTGCAGAGCCGTGAGAGTCTGAGAAAATTGGAAAATATGATTGGCCAATGCCATATAGAGATGAGTAGCTCTATATGCCGCCAACTTATTAGACGCCATCTGCAGAGTGTTAGAATTCCATTTGAGGGAGAACCTTTAGAGGGACTGCAAGTGATGGGAATCCTTGAGACGAGAAATCTTGATTTCAAGAATGTTATTGTGCTATCTATGAGTGATAGTAACTTCCCTGGAACAAAGGTTTCTCAGGGCTCGTTTATACCATATAATCTACGTTTCGCATACGGCCTTCCGACTGTTGAACATCATGAGG
The DNA here is from genome assembly GCA_017381935.1 of Alistipes sp. GTDB lineage: Bacteria > Bacteroidota > Bacteroidia > Bacteroidales > Rikenellaceae > Alistipes. The sequence goes on from JAFOBG010000019.1 coordinate 88,745, forward strand.
GAGTGTATGCCTACTATTTCTATCGCCTTATCCAGCGAGCAGAGAGAGTGTGGCTTGTATATGCTTCACAATCAGATGAAAAGGGCTCAGGAGAGCCGAGCCGTTATATTAGACAGTTGGAGTATGAGTCATCGCTTCCGATTAACTTTACAAAGGTTGCAGTAGAACTTAATTTGGTTGAGAATGGTAAGATAGAGATTGCTAAAGATAGCGCTATTATGGCAGAACTTGGTCGCTATACATCTAAGGAAAAACCTCTCTCTCCAACAGCATTCTCAACATTTGTACAGTGTCCTCTGCGTTTCTACTTTAAGTATATAGCTAAAATTAAGGCTGATGAGCCACTTGAGGAGGGTATGGATGATAAGACCTTTGGAAATATATTCCACCGTGCGGCTGAGATTTTATATTCCGATATGGTTGGACAGGGCAATGTCGCATATTTACTGTCTCAAAAGAGTAGGGCTGAGATAGAAAAAACGGTAGATCAAGCAATTAGTGAGGTCTATTTTAATGGTAAGGAGGTTCAAGAGGATAATTTGCGTGGAGAGTTGTCAATCATCAGACAGATTGTAATACGCTATCTTGCTGATAATCTTGTGGGTTACGATATAGTGCATAGCAATTTTATAGTAGAGGCTCTTGAGAGCGTGTTTGATAAAGAGTTCTCTTTCGAGTCTGCAAATAAACAACTATCTATTCTCTTTGAAGGTCGAGCAGATAGAGTTGATAGTCTGGATAATGGACAGCTTAGAATTATTGACTATAAGACCGGTGGCGCACATCTTCTCTTCCCAGGTTTTGAGCGCCTGTTTAATGGCAAGAGTGCAGATAGGGTTAGCAACACGATTAATACATTAATCTACTCAATGATTGAGTATTATAAAACAGGCCGTGATGTCCAGCCGGCACTGTACTATCTGCGAGATATGTACAATAAAGAGTATTCTCCACTATTGAAACAGGGACAAGGTATAAGTAAAAAGTCTATACCGGTAGAGAGCTATAGTGCTATTGCAGAACCGTTTGAGCGAGAGGTGTTTAATGCTCTCTCTTGCCTATTTGACCCTGCACAGCCATTTACTCAGGTCGAAGATATACATGCATGTCAATATTGCGACTACAAACTTATCTGTGCTCGCAATGGGGATGAGAGATAGTGTTGAGTTAGAATAGTTTCTTACGAGATGTAGTTACAACGAAGTCTTTTAGATAGTATGGCTCAAAGTATGCCACATCTACAAAGTCATTAACCTCAAATTTGGCATTTGCGATAGATGCCATACCTCGTACAGAGTGAGCAATGTCAATATACTTTGCGCCTAAAATCTCGCAACACTTCGCAGCACCGTTTCCAAAGATGATAAATTGGTCTGCTGTGGCTCTGAATGTCTCAAAGCTACTCTCTGTAACCACCTCTGCTGCTATATCGTTGAGCGCTTTGCCACTATTGTCAAATACTTGAGCATATACCTCCATGCGTCGAGCATCAATCATGGGGCATAGTAGAGCCTTATCCCAATTATCTATGTCAATAATACCGGCTTGATAATCCTCAATTGCTACAGCGGTAAGTGCGGCAAGGGATGAAACTGCAATAAGAGGCTTGCCTAATGCATAACACAAACCTTTGGCAAATGAGACACCAATTCTTAGACCTGTATATGAACCAGGGCCTTCGCCTACAGCTACGGCATCTATCTGATCTGGTTGGATATCATTCTCTTTGAGGAGCTCATCGACGAATACAGCAACCTTTTTGGCGTGGTCGCGACCTGCATCACTCTCGCGTAGAGAGATAAGCACTCCATTGTTTACCAATCCTACAGAACAGACCTCTGTCCCCGTCTCTATACAAAGTATCAGTGCCATAATTTAGCTTTTATATCGTTTTAGAGCTTGGTCAATCTCACGACGTGCGTCGTTAGCTTTTAGATACTCACGCTTGTCATAACTCTTGCGGCCACGTGCAAGACCGATAACAATCTTTGCCAAACCTCGCTCATTGAGGAATAGCCTAAGTCCAACAATGGTTAGTCCTTTGTCTTGCATTGCTCGACTAAGCTTAGCAAGCTCTTTGGCAGTGAGCAACAGCTTGCGATCTCGTTTTGGAACATGATTGTTACATGTACCCCAACTATACTCAGCAATATTTACACCACGAATCCATAACTCGCCCTCTGAGAAATAACAGTAACTATCCACCATTGAAACCTTGCTCATGCGGATAGACTTTATCTCAGTACCATAAAGTACAACGCCGGCAGTGTACTCCTCCAATATCTCATAATCGAAGGTAGCACGCTTGTTACGTATGTTTATATTTTTATAGTCTGCCATCGGCGCAAAGTTAGCAAAAAATATGCTTGTAAACAAAAACGCTACAATATTCTTTCAATGGGTTACTACCACTCTTTTTGGAATGCTATGCGTTTTGCTCCTGATGTAAGTGTGATAGTGCCACAAGAAGTATAGCCTAAACTGTTTAAAAGAGTCTGCATTATTTTATTGTCAGCATGAGTATCGACTCTGATATTGTGTAATCCTTCTTGTTGGCATAATAGCTCGGCATAGTCAAAAAAATACTTTGCATATCCCTTGCCACGAGCAGATTTGCGAACAGCCAAACGATGAATGACAGCATAATGAGCACTATTCATCCACTCTCCCTCAATTATTTTGTATGTTGGTTCGCCAGCAAAGCTAATGACCACAGAACCTACTATTTGGCCCTCTTCAACTACTACAAAGCACTCGCCATTATTGATGTCAGAATGGATAATCTCGGCAGTAGGGTAGCCATCTTGCCACTGATCTACCCCAAGACTACTAAGAAGAGATTGTGCATCATGAATAATCTCCATAATTTGCTCAATGTCTGCTATTTTTGCTTTGCGAATCATATCGGGTGATACTTTCTAAGTTCTCTGTTAAGTTTAGCCTCTTTGCCGTTAGTGCAACTATTGAGTAGAGTGTGGAATGATGCGGAGTGGTTGTGGTGAACAGTATGACACAACTCATGTAGTATTACAAAGTCTTGTAGCTCTTCTGGCAGGTCTGCAAGAAAGAGAGATAAAGATAGATTGTTAGATGCAGTACAACAGCCCCACTTACTATGGGTTGCTCTAATTGTTACTCGCCCATATTTGAAGCCGAACTTTGCTGCAAGAGTCTCTACCTTTTGAGGGAGGGTTTGTTTAGCCTTTATGCGTAATTGCTTAATCTCCTCCTCGGAGTGAGGAGTGGCTCTTTGGACAATCTTCTCTTTAGTTCTCTCAATCCATGATATTTTGCTCTCAAGAAATTCTAAGGCCTTGATACTGCTTACACAATAGGGATAGGATAAGCGGACCTGACCAGAAGCTTTGATTGAGATAGCAATGTGTCTAGCTCGGTTGCTTTGACAGAGCGTTATAGCTCCAAGTCTGCTATGTATAAATTTACTCTCCAATTCTTTGACGGACAACTTCAAAGAGCATAATGGCTGCAGCAGCTGATACGTTTAGAGACTCTATAGCTCCAATCATAGGGATTGCTAATTGCTCATCACATAGCTTGAGAACCTCTTTTGATATACCCTTCTCCTCAGAACCCATAACAATAACGGTTGGCTTACGAAGGTCTGCATCGTACATCAGTTTACGACTATGCTCAGTTGCTGCAACAATCTGGAAACCCTCAACCTGTAGAGCTTTAATAGTGTTACGTACAGAGCCTACACGAGCGACCGGAATACGTGCCAATGCACCTGCACTTGACTTCATAGCCTCTGCATTTACAGGAGCAGAACTCTTGAGTGATGTGATAATGCCATGCGCACCTGCACACTCGGCACTACGAGCAATACCTCCGAAGTTGCGAACATCTGTAACTCCATCAAAAAGGACTATAAGCGGAGTCTCATCTTCAGGAACTCGCTCTAAAATATCTTGGACTTCAACATAATCAATCTCGGCAATCTGAGCAACCACCCCTTGATGACTACCACGAACAAGACGATTTAGCTTCTCGACAGGAACTTCCTGCACACGCAGGCGATGGCGAAAGCAGAGGTCTCTAAGGTCGGTCATCAACTGACCCTCAGCTCCTCGGCGAATAAAAATCTTCTCAATCTGTTTGCCTGACTCGATTGCCTCTACAACAGGACGAATGCCAAAAACGATATTGTTGTTACTCATATTTCTCTATTTTGTTACAAAATTAGCAAAAAAAAAGACTAAATGTCAATAGCGCAACGCTAACAACCCTCCTCAATTAACTCTAACTCATAGACAGCCTTCTCCCACTCATGCATAAGGTGGTCGAGTTGCTGTTTTAGAGTGTCATAAGCCTTGTAATCATCTGAGTTGTATTCTGTAGCTGTGGCAAACTTCGCATCGTATTGAGCAATCTGCTTCTCAACCTCAGCAGTTTGAGCCTCAATTGTCTCAACAACTTTGCGATGACGACGAATGAGTTTCTCTTGCTCCTTCTTCTGTTCATAGTTGAGCTTGCCCTGGGATTGAGCTACCGGTGATGCACTCTGAGTAGGAACTTCTTTGCGCTCTATCTCGTGTAGGTTCTCTATTTTACGTTTCTCAAGGAAGTAGTAAATGCCGCCAAGATACTCTTTTACACCTCCATCTCGGAACTCATAGACTTTATCGACAATGCCGTCAAGGAACTCTCTATCGTGCGATACAAGGACAACTGTTCCGTCAAACTTGCGTATGGCCTCCTTTAGAATATCCTTCGAGCGCATATCCATATGGTTTGTTGGCTCATCGAGAACAAGCAGGTTGTGAGGTTCAAGCATCATGCGAGCCATCGCAAGTCGAGATCGTTCACCTCCTGAGAGTACCTTAACCTTCTTGTCAACATCTTCTCCACGGAAAAGGAAAGCTCCTAAAATATCACGCAGACGAGTACGTATGTCGCCTACAGCCACTCTGTCGAGGGTGTCATAGACTGTAAACTCGCCATCCATTAAGTCGTCTTGATTTTGGGCAAAGTAACCTATATTTACATTGGCTCCTATCTTTATGTTACCCTCTGTAGGCTCTGTCTCGCCTATAAGTATGCGAGCAAAGGTTGTCTTACCCTCGCCATTGCGGCCTACAAGAGCAATCTTATCTCCTTTGTGAATTGTAAACTCGGCACCTGAGAATACACGATGAGTACCAAAAGCCTTTCCGACCTCTTTTACCTCTGCCACAATTTGACCTGAACGAGGTGCAGGTGGGAATTTGATATTGAGTGTTGCCAAATCCTCCTCTTCAACTTCTATTCTCTCCAATTTGTCAAGTTGCTTGATACGAGATTGGACTTGGTTTGATTTGGTAGGCTTATAACGGAACTTTTCGATAAACTCCTCGCTCTTCTCGATTAGTCGTTGTTGATTTTGATATGCAGCAAGTTGTTGCGCACGACGCTCAGCTCTAAGGGTAACGAACTGTGAATAAGGTACTTTGTAATCGTATATTTTACCCAATGATAACTCTATTGTACGAGTCGTTACATTGTCAAGAAAGGCTCTATCGTGGGAGATTAGCAGCACTGCACCGTTATAGTTCTTCAAATACTCTTCAAGCCATTGTATAGACTCTATGTCAAGGTGGTTTGTCGGCTCATCAAGCAGGAAGATAGAAGGACGACGCAAAAGTAACTTTGCCAACTCAATTCGCATTCTCCAACCTCCAGAGAATGTACTTGTCGGCTTTGTAAACTCTTCACGCTTAAAACCAAGACCCAATAGAGTCTTTTCAATATCTGCGTCTCGTGTATCTCCACCTAAGATGTGATAACGGTCATTTGCGTCATTGAGTTGATGCAACAACTTTTCATAACTCTCGCTGTCGTAGTCTGTACGTGTAGCAATTTCGGCTGTTAGCCTCTCTATCTGAGCCTCTATGGAGAGTACCTCTTCAAAAGCCTTTGCAGTCTCTTCAATTAGACTCGTAGTATCTGCAACCTGCATCTGTTGAGGTAGATAGCCTATAGTACAATCAGCGTTACGAGTTACCGCACCTGATGTTGGTTGTTCAAGACCTGCTATGAGTTTGAGTATGGTAGTCTTTCCAGCTCCGTTTTTACCTACAAGACCTACTCGGTCTTTTGGATTGATTAGAAACGATATCTGATCGAATAGTGTCCAACCACCGAAGCTAACAGATAAATTATCAATTGAAATCATTATGCGTTCAGTATTTTTACTATTTCAGCCTCAGGATTCTCTGCACAGAATACAGCTGAGCCTGCAACAACAACATCTACCCCGGCCGTAAATACTTCAGCAGCATTTGCAGCCGATATTCCTCCGTCAATCTCAATTAGACAGTTAGGATTAATGCGCTCAATCATACTCCTCAGACGACGCACCTTGTCGAGTGAATATGGCATAAAGGATTGTCCTCCAAAGCCAGGCTCTACACTCATTACAAGCACCATGTCAAGCTTAGAAAGCCACGGCTCTAATACCTCAGGCTCGGTCTGTGGCTTGATGCTTATACCAGCCTTTGCCCCTGCATTATGAATAGCATCTATGCAGGCCTCTATATCCTCAGCAGCCTCATAGTGGAAAGTAACATAGTGCGAACCAGCCTTTACAAATCGTTCAACATAGCGAATAGGATCGCAAATCATTAAATGAGTATCTATAACCTTGGTACTTATCTTTGTAACGGCAGTAAGTACCGGAAATCCGAATGAAATGTTTGGTACAAACACTCCATCCATCACATCTACATGCACCCACTCAGCCTCTGAATGATTAAGCATCAGTGTATCTCGCTCTAAATTGCCAAAGTCGGCAGACAGTATTGAAGGGGCTACTACTCTTTTCATACTACAAAGGTATCTGTTTTTATCTGTTTTTACAAATCCACAACCTCTGAAAAGGTTTATGCTGGCTATATTATTATCATCAATTACAGCACTTAAAGACTCTATATTCAAACTCCGTGCATAGCTTTTGACTGTTTGAAGTGCATCTGTAGCATAACCTCTGTTTCGTAAGCGTTTGTTGTAAATTAACACACCTACTTCAGCTTGCTTGCCATTGTAGTCAAATAAATCTATTGCACCAATAACCTTATTGTCAACCTCTATCATCAGACGAATTTGGCCATTAGCTTTTAGTCCAAACTGCTGATTTTCTATAAATTGCTCTATCTGTTCTTGTGTGTATGGCTCATGAGTATCGCTATATTGAGCAATAGAGGAGTCATTCTCCCATAAAAGAATAGTGCCGACATCCGAAGAGACGACACTACGAAGTATGCACGTTTTGCCCTGTAAAATCATATTACAGACCAATTACCTGGTTGCGAATAAGCATTGCAACACCCCATGCAGGAGCATTTGCACTCATCTTTGACAGACGGAATTTGGTATCCTTATATACAAGGTTGAGTGAGTATTTATTTGTTGCACTCTTAAGTGGTAACATAATGTAATCACCTGCAGCTGCAAGGTTTCCTCCCACTATGACGGTCTCTGGATTGAAAATGTTGATAAGAATAGCTACAGCCTTACCAATCTTCTCTCCAGCCTCCTCGATAAGCTCTATTGAGAGGTTGTCGTCATTACGTGCAGCGTTGATAATGTCGTTTATATGGATAGTCTCGCCACTCTCGTACTTTGGACGCAGGATAGAGTTTGCTCCACCTCGAATAAGCTCACTCATCTTCTCTTCTATGGCAAGACCTGACACTTCAGTCTCAAGGCAGCCCTTCTTACCACAGAAGCATATCTTCTCGTTATCGAAGAATGGAATATGACCAAACTCGCCGGCAAAACCATTCTTTCCATAGAATAGCTTGCCATTAACAACAATACCGATAGCCACACCAAGACCTAAGTGGAGGTAGAGTACGTTGCTCTCATCCTTAGAACGCCCATAAGTATATTCTGCATAGCAACGAGAACGAGTATCATTCTCAACCAATACACGGATGCCTACACGCTGCTCGATAATCTCTTTTAGAGATGTCTCAACGCTTGTGAAGTACTTGTAAGAACGACCCTGCTGTGTGTTTACACGACCTACAATGCATACGCCAATACCGAGAATATGGTTCTTGTCTATGCCGCAGGTGTTGATAAAGTTGTCGATGTTATCACAAATCTTATCCAAACATTGTGTACGGTCGCTAAGCTCAAAGCTGTCATCTACCACCTCTTTGATAATGTTGTTCTGAAGGTCTGTAATGACAAATGTCATGCGGTCTCGGCCTACATTGATGCCGGCAAAATATATTGCTGTATTTGTTAATCCAAAGACATTTGGACGACGACCTCCTGGGGTTTCAACCTTTCCTAAGTCTGTTACAATACCCTCATCACATAGTTCTTGAACGAGCTTAGTGATTGTTGGTACACTGATTCTTAGTTCCTTTGTCAGCTCTGCAAGTGTGCTTTCACCGTTAGCTGCCATGTAGGCGATGATGCTTCGCTTGATAATATTATTTTTATGCAAAAGACCTTTGTTTTCAGTCTCTTGATTGTTGAAAAAGTCGATTAATGAACTCATGTTTACGCTTTTTGATTTACTAACCGCCACAAATATAGTAAAAAAGAGTGGAAATGCACCACTCTTTATTAAATTTTTTCAGAAAAATTGTAAAAATCTTAAAGATAGCTTATGCTCTCGGCCTCTACATTGCTTGAACACTTGCTAATAAGTCCTCTGAGAACAGTGCCGCAACCAACCTCTGTAAAAGAGGTAATGCCATTTGCAATCATGTTATTCACGCTCTGTTCCCATAGTACGGGAGAGGTTAGTTGGTCTATAAGATTCTCTTTAATTTTTTGAGGGTCGGTATATGGGAGTGCATCCACATTTTGATAGATAGGGCAGAGTGGAGTAATAAATTCTACTTGAGCAATGGCTTGCTCAAGCTCTTCTCTTGCACTTTGCATAAGTGGAGAGTGAAATGCACCTCCAACAGCGAGAGTAATTGCACGACGAGCTCCTGCCTCTTTGAGTCTTTGGCAGGCCTCATTTACAGCCTCTACACTGCCTGAAATTACAGTTTGTCCGGGACAGTTGTAATTCGCTGTTACCACAATACCGTTACACATGGCGCAAATCGTCTCAATCTTATCATTTGATAGACCGAGTATTGCTGCCATTGTGCCGGCTTGTTCTTGACAAGCTCTCTGCATTGCTGCAGCACGCTTAGATACAAGTCTAAGACCATCTTCAAACTCGATAGCACCTGATGTAACAAGGGCCGAAAACTCTCCTAAAGAGTGCCCAGCAACGGCATCTGGAGTAATGCCCAGCATTTTTGCTAATATTGTAGAGTGAAGGAATACTGCGGGCTGGGTAACGTTGGTGAGTCTGAGTTCCTCTGTTGTGCCATCAAACATTATATCTGTAATGCGAAATCCGAGAATATCGTTAGCTCTCTCAAATAGCTCTTTTGCTGCTGTAGAGTTGTTATACAACTCTTTTCCCATTGCTGGATATTGAGAGCCTTGTCCTGGAAAAACAAATGCTTTCATAACTTTATTATCTTTTGTAACTACAAAAATACAAATTTTTTCCTATCTTTGGCCTGTAAAACCTAAAAACCTAAAATATCATGTATAGAGTTATACTTTTTGTCTTTGTAATTCTATTGTCTATTACCTCTTGCTCGAAGAGCGACAATGGTATTACAGATGAGCCTGTCGTAACACCTCCAAGCGAGGAGATAACAACAATTACGGCTAAAATCAATAATAATACTCGAGCCTCTGCTATTGTAAGTAGTGATAACCTTATGGCTTATTGGAGTGAGAGTGATAAGTTGCTTGTTACAAATCTGACTCAGCAGTCAACCTTTACTCTTGCAAATGGTGCAGGCAGTGCTAACGGTAGGTTTAATGGTTCTATTCAGGCGGGAGGACAGCCTCTTTATGCTCTATATCCTGCAACTGCAGCAACTATAGGTAGTGGCTGTATAAATATTACAATTCCTCAGACTCAGAGTTACTCTGCACAAAAGGGAAACAATCTGAAAGATAAGGTTGTGCTTTTTGGCTCCTCTTCAGAGGATGATAATACCAATGTGGCACTATCGGTTGTTGTGTCGGCTGTACGCTTTGATATAACCTTACCTAAGGAGCGAGAGATACGTTCCGTAACTATGACCTCGGAGCAAAAAGGCTTTGTAGGAGCGAGTACTTTGGATATTACCTCTGCAACAATGCTCTCGGCTGAGAGCAAGTCGCTTACTCTGACTTATGCAAGTCCAGCAAAGGGTACATCTATAGATGGATGGGTTGCAACTGCTACAGTTGACTTGACCACTGAAGAGAAGGTGCTCTACGATATTGAGACCGATAAAGAGAGTTATACCTTCTGTCATATCCCTAAGGCTAAGTTTGAGGCGGGAAAGGCTTATACTGTAAATCTCTCAGTTGACGATTATGCACAGATTGAGAAACGAGAGGATCTGAAAGATGGTCAGTTTTACTCAAGTGCGGGTATGCCTGAACCAGAGCCTGAACCAGGGTCTGTGGCAAAGGGTATTATTACATATAACGACGGCACTCCTGCAGCAGGAGTATCTGTGTCGGATGGTTTTACTGTCGTTCAGACTGCATCAGACGGTAGTTATAGCCTTAAACCGCATAAAGATACATGGTATATCTACTACTCTCTTCCGGCAGATTGTATGGCGATGGTGAATAGTAAAGGCCATCCGCAGTTCTATACTAAGTATGAGCCTGAGAGGTTTGTATATAACTTTACTTTGACTAAAAATGCCGGAGGTAAGGAGAGTAAGTTCGCACTTTTCTGCCTTGCTGACCCACAGTGTAGTAGTGAGGCTTCTCGTAAGCGATTCCAGACCGAGTCTGTGCCTCATATTAAGGCTCTTGCGGAGAGTAAGGGTATTCCTTGTTATGGCGTAACACTTGGAGATATTGTAAGTTCAGGTGATAGTAAGGATACTAATCCACACTTGCCATATATGCGAGATCATATGTCGAAGAGTAAGACAGGTATTCCTATCTATCAGACTATGGGTAACCACGACTATCTCTACTTTAACCCATCGCAGCCTATTGAGGCAGATGAGACATCATCCACCTACAATATTAAGGCACAGCGTCTGTTTGAGGATATCTTCGGTCCGATAAACCACTCGTGGAATCGTAGTGATGCACATATCGTCTGCATGCGTGATATGTTGTGGAATTCTAATAGTAAGGGTGGCGACTACTCGTTAGGTTTTAGTGATGAGCAGTATGAGTGGCTCAAACAGGATTTATCGTTTGTGCCGAAGGATAAATTGGTTATTCTCTGCGTGCATATACCTCTTGTTAACTCAACAAAGAAGAATGTTCAGAAGGTTATCGCTCTGCTGGCACAGTATCAGGAGGCTCATATTATGGCAGGTCATACTCACTATACTCGTAATGAACCTACACTCTCAAGTGGTGTTTATGAACATGTTCACGGTGCTGTATGTGGTGCTTGGTGGCACTCTAATACTAATGGCGATGGAACACCTAATGGCTATGGCGTTTATGATATAGAGGGCAATAAGATTGTTAATTGGTACTATCAGGGCGTGAATACAGGGATGAATGACCGAGATTATCAGATACGTCTCTATCGAGGTAACCATAAAAGCGGTGGAAAGTATGAGTACTTTGCACAGCAGCATGGCGACGGAGTGCTACTTGCCAATATCTTTAATGCGGATGATAGCTGGACTATTAAAGTATATGAGGATGGCGTTTATAGTGGTATAATGAGTAAGATACCATATAAGAAAGAGGAGCCAACAAAGGGTACCGGTATTGATAATCCGACTAAACCATCTGTTCAGTCTAGTCAGGATTGGTGGGCTATCGGCTATTTAGTTGGCGTGAAGAACCGTAGTCGTAGTAGCTATTTTACAAGTTGTTTCCACCTATATAAATATACATTGAAGAATAAAAACGCTGCTGTTCGTGTTGAGGCTACAGACCGTTTCGGCCGAACATATTCAAGCTCAACTATAATTGGTGATTACGATTATACGCTTAATAAATAGCTCTTGTTAGAGTGTAATGGCATTTAATACTTGAATGGTCGGCTGGTCGAATATAGAAAACGACCAGCCGACCATTGCTTGTATGATTATAGTATGTGTGTGGCACTAAAAAAAGACATCAAACCAATGTCTCTTATTAAGTTGTAGGCTATTACTCCTTCTCAATAGCTACAACATTGATAGCTTGCTCGCCTCTATCGACTGCCTCAATTTCGAAGCTGACACGCTGACCCTCAGATAGAGCCTTAAAACCATCTTTGATAATACCAGAGTAGTGAACAAAGACCTCTTTCCCGTCTTCGCAGATTAGAAATCCGAATCCCTTTTTATTGTCGAACCATTTGACCTTTCCTTCCATTTTATCGTGTGTGTTTATGATTAACGAGCACAAAAGTACAAAAAAAATCCTATCGTTGTTCTCTAAGGTAGAAATAAATTTAGCTAAAAAAATATTTTTATTAGCCAATTTACCATCTCTTGTTGATTATTATGGGTGCAACGCATGGCTCAAATACTTTATTATCAGTAGTATAGGAGCAGCTGGATATTTTTGGTAAATGATTGTTTAAAAAATCGTATTTTTTAAACTCGTTTAGGTCATATACCCACTCAGAACCATAAGAAAGTTTGTGAATACGGTAATATATAGCTTCTCTGGATGGTGCGTTAAATCCTCCTGTATTCTTGTTCATTATACTCTCTTCTGTTGGTTTATAGACACCATAAGCATACGAAGATGCTCCTTCGAATACCCCTAAGCCTTGAGCTCTGTATCTATAGTCCGAGAGTAGTGCGGACCATTTTACAAAGTTTGGACTATGATATATATCTGTATTACGTAGCCAACCGTATTTTTCTCTAATCTCGCGGGCTTTCTTTTGCTCTGCAGGTATTGTCCCCATACCCTCTAATGTGTATTCGTCGTCGAGTTTTGCAAAACCATGCCCACATGCCTCATGTAACACTAAGGCTGTAAATAGTTCTTGACTCTCTGTTAGCGGGATATATGCAATAGCTGCACCTGAACCATAATCGCCATACTCAGGGAAGTACATATAGCTCGTTCCTGCATACTTATTACTATTGATAACCACTACAATAAGGGTTTGGTTTAGTTGCTCTTTAGAGACAACCCTCTGTGCATATTCAAAACACTTTTCATCATCTCCGCCTACTAAAGTGCCCTCTCCAAAGTAGCATGATAAAGCAGTCTGCGCACCACTTGCATAGATCTCATTGAGTGATACGGCAGTTATAGCATATACGTTAAATAGCTCTCTAAAGTGCTTAAAAGGCTCTTGACTAAAGATAATATCAGTTGTGCGACGCATAACTTCCATATATCTGCCATCATCTACCATCCGATCTGTAAAGCCGTCAGCCATCAATATTATATCTATACCGGCTCCTTCTGTTGCTTTTTGTAGTTGTAAAACATCTCCATCTTTAGAAAAGTCGGTAGAATAGTAGAGGTCAGGGCGTATAATCTGAGTAAATAGAGTATCTACGACCGAGACAATATTGCCTCTACTCTCTACACAGTCGCTAAATACTAAATTCCCTTCATTGTCAAACATCGTTACTGTTGGGTATAGACCTACGGGGTAATAGATGGCGTTATGTTGACTTAGCGGATTATCCTCACTTACTGTAGCTACTTTCCAATCTATGCCATACTGCTCCACTGTAGTTGCCACTTTATCACTCTCTGCAGCCCAACTTATAATTTCAAGACCATACTCCTTATATTTATTATATATAGGTTGCAGGGTCTTTATAAAGTCGAGTTTATCTGCAGACCATTGAAAGAGTATTGTATATGTGTTGTGGGCATACTCCTCTCTGTTGAGTGTAAAATTCTCTCCGGATAGTAATGTCAGATTTAGTTCAGGTGCAGTAATACCGCAATTGTATAGATTAAACCTATTATAACGATTGTTAAGCACTGTATAGCCCCATGTGTAACGCCACCCATCAATACAGTTTAACGAAGATGGTATCTGTCCAGACATAAGGTTATTGTACAATGCAAGTTGAGATAGCTTTTTTAGTTTACCGTAACATTCAGGTATAGAGCCTTTAATACTGTTAGAAGCCAGATTAAGACTCTTTAGCTCTGTTAATTGAGATATCTCTTCGGGAAGAGTCCCTGTCAGATTATTATTAAATAGGTCTATGGCATATACTCGCCCTTGGTAGGTATAAACTCCATACCACTCTTCAAGAGGGGTGTCGCTACACCAATTTGTGTTATTGACCCAATTGTCGCCATCTGTAGCTATGTATAAAGCCTCTAATGCATTATAATCTATATGACGCTCACTCTGCTCTATTTCCGAAAAAGTGTCGTTACAAGCAGATAGAAACCATGCAAGAAGTATAAACCACATTCTCCACATACAAAGCTACATTTGATACAAAGATAATGATTTTTTTAGAATAATGTAACTCTGTAATAATTAGACAGTAAAATAGGTGAAGAAAAATAATTGTAAAATTTTTTTAATATTTTTCTTGAAAAAGTTTGCAGGATTAAAAAAAATGCCTACCTTTGCACTCGCAATACGACAACGGGGTGTAGCGCAGTCCGGTTAGCGCATCTGGTTTGGGACCAGAGGGTCACAGGTTCGAATCCTGTTACCCCGACAGAGAGAGGTTGATAAGACCTCTCTTTTTTGTTATATCTATCCGAGATACCCTAAAAAGATTGAAAAAACGAAGAAAAAGATTGTAATTTCTTCGAAAAAGTAGTAATTTTGACAGTTAAAACCTATTAAAAGTTATTTCTTATGAGAAGATTTGGATTATTTTCAATCTTATGTGCTCTTTTTGTTATGTCGTGTACTGACAATGGAGAGGAGATTGATAAGGGAGGTGATGTAGTATCCCCAACTACCATAACCTCCGTTACAGCAGTAATTGATAATCAAACTCGCGCAAGTGCTGTGATTGGCGCAGATGAGAATCTGCAGGTGTTCTGGAGTGGTAGTGATAAAATCGCTATTACAGATTTTACTAAGAAATCAACATTCTCAATCAAGAAGGGCGCAGGTAGTGTTACAGGTACATTTAGTGGTACGTTTGAGGTTGGTAATCAGGCTCTATATGCAGCTTATCCGGCATCAGCGGTTACAACTACAGACGCAGGAGTTAAACTGACAATTCCATCATCTCAGAGCTATGTGGTTGCTCGAGGTACTGATTTGAAAGATAAGCTACTTCTGGTTGGAGAGGCTACTACAGAGGATAATCAGAACTTCACCCTCTCTATGGCAGCAGCTGTTTTGCAGTTTGATGTAACTCTTCAGGCAGAGCGAGAGATTCGCTCTATTACCATGACTGCAGAGCAGTGTGGTTTCGTTGGTGAGGGTATGGTGGACTTCTCTACCGGCTCTATTAATCAAGTAAATGGCAAATCGCTCACTCTTAGTTATGCAGCACCATCAAAGGGCGTGTCAAAAGGTGGTTGGGCTACAGTTGCTCCTGTGGACTTTAAGTCGGCAGCAGGAAAGGTATTTTATGAAGTGCTTACAGACCAGGGTGTGATAACCTTCTGCCATAAGCCTGAACTTAAGATGGAGGCTGGCGAGATTTATACAGTATCCCTTTCTGTAGAAGACTTTGTTCAGGTAGCTACAAAGGCTGAGTTGGTTGAGGGTACATACTTCGATAGTAACGGTATGATAGAGCCAGAGCCTGATCCGGATCCTGCACCAGAGGTTGATCCTAAACTCAATGTTCGTGCAGTTCGTGCTACCGACTCAACAATCACTATCGGATGGACTATCACAGAGGCTAACATACCTTATCTTGCAGAGATTATTCCTAATGCAAATGGTAACTATGCAACTGATATTACAAAGCAGTATAAAGTTGCCCTTTATCGTGATGAGGCTTGTACAGACCTTGTAGTCAGCGTTCAGCCGGTACAGCATAATGAGAAGGATAATAAGGCACTCTTTGATGCAAATCAAGCTCCTCCACGCTTTGTATTTAGTGGTCTTGAACCTGCAACAACATACTATGCAAAGGTTACTAATATTACAGATAACTACTCTAATACTAAGCCTATTCAGATTACAACTAAGGCCTCTGTAGCAGATAAGAGGAGCGTTGTTACCTCTAATGCACGAGTGGGTGATATGATTGTATTTGAGAACTTTGCAGGCCTTGTGTATGCCGGTGAGGGTAGTGCACGTGGCGCCGGTATTTCTCGAACAGACCGTAACACTATCACTTCTTTCGATGGCGTAGATGTTAAGGGTGAGATTAAAGCAAGCAACAGCGGCTACTATGTTGTAGATGCCGGAACAGAGATAGGCTTATTTAATACATTGGCTGGTGTCATTGATGAAATGGGTCTTGATAAGTGGGGCTGGATTGGTGGCAAGGATGGTGCAAATGGAGGCTCTGTCTGCGCTCGTTCTGGTTTCTTGAAGATTGGTACTACAAGTAATCGCTCATTTATATGTACGCCTATTATTAACGCAATTCCTGCAGGTAAGCAGGCAACTGTTCGTGTAGTATTTAATGCTGCTCCTTATGGCTCACATGCAAAGGAGACTGTCTCTGACTATGATGCAGAGCGTTATGTTGCTGTACAGTTACTCGCAAATGCCTCTCTTGGAAGTGATAATAAGATGAGCTATAAGGCTGTTACAGACCGTGTAGAGTTGACTCTTCAGGGTAATCATGTCTCTGATTGGAAAGAATACACTGTAACTCTTAGCGGTGTAACATCAGGTAGTTCTATTGCCTTGGGAGGTGCATTGGATGCAACATCTACAAACCGTATGTTCTTGGATGATATTCGTGTTTATGTAGATGCAATTGAGGATGCTCCGGCAGAGCCTGTTGCAGAGGGCGTTATTACATATAGTGATGGTACACCTGCAGCAGGAGTGTCAGTGTCAGACGGATTTTCTGTAGTCCAGACTGCGGCGGACGGAAGCTTTAAGATTGATCCACATCAGGATGCATGGTATATCTATTACTCAATTCCTGAGGATTGTCAGGTGCCAATTAATCAGTATGGACAGCCTGCATTCTTTACAAAGTATGTTGAGAACAGAACTAAGTATAACTTTACACTTACTAAGTTAAGTGGAGGTAAGGAGACCAACTTCTCACTCTTCTGCCTTGCGGATCCTCAGTGTAAAGATGCTACTCATCGTAACCGTTTTAATAGAGAGTGTGTACCTGATGTTAAGAGCCATTCTGCATCGAAATCTACACCTTGCTATGGAGTTACTTTAGGTGATGTAGCATACTCAGAGGGTAGCCGTAACTGTGAGTCTCAAATGCCTCATCTGCGTACTCATATGTCAAAAGATAATATTGGCATACCTATTTTCCAGACAATGGGTAATCATGATTATACTTACTTCTATACAAATAAACCAATCTCGGCAGACGAGAACTCTTCTACATATAATATTAAGGCTCAGCGAGTATTTGAGGATATATTTGGCCCTATTGATTATTCATGGAATAGAGGTGATGCACATATTGTCTGCATGCGTAATATGCAGTGGAATAGTAACACAAGTGCCGGCGACTACTCTATGTGGTTTACCGATGAGCAGTATAAATGGCTGGAGAAAGATTTGTCATTTGTGCCAAAGGATAAACTTGTCATCTTCTGTGTGCATATTCCGCTAACAAACTCAAATGGTAAGAATGTTCAGAAGGTTATCTCTCTGCTTAAGCAGTTTAAGGAGGCTCATATTATGTCAGGTCATACCCACTATATGCGTAATGAACCAACACTCTCAGGTGGTATTTATGAGCACGTACACGCAGCTGTTTGTGGAACATGGTGGTACTCAAGAGTAAATGGTGATGGTTGCCCAAATGGCTATGGAGTATATGATATTGAGGGTAATACTATCAAGAATTGGTACTATAAGGGTGTTAATGATGGTATGAATGACCGTGATTATCAGATTCGTCTCTATCGTGGTAACCTTAAGTGTGGAGGTACTCATGAGTATATACAACTACAGCATGGCGATGGCGTGATACTTGCTAACGTCTTTAATGCTGATACGTCATGGACTGTTAAGGTTTATGAGGATGGTGTATATTCTGGAACTATGACAAGAATTTCTAATAAGAAGGTCGCTCCGGAGGCTGGTACCAGCCAGAGTAATCCAACAAAGCCATCCACTGCTTCAAGTCAGGACTGGTGGGCTATTGGCTACCATATTGGCGTGGTTGGTAGAGGTCATGTGGGAGGAACACGTGCAAACTACCTCACTAATGGTTTCCATATGTATAAATATACTCTTAAGAATAAGAATGCAGCTATTCGAGTTGAGGCTACAGACCGATTTGGTATAACATACTCAACTTCAGACATCGTGGGAGATTATGATTACTCTCTGATGACAAGATAGTATTGTGAATAATAACAAAAAATCCCAGCAGTTTTACTGCCGGGATTTTTTGTTATTATTAACTTACTTACTTTACACGTTTAAGTACGTCAAGTAGGAGTTGATAGAATTTATCTACAGTTGCAATCTCAAGTCTCTCGTCAGGTGAGTGTACTCCTCTGAGGGTTGGACCGAATGATACCATCTCAAGTTGAGGATACTTCTCTAAGAATAGTCCGCACTCCAGTCCTGCATGGATAGCTCTTACTTTTGGTTCTGAACCGAATAACTCTTTGTAGGAGTCGATAGACCAACGTAACAGGTCTGAGTTCGGATTTGGAGTCCATCCTGGATAACCGTCTGAGTGCTCAACATTAGCACCGGCTAATAACAAAACAGCCTCAATGCTGTTTTTAGCATCATTTTTAGCTCTCTCTACAGATGAACGCTGAGAGGTAGTGATAACTATTTGGCCATCTATAAACTTGACAGATGCAAGGTTAGTAGATGTTTCAACCAAGCCTTTCATAGTCTGAGACATAGCAAGAACTCCATTAGGAAGACCTATAAGGGCGGCAAGAAGATTGTTTTGTGCCTCTGAATCTATTGCATGTTGAGCCTCTGCCTGACCTACTGTAATGGCTAAGTTAGGCTCTGTTTGTGCGTATAGGGCCTTTACGGCTGAGATATATGTTGCCAAAGAGGTCTCGAAAAGTAGAGCTGTATGCTCAGGTACTGCAACAACAGCATTAGCCTCACGAGGAATGGCATTACGTAGATTGCCACCGTCAAATGAACAGAGACGAATGTCGTATCGCTGAGCCTCATATAAGAAAGCAGCAAGAATCTTGTTAGAGTTGCCTAATCCCTTGTCGATGTCATCGCCTGAGTGTCCACCCTTTAAATTTGAGATGGCAATGCGATAGTAGTCATAGCCTGAAGGCAGAGCCTCGGTAGAGTAATCAATTTTACCTACTGTGTCAACGCCACCTGCACAACCTATAAATATTTCACCCTCATCTTCAGAGTCGAGGTTGATAAGATACTTACCATTCAACATACCCTCTCCGAGGTTAAATGCACCTGTGAGGCCTGTCTCTTCATCGACTGTAAACAGGGCTTCAATAGGGCCATGCTCTACTTGTGGGTCGATTAGTACAGCCAATGCAGCAGCCATTCCTATACCGCAGTCAGCACCAAGCGTAGTACCATGAGCTTTTACCCAACCATCTACAATCTGAGTGCGAATAGGGTCGGTGTCAAAGTTGTGAGATACTTCTGAATTTTTCTCACATACCATATCCATATGCGACTGTAAGATTACAGTAGGAACTTGCTCATATCCCTTTGTTGCAGCTTTGCGCATTACAACATTTCCGATTTGGTCTTTTTGGTAGTCTATACCGTGCTTTTGTGCAAACTCAATTAAGAAGGCGATAATCTTCTCCTCTCTCTTCGATGGACGCGGAACTTGCGTAATATCATCGAATAATTCCCACACAAGTTGTGGACTAAGATTTCTGATTGACATAATATTACTTTTTATAAATTAGTGCGACAGCTGTTGCAGAGACTCCGAGCTCTTCTCCTTCAAAACCAAGATGCTCTGTTGTTGTAGCTTTGACAGATACATCAGAAATATCAATGCCGATGACTTTGGCTATCTGATTACGCATAGAGTCTATGTGCGGACGAAGTTTAGGACGTTGCATAGCTATTGTTGAGTCTATGTTGCTTATTGTGTAGCCCTCTGCTGTAAGCGTCTGAGCTACTCTTGTGAGCAATATTCTTGAGTCGATACCTTTAAACTCTGAAGAGGTATCGGGAAAGTGCTTGCCAATATCTCCTAACGCAGCGGCCCCAAGTAACGCATCGCAAATGGCGTGTATCAGCACATCTCCATCAGAATGCGCTATACAACCCTTTGTGTGCTCAATCTCAACACCTCCCAAAACTAATCTGAGTCCTTCGCCTAATGCGTGTACATCGTATCCATGCCCAATTCTGAATTTCATATCTCTGCAATTATTTTTCTTCTACAAAGATAGTTATTTTTCTCTGTTTTTCAAATTGTATAACGCACCAATGTATCTCATTGTTCCCTCTGGTGCAACTATAGCAGTCTGAGCTCTACCTGTTGAGGGTTCTACAACAACCTCTACAGCCCAAGTGTAAGGGGTGTGCTGAAGAGTGAAAAGTACTCGCCAATAGTCGTTATCGATAAATGATGCAGAGTAGTCTTGCACTGTTGTTGTGAACTGCTCGGTATAAATTGACATGCTTACCCATTCTACGGGCATAGAGAGGGTTGCCAAAGAGTCGTTGAGGTTTAAGTAAAAATTGTAATCAAATATATCTCTGGTAGTTCCACTTGTTGGGTTTTGCATTGTTATAGGTCGGAAACTCCATTGTCGTTTTACAATCAGAGAGTCGCTTTGAGCAATCTCTCTATCTTTTCTGTTGGATGCAAAAGAGGTTGTAATGCCAAATAACATTACAACCAAAAGAGTGTAGTATTTCATTAGTTAATACTTATAATTGAACCGTTGTACTGTACATCTGGATACCACGTAGAGGCAATAGTAAGTGTTGCACTTCCGGATGAGGAGAATATATCAAGTGAAAAGTTGTACTCTGTAGCCGAGAAGAGATATGAAGAGAATGATACATTCCAACCATCTCGGGTCTGCTCTGTAATATATCGAGATACAGAAGGTAGTGTGTAGTTGAGCAGAACGAAGTAGTATGGGGGAGTAACACCTTTTATATAAGGGAGACATATATCAACCTCTGTATCCCATACAGATAACTCGTAGTTGGGATTATTTAATAGTCGAGTAGAACCTGCAGGCTGCTGTTGTATATCAGTCGGTACAAACTTGAAGTTGCGAGATAGAACAATAGAGTCCATAAACTTCTCATACTCAGCAAGACGCTGTGCTCGGCGTTGCTCTCGGGCAAGATGACGAGCCTCTCTGGTGTCGTTAATTGGTTGCATGGAGGTCGATGCAGCTTTTGAATGGCTGTTTTTGCTTGATTGAGTGTAGCCTATAATAGCAATAGTGGCTGCAGTAAGCAAAAAAATCGAAAATAGGATTTTACGTTTCATATGCGTAGTGTTTTTAGTTACACTACACTATATTCAAATACCGAGCCGAAACAGATTAGTTGTTGTAGTGGCTCTCATGTATAGGGGTGATAACAAAAGAGTCCTCAGATGAGTGGATACCCTCTTTGTATGATAGTATGCCTGTAATTGATACTTCCCCTTGAGGTAGTCTATTCCCATATCCCCGAGCGTCTGGAGCTATGTAGAGGAAAATTTGGCCGCCAAAATAGTCGACAAAGCGGTGATAACCTCCTGCATATATGCTCTCTTCACTACTTTTAGCAAAGTGATGCATCTGTTCAAGGGTGATTAATCTACCACATAGAGAGTGTGTTAGTTGTGATATGGATAGATTAAGCGGATAGGTAGGCTGTGTAACATTTGTACGAATAATGTGCTTGCTTATAAAGGTCTCCGATTTGATGTTCTCCATGCGGTAGCTATCGTATATATATTTTGGAGCGCCGATTAAGAGTATGTCATTCTTTATCTCTATGCATAGCCCGTTTAAGGATACTATTACCTCAGAACCAATTGGATAGAGACTGTATATGCAGTTGAGGTTTAGGCAAATCTGTGCTGCAGCCTGCCCGTCATCTATAAATAGAGCGTTTGATATATATCCATCCTTGTCTGAACTGATTACAATACCTTTAATAGCTATATCACTATTTATTACCAGCCCTCCATGCTTACACATGTCATAGAGTTGAGATATTGTAGAGTTTACATCACTTTGCTCTAACACTATCTGCGGCTCTTTGAACTTGCCGTTGTAGCATCCTGAAAATAGCAGTATTGTTGTGAATATGATGAATAAAAAATATTTCATACAGCAAAATTAATAACATTTTGTTATCTTTGCATCTATGAAATCAAATATTATACAGAAACTATATATTTTCCTAATATTGCTTAGTATTTCAGCCACTGTGTCGGCAGAATCTAAGCGTGTTATATCTGAGGATGTAAAGGCGTCAATCTCTCAGACGCTTACTCGTATTGTGCAACGAGAGATTAAGGGAGTCCCAGTAACTGTGTCTTCTGCAACTGTTAAGGGAAATAAGGTTCGTATAGTAGCATCTGTTGGTATGTCGTACTATCCGATAAGAGAGGATAATCTTAAGGCGATTTATGATTCGGTACGAATATGTCTGCCTTACTATCTGCGTGAGAAACAGATTGATATTATTTCAGATGGAAACTCTTTGAGTTTCTATATCCCGTTGTATCATCGCACTTTGACAAAAGGTGTTAAACCATTTGTAAATAGTTCTGAAGGTGGACAATTAGTCCGTTTTGAGAGACCTTATGAGATTACGAAGGGTCTTGCGGGCAGACATGTAGCTATGTGGCAGAGCCATGGGCGATATTTTGATGTTAAGAGAAATGAGTGGAGTTGGCAACGTTCTTTGCTGTGGCAGACAGTTGAGGATTTATATACCCAGAGCTACGTTTTGCCATATCTTGTTCCAATGCTTGAGAGCGCAGGTGCTACGGTTATGTTGCCTCGAGAGAGAGATTTTCAAACTAACGAGATAATTGTTGATAATGACGGTGTCGGCTATAGAGAGATAGTAGGAAAAACAATTTGGAATAGCGTAGAGTGTGGTTTTGCGCATAAGAAGAGTAGCTATCTGTCGGGTGAAAATCCATTTAAGGATGGTAGCTGCCGTGTAATACGTACGGTTAATGATTTGAGCGCAGCAAGTACTGCTCAGTGGTCTGCGTCGTTTAAGGAGAGTGGCGACTATGCACTTTATGTAAGCTATAAGTCTTTTCCAAATAGTGCAGATGGTGCTATATATACAATCTTCCATGCAGGAGGTAGTAGCCGAGTTAAGGTTAATCAGCAGATTGGAGGAGGTACGTGGATATATTTGGGCACCTACCGTTTTAAGTCAGGCGCAGAGAGGGTAGTTGTCTCGTTATCTAACTTTTACTCTGAGGAGGGGGCTATTGTTAGTGCAGACGCTGTTAAAATAGGAGGCGGTTATGGAAATATAGCACGTACAGTGTGCGATTCATTACGTGTTGAGGGATGCGATTATACGCCTGTAACAAGTGGCATGCCTCGTTATTGTGAGGGTGCAAGATATTGGCTACAATGGGCAGGATTTGATTATAGCGTTTATAGCCCGCAGGATGATTGCAACGACTATAAGGATGATTATATGTGTCGTGGTGAGTGGGTTAATGCCCTTATGGGAGGCTCCGATAGATTAAAGAAGGAGGAGGGACTTGGAATACCTATTGACCTCTCCTTGGCTTTTCATTCAGATGCAGGTATTACCAATGATGATGCTACAATAGGAACGCTCGGAATCTTCTATACTAAGTTTAAGAAAGGAAAGTTTGAAGGCGGCTCTAAAAGGTATCTATCTCGAGATTTGACAGATCTTATAATGTCTCAGATTACAGATGATATTCGAGCTACCTACGAGCCGGAGTGGCGACGTAGAGGAATGTGGAATCGTTCTTACTTCGAGGCACGTGTGCCATCAACTCCGACAATGTTACTTGAACTACTCTCTCATCAGAACCTTGCAGATATGCGATTGGGACACGATCCTAATTTTAAGTTTATAGTCTCTCGTGCTATATATAAGGCTATATTGAGACATGTGTCTGCCCAATATGACCAACCTTATTGTGTTACGCCACTGCCTGTAAATTCGTTCGCTACCACTCCTATTGATGGTGATGGGGTAAAACTGAGTTGGTTGCCAACTGAGGACTCGTTGGAGGTAACGGCTAAACCTACGGCATATGTTGTTTATACAAGAGAGGGAGATGGTGGGTTTGATAATGGACAAATAGTTACGGATACTTCATTTATTACCAGACAGAAAGATGGTGTTATATATAGTTATCGTGTAACTGCAATTAATGCGGGTGGAGAGAGCTTTCCAAGTGAGACTTTGGCTGTCTGTGTAAATTCTACCTCTCCTGTTGCGGCAATGGTAATCAATGGCTTTGATAGAGTCGCTGCTCCTGAGTGTAGGGAGGATGGTTTCCATAATGAATTTGATAGTGGTGTGGCCTATATACGTGATGTCGCATTTATAGGAGAACAACGAGTGCATGATATCTCAAAGCGCAGAGAGAAGGTAGAGAGTCTTGCCTTCGGAGTCTCTTATAGCAACCATGCAGGTCAAATTGTTGGAGGTAATACATTTGATTACCCATATATGCATGGCGTAAGTCTTACAGCGGCAAATTGTTCATTCTTCTCATCAAGTGTTGCTGCGGTGGAGAGTGGTAGTGTCGATTTGTCTGGCTTTAATATGGTCGATTTGATACTTGGTAAGCAGAGAACAACAGTAGTTGGTAGAGGTGTGGCTCCTACAAATTATACTTGTTTTTCAAGTGATTTGCAGAGAGTTATATCGTATTATCTAAAATCTGGTGGAGCTCTGTTTGTTTCAGGCTCATATATTGGAACGGATCTGCTTGGTACTACTGCTTTGTTAGAGCAAAATTCAGATTTTGCTAAGAATAGTCTTCATTTGTCGTTTGTCGGCAATCAGATTACAAAGTGTTCTAAAGTAACAACAAAGAGTAGGGATGCAGTAAGATTGTCTTGTAGAGAGTATGAGTTCTGTCGTGAATATCGTTCTGATTATTACAACGTAAACTCGGTAGATGGTTTTATGGCAGCCTCCGGCGCAAAAGAGTTGATGAAGTATCCAGATAGCGGTATTGCAGCTGCTGTAGGCTATAAAAATGAACATGCAACCTTTGTTATGGGATTCCCGTTTGAGTCTATAACCGATCCGGAAAGTAGAGATTGCCTAATGAAAGATATTGTTAATTTCCTAATACACTAACCTGTGAAACGAATACTTTTAGTTGTCTTTGCAATTATTTGTACAACAGTTGTTTATGCTGTTGATTATGCAAATGTAATTGTGCCCCGCCCAGTTAGCTGTGAGGCGGTAGAGGGTAATTTTGCTCTTACTCCAAAAACTGTTGTTCGTGCAGAGTCTTTGTCTCTTGTTCGTGCTGGTGAGATATTTGCAGAAGACCTTGAAGTGGTACTTGGTAAAACCCTGATTGTAAAGAAGTCATCTCCTCGTACAAATGCTATTAACCTATCTGTTGATGCAACAACTCTTGAGTCAGAGCAGTATATGCTTAAGATTACTAATGTTGGCGTTTGGATTGTAGGCGGTTCGGAGCGTGCTGTCTTCTTTGGATTGCAAAGTCTGTTACAGATTGCTGCAGCCTCACCACTTTCCAATGATACTCTGACTTTGGCAGCAGTTACTATAGCAGATAAACCTCACTTTGAGTATCGAGGATCAATGCTTGATGTATGTCGTCATATCTTTGCGGTAGAGGATGTGAAGAGATATATTGATATACTTGCCCTTCATAAGATTAATAAGTTTCATTGGCATCTTACAGAGGACCAGGGATGGAGAATTGAGATTAAACAATATCCGGAACTCTCGCATGTCGGAGCATACCGTCATCAGACCATTGTTGGTAGAAATCGCCACTCTAAGGTCTATGATAATACATATTATGGTGGAATCTTTACTCAAGAGGAGGTTAAAGAGATTGTAGCCTATGCAGCAGAGCGATATATAGATGTTATTCCTGAGATAGAGATGCCTGGACATGCTGTCGCTGCTCTTACAACCTATCCATATTTGGGCTGTTCTGGAGGCCCTTATGAGGTATGGACTCGTTGGGGTATTAGTAAGAATATCTTCTGTGCGGGAAAAGATACAACCTTCGAGTTTATCGAAAATGTGCTTACTGAGGTGTTGGAACTCTTCCCATATAAATATATCCATATTGGAGGCGATGAGGCTCCTCGTGATGAGTGGAAGAAGTGCCCTCACTGCCAAAAGCGTATCAAGGATGAGGGTTTGAAGGATGAACACCAACTTCAAAGCTACTTTATGGAGCGTATTGAGCGTTGGCTTAATGAGCGTGGACGCTCTATAATTGGTTGGGATGAGATTCTTCAGGGCGGAATTTCAAAGAGCGCAACTGTTATGTCATGGCGAGGCTCAAAAGGCGGTATTGCGGCGGCAAAACTTGGTAATCATGTTATTATGGCTCCAAATACTCATTGCTATATTGACTATTATCAGACTTCAGACCATAAGGCTAACGGAGAACCGCTTGGTAATGGTCGTTTCCCTGTAACACTTCGCAAAACCTATGACCTTGATCCTTACGTGGGCCTTAATGAAGAGCAGCAGAAATTTATTAAGGGTGTTCAGGTTAATCTGTGGACTGAGTATATCTCGACTTTTGACCACCTCCAGCATATGCTTTTACCACGCCTTGCTGCTCTTGCAGAGACAGGTTGGTCGTATGGCAACAAGGATTATAGCGACTTCTCTCGCCGTATGCATATACTGCGTAAACTATATGATAAACAAGGCTTTAACTATGCCCCATACTTCTTTAATGGTATAGAGTAATGAGAAAGGTGTCGGCACATACTATGCGTACTATATCCATGCCATTTGGTATGATAGTAGGTGCGTTGTTATGTCGCCAGATTGTAGCATTGGATAGCTGGAGTGGGGGATACCTCACTCCACTGCTTATTTTTACAATGCTATTTTTTACATATTGTAGGGTCGATATAACCAAAATGCGTATCTCGATGATGCACTTTTGGCTCTTTGCGGCACAGGTTGTGGGCTCTATGGCTGTTTATACCCTTACTCTACCATTTGGACAAACTATTGCTCAAGGGGCGATGATATGTTCTCTTGCTCCAATAGCAATGGCTGCCGTGGTAATAGGAGGTATGTTGGGTGCAAATATAGAGACAATGACAACTTATAGCCTGATTTGTAATGTGGGAACAGCCTTTGTTGCTCCATTTCTTCTTTCGTGGGTAGGTAATGGAGATTGTACTCTAATGCAGATACTCTCTAAAGTCGCACCTCTGCTTGTTGCGCCATTTGTTGCCGGGCAGTTGTGTCGCTTTTGCTTGCCGAAGGTGGCTTTGTGGGTTGCAGGACATAGTCGTATGTCATTCTATATATGGCTTATATCGCTTACCATTGTCGTCGGTCGAACTACAGCGTTTGTTATTGACCATAGCGCTACAGATAGCACTATAGAGATTATTTTAGCCGTTATAGCAGGAGTAATATGTATCTTGCAATTTGCCCTTGGTCGTAAAATAGGAGCCAAATATGGAGATGTTGTTGCCGGAGGACAATCGTTGGGACAGAAAAATACTGTGCTTGCTGTTTGGATGGCTCAATCCTTTTTGGACTCACTATCTTGTGTAGCTCCGACAGCATATATACTATGGCAAAATATAGTAAATTCGTACCAAATATATAAGAAGAGAGATTAATGAAGATAGGAGATGTAGAGTTACAAGACCGTGCGTTATTTCTTGCACCTATGGAGGATGTTACCGATCCATCGTTTCGCTATATGTGTAAACGATTTGGTGCAGATATGGTAACTACAGAGTTTATCTCTTCAGATGGACTGATACGTGATGCCAGAAAGTCGCTTGCAAAACTTAATATCTCGGACTTTGAGCGTCCTGTGGGTATCCAAATATATGGAAACCAGATAGAACCGATGGTTGAAGCTGCAAAGATTGCTGAGAGAGCTAATCCTGATGTTATAGATATCAACTTTGGTTGCCCGATGAAAAAGATAGCGGGCAGGGGTGCTGGTAGTGGAATGATGCGTGATGTGCCTCTTATGGTTGAAATGACTCGTCAAATTGTAGATGCAGTAAACAAACCGGTTACCGTTAAAACTCGTTTAGGCTGGGATGATACGAGTAAAAATATCGAGGATATTGCTCATCGACTACAAGATGTAGGTATTGCGGCCCTTACAATCCATGGTCGTACTCGTTGTCAATTATATACGGGAGAGGCTGATTGGACTCTGATTGGTAAAATTAAGAATGACCCGACAATTCATATCCCGATTATTGGTAATGGAGATGTAAATTCAGCTGAAAAGGCAAAACAGATGTTTGATCGCTATGGTGTTGATGGTGTTATGATAGGCCGTGCTACTTATGGTCGTCCGTGGATATTCAGAGAGGTGAGACACTATCTTGAGACAGGAGAGATACTGCCACAACCATCTGTCATTGAACGTGTTGCTATTGCTAAGGAGCATCTTTCAAAATCAATTGAGATAAAGGGTGATAAAGTTGGTATATTTGAAATGCGCCGCCACTTGTCAAACTACTTTAAGGGTCTTCCTAATTTCAAGGAGACAAGAATGAAACTTGTAACCCTTACTGATGTTGAGCAGTTGCAAGATACAATATCATCCATCGCTGATATTTGGGGTGATTATGACTTTGGAGAGGTTGTTCCGCCACCATTGTCGCATGATATATAGTGTAGTTAGTTTTGTTATTGATAAAACATCTATTATGAAGAGATTATTGGGAGTACTACTTCTTGTTATTCTGATTTTTACCTCATGTATAGACTCTACCTTAGAGGGCGTTAATAGTACTAGAGACTTTAGCGCAACTATAGTAGGTGATATATATGAAGGTCTGGAGGAGTGTGATATTGCTTGGGAGAAGAGTGATCAGTTGACTATATTTTCAAGAACAACAATCAATCGTAAGTATCAAATAAAAAACTTAAATCGTGGTAGCTCTACTGCGAAATTTGAATATTGTGGGTCTGTAGAGGGCGCATCATTGCCTTTATCTGCGAATTATGGTCTCTATCCATATGACGCTGAGGCGAGTATTAGTGGAGATATAATTACCACTACTCTTCCGACCATACAGAGCTATGAAAAGGGGAGTTTTTACAGATTGATGGTGGCAAAATCAAATAACACTAATTTAGCTTTTAAGGGTGGAAGTGCTTTGATGAAAATTACACTTTCTAAGAGCATTGATGCTAACTATACACTGAGATATATCACTCTGACTTCGCTCACTAAACAAATTGCAGGTCGTATCTCTATTAATTTAGCCTCTGAAAGTAGTCAGTATATCGTTTCATCAGATGGTTACAATGATATAACGCTTGCAGATATAAACGTTGATATTACAGCAGAAGAGCAATCTTTCTATATTGCTATGCCTAGTGGTATATATACCGATAAATCACTTCTTGTAACTCTTGGTTATGATGATGGAGTTAAAGAGATTTTACTGTCAGAATTCAGCGTTAGTAGAGGGGCAATAAAGACTGTCGAGTATAATATTACGACAGAGAATGATTTTACGCAAGAGCTAACTCCAAGACCGACTCCGAGTCCTAAACATAATAAGATATACTATGAAGCCATAGCGAAGGTTGTACCATATAATACTAATGCTTTTGATGCCAATATTATAAGTAATGATTTTGACACTTCAATTAGGGAAGGTAAAATTACATTTGATAAAGATATAACCCAAATTGGCAGTGAAGCTTTTAATAACTGCGATTTACTTCTAAGTGTTACAATGCCAGATAGAGTAACCGAAATAGGAAGTTTTGCCTTCGCTCGATGTATCAATCTTAGAAATATTACAATTCCTAATAGTGTAACTGACGTTGGGGAATATGCATTTTTATATTGTTATCAACTATCTGCATTTAATAGTCCATTAGCATCTGCAGATAAGCGTTGCCTTATTGTGAATGGAGTACTTAAGGCATTTGCTAGTAATAACAACAATAACAGAAATGTTGAATATATCATTCCTAATAACGTAACAGAGATTGGAAATACAGTCTTTTATGGCTGTTCAAGTTTTGTAGATGTGGTTATTCCGAATAAAGTAACAAAAATCGGGAATGAGGCTTTTGCATATTGTTCTTATCTTGAACGTGTTAATATGAATAATTCTGTAGTCTCTATTGGGAAACGTGCATTCTATAAATGTAATGAACTTTCTAAAATAGTTATCCCAGATAGTGTAACATCAATAGGGAATGAAGCTTTTTGTGGTTGTAGTAATATGGTTACAGTAACTATTGGAACAGGTGTGAAAAATATAGGATCAAGAACATTCTTTACTTGTTATAATCTCAAGGAGGTATATTGTAAACCAATAGTCCCCCCTGCGGGAGTCCCTTTTGAGGGTACTTTATCTACCACTATCTATGTGCCAAGAGCTTCATTGTCATCTTATAGAACATCCTGGAATCACATTGCTGGCAATATTATGCCGTATGACTTTTAGCGATTGCAATGCTGTATAAAACAAAAAAACAGACCCATGCGGGTCTGTTTTTTTTTGTTACTTGTTACTCCCTTGGGCCGCCTTCGCCACGACCAGGACCACGACCTTTACCACCCTCTGGACGATTAGGTCGCATAGCTCTCTTCTCGACTAAGAAGATTTTTGAAAGTTGCTCTGGAGTGAGATAATCTTTAAATACACGCATATACTCCTTTTTGCAAGCGATAATATCAGCATCAGCATTGAGCTGATCCATAACCATACGGAAAGCAAGCTTCTCGTTAATATCTTTACCCTGGTATCCATCCATGAGCATCTTAAGATCTTTGCGAATCTTGCGAATTTCGTTCTGATAAGCAAGATATACAGGTGCAAACTTCTCAGCCTGCTCAGGCGTGAGCTTGAGCTCTTCAACAAGACCTGCAATACGCTCTACAGGACTCTTTCTTGGACCGTGCTCACCACGTCCGCCCATTCCAGGGCCCATAGGTGGTTGAGCTGTTGCCATGTTTACGGCAAATGCAGCAATAATGAGTGTAAAAAGTTTTTTCATATTCTTTGGTTTTAGATTCTTTTACAAAGATAGTAAAAATTTCATAACATCCACCTGATCTGCATAATCATTTAATGATGGATATTGCCCTTGCCCAAAATCCACAGTTCGAGAGTGTACTTTTTGTGAGCATACGACACACTGAATACGATTGTCATTCTCGCTAAGCCATTCCTTTACACTGTCAAGAGAGTCATAACGACAGATATTTATACAGCTTATATGGCGTGGAAACTCAGCCTTACCCTCTATAAGTAGAGCACCATTACAATCTAAAAACTCTTTGCCTTGCATTGTCATTAGGGCCCGAGCATGACGATAGTTATTTATATAACTCTGCGGCATTTGAGGTACTGAGAGATTGAAATTGAAGTTGTGAGGCGCAAAAATTAATGATACATTTCTGCAACCAAGACCAGAGTAGGTAAATATATCCTTCGCAAGACACTCTAATTGCTTGTTGTTTTCTTCTCCGGTCAATATAGCTACAGAGTGGCGAGAGCCTCGTATGAGGGTTGGAATGTTGCCAAACATACTTTTGAAGTGTAATGCTGCACTATCACTGCCTGTCGCAATTACTGCATCTACGCTTTGGCCGTTGTATTGCTCTATGGTTAGTGTAGGCTCGATATCCTGCAACTGATTGACAATGTACTCCATTAGTACTCGGTCCTTAGATGAATACTTGACAACGGGAATATTGCCACTTACAATGGTGTATAATAGGTCCGCAAATCCAACTGCCGGAATGTTTCCAGCCATAATAATAGCAACTCTCTTTGGATGTTGTGTTGTGATATGGTAACTGTTTAACCACTCGCAGAACTTCTGCCTATCTAACATCTGCATACATATTGCCTCAATGGCAATATCTATTTGACAAAACCAGCAGTTTTGCTCTTGAGCATCCTTTATTACCTGCTCAGGAATACTCTTAAGACGCACTGATAGTTCTGAAAATATATCTACATAACACTTCATAATGCAAATATAACAAATTAAAACAAAATAATACCATCTAAAAAAAAGAGGTCGCCAAATTTTGGCGACCTCTATCTAAATATCTTATTCGTGTAGTGCGCAATTACTTAAGAGTAACCTTCTCAAGATTGAGGTTAGGGAAGAGAGTTGCGATATTACTTGAAGTTACAGCAACACCATCTACAGTACAGTTCTCAAGAGTAATGTTGCTCCATACTTGGAAATCGGTATTCTCAGCAAACTCACAACCGCTGAAAGTGTAAGCACGCTTGCCGCCAAGGTGTACCTTGCCGCCATTGAACTGACAGCCGGTTAGCTTAATCTCGCCACCATCACTTGCACTGTCGGTCTGGAAATGAAGAGCGTAACCCTCTGAATTAGAACCAAAAGAGCAATTTGTAAATATAACATTCTTGCCATAGCCCTGACGGAAACCTGCCTCAAATGTTACCTTTGTGAAAGATGCATTGCTACCATCTGCCATAGTGTAAACGGTGTTTGTAATGGTCATATTCTCAAGGTTAATAGCCTTCCAAATTGCACCGGTTGACTTGCCGCTTGCATACTGAGTTGTATTTGCAATGCGAACATTATTACCAATACCAATCAGTTTAAGACCATCCTTCTGAATACCATTAAGGTCGTAGTCATTACCGTTAGCAAGCATGATAGTTGACTGTGTAGCAGCAGCTGCCTTCAACTGCTCGTTGTTGGAAACGCTTATTGTATTATTGATATAAACAACAGTACCCTCTTCGCAGACACCATATAACTCATCAGATGCAACACCCTTAATGGTATTATTATCTATAGTGCAGTTGTTGAAGTACACCTCTGAGTTCTCAATGTTAATAAGTCCAACTGCAACACCATACATAAAGTCATATGAGCCGCCAAAAGAATAGTTTGCTACAATTGCACACTCTGTAACAGAGCAGTTCTCAAATTTGCGGTTTTTTGTGCTCTCATTTGTGATACCTGTTAATGCTCCAACTGCAGAAGGACCATTGATAGTACTCTTTGATATAGAAGAGTTGGTAATCATTCCACTATCATGCTGACCAACAAATCCTCCTACCTGCCAATAATTTCCTGTGATTGTAGAGTTGGTAATGTGGCAATTGTCAATGTTTCCATATAAAGAACCACAGATAGCTGCAGTATAGCCACGACCTGTTACGGTTGCATTATCTACCTTAAGGTTTTTTACTGAGAGAGTTCCATTAAATAGAGCCTGATTGTCTGAACTTCCATTATTGATAGTTAGATTTGAGATGGTGTAGTTCTGACCGTCGAAAATAATAGGATTTTCAGGGTCCCAGAATCTGATAGGTTTATAGTCAATACCTTCCAAATTCATATTTGCAACCAACTTGATAGTCTTACCGCTAAAGAAATTGTCTGTCTGAGCCTCAATCCATGCAAAACCTTCTACAGCAGTGATACAGTAGTTGCCCTCATTATCAATAGCTATGCCGTTAGCAATGACCTCTACATTATCAATATATACCTTGCCCTTAGGAGCATCATAACGCTCACCACCAATAAATTTGCCGTAGATTGACTTATAAGTAACAGCATTACCATTATTATCAACATCGGTAAAGATATTGTCCTCTACAGAACAATTGTTGATATACAACTGCTGATTTGCATCAGAATTAATACATCCGATAAATTGACTATTAGCACGCTTACCACTATTTGTAGAGTTAATACCGTTGATTGTAGATTGTTTAACAGTAGAGTTAGAGATTTTAAACTCACCACCACCAATACCAGCGAAGTAACCAATCAAGCCACCTACACAACCTCCATCTGCGCTATCCAAAGACTCGATAGTAGAGTTTAATACATGGCAGTTGTCAATCTTTACATTAGAGGTTCTACCATCGTGAGCAAGAATTGCACCAACTTTATTATTTCCTGAAATATACGAATCCTTAACTGTAACATTCTGGCAAGTAACACTTCCATAAGCAGTTCCAATAAGAGCAGCACCGTAGAAATCCTTACCATTACGAGGATAGATAACAGTTGCATTGGCAATAGTCAAATCCTTGAAAAGAGTAGTAAGCGCAAGGTTGCCAAATAGTGCAGCCTGAGGCTTATCACCATGGCACTTTGTAATTTGGAAGTTGCTGATAGTTTTATTATTACCATCAATAGTACCACTAAAACGTTTGCCTCCTACGCCAATAGGAGTCCACTCTGAACCACCTAAGTCAATACTCTTAGCCAAACGGATAGTAAGACCATTAAATGAAGAGTTGAAATCTTCAGAACGAGTTGCAGGGATAGTACCATTTACAACGCCCGCTACCCATGCAAGCTCAGCACCGTTATTGATTGTAAAGGTCTTTGTTACTTCATCATAAGATGGAATAGAGGTTGTCTTACCATCCCAAATATCTACAACCTCATCAGGAGTACCAAATCCTGGCAAAATCTCAACCTTAATCTCAGTCTCCTTAGTAAGAAGCGCACCGAGGATGTTTGTACGGTAGTTCTGCTTAAGCGGAATGTTAGAGTAA
>JAFOBG010000005.1 GCA_017381935.1 Alistipes sp.
AGTGGGAGAGGAAAAACCTCTCCCTATTGTTGTCGAGAAAAATTACTCAACGATAGAAAGTACCTGACCAGCACCTACTGTACGACCACCCTCACGGATTGCGAAACGCAGACCCTCGTTGATAGCTACAGGATAGATAAGAGTTACAGTGATAGTAACGTGGTCTCCTGGCATTACCATATCTACACCCTCTGGAAGAGCTACCTCACCGGTAACGTCCATTGTACGGAGGTAGAACTGAGGACGATACTTGTTGTGGAATGGAGTATGACGACCACCCTCTTCCTTCTTAAGGATATAAACCTCAGCAGTGAACTTAGTGTGTGGCTTGATAGAACCTGGCTTAGCTACAACCATACCACGCTTAACCTCCTTCTTATCGATACCACGGAGGAGCAAACCTACGTTATCACCAGCCTCACCCTCATCGAGGAGCTTACGGAACATCTCAACACCTGTACAAGTAGAGTTCATTGACTTCTCGCCAAGACCTACGATCTCAACTGGATCACCAACGTGGATGATACCTGTCTCGATACGACCTGTTACTACAGTACCACGACCTGTGATTGAGAATACGTCCTCAACTGGCATAAGGAATGGCTTCTCGTTCTCACGAGCTGGGATTGGAATGTACTCATCAACATGGTTCATGAGCTCCATAATCTTCTCCTCCCACTGTGGCTCACCGTTAAGACCACCGAGTGCAGAACCGCGAATGATAGGGCAGTCCTCATCGAAGTCATACTTAGCGAGAAGGTCGCGAACCTCCATCTCAACGAGGTCGAGCATCTCAGCGTCGTCAACCATATCACACTTGTTAAGGAAAACAACGATCTTAGGAACGTTTACCTGCTTTGCAAGAAGAACGTGCTCGTTAGTCTGAGGCATAGGACCGTCAGTAGCAGCAACTACGAGGATAGCACCATCCATCTGAGCAGCACCGGTAACCATGTTCTTTACATAGTCGGCGTGGCCTGGGCAGTCTACGTGAGCGTAGTGACGGTTAGCAGTCTGATACTCAACGTGAGCAGTGTTGATGGTGATACCACGCTCCTTCTCCTCTGGTGCGTTATCGATAGAGTCGAATGAACGAAGCTCAGAGAGACCCTTCTTTGCAAGAACGGTAGTGATAGCAGCAGTAAGAGTAGTCTTACCGTGGTCTACGTGACCGATAGTACCGATGTTTACGTGCGGTTTCGAGCGGTCAAATTTTTCTTTTGCCATAGCTTTAAAATTATTAAGTTTTTAAAAAGTTACTTTTATATTTTGTTTTAAGGTTTCCTTGTTATACCATGCAAGCAATACACCCGATTTGGGGTGTATTGCAAACACTAGAGCGGAAGACGAGGCTCAAACTCGCGACCCTCAGCTTGGAAGGCTGATGCTCTATCAACTGAGCTACTTCCGCAAGAACTCGTGCTTTTTGCGTTTCACTCTGCACTTAGTAGTGGGAAGAGATGGATTCGAACCACCGAAGGTAAAAACCAGCAGATTTACAGTCTGCCCCATTTGGCCACTCTGGTATCTTCCCGATGGTTGGAGTTTGTCTCGTTTGAGAGCCGATGGAGGGATTCGAACCCCCGACCAGCTGATTACAAATCAGCTGCTCTGGCCAACTGAGCTACATCGGCGATGTTATTAACCCCCAACCGAGGTGCAAAGATAAATGAAAAAAATTAATCTGCAAAATTTTTCGCACAAA
The DNA here is from genome assembly GCA_017381935.1 of Alistipes sp. GTDB lineage: Bacteria > Bacteroidota > Bacteroidia > Bacteroidales > Rikenellaceae > Alistipes. Next base: position 1,706 of record JAFOBG010000005.1, read on the forward strand.
TTTCTCATTTTTTCTCAAAGAACCTGATTTTGAGCAAAACTCTTTCGGTCTTAAGCGCAAAATCGACTGCAAAGATAGAATAGTTTTGTGAAAAATGAAAGAGTCTGAGCATTTTTTGCAAAAAAAGTTGAATATTTCTTGATTTTTAGGCTATACCTATATATATAATAGTATTAAGGAGAGGATGTTTTTACTCGATTTATGGATATTAAGTAGATTTGGGGAGTGGATAATGCATTTTTTTATATTTTATTGTGGGAGTGTTATGTCAATAACTTAGAAAGGGTTGCACTTACTCCTTATCAACACACAAGAAAGAGAGTTTACGGCAAAATGTCGTAAACTCTTCGTAGCTTTGATAGAAAGTCTTTGTACTCAAATGTTTTTACAAGCCCTATCTCCAAAAAGCTGGCACTATTTGTCTGACGAAGATGCTATCTGTGTTTATGGTTGCCTCGATTGTTATGGTCGGAGCCTCTCTTGTTAGGTGGAGTAGCGCCGTGCTGAGGGCGTTGTTTGTGGTTATCATGGCGACCTACCTCATGATGTGGTGGACGTCTATCGTGCTTTGGAGGGTGCGGTGGGCGTTGAAGTTCATGGCGAGGTCTTGACTTGTGAATGTCATGATGTTTATGTTGCTTGATATGACGGCTATGGTAGCGTTTGAAGTGGTTGTATGTGCTTGCTATATTGTAATATCGAGACTCTTTGTAGCGTATTGTGTGCCCTGAGGCGTTTGTTATGGTTGTTGTAGTGCGCCCAAAGATGTCGGTAGAGTATTTAATACGCTCTACAAGGAAACCTCTGTGGTCGTATATTGTAATAATTGTTGCACCTAGAATGTCAGTCTCGTATGTAACACTCTCGACTGTGCGACCAAATTCATCTTTGATAGTAATAATACTCTTGCCTAAAATATCTACTTCATATATCTCGCTACGGACAACATGCCCATATTGGTCGATATATTCGGTAATCTCTTTACCGAACATGTCTGTATGTGTACGAGTTCTAAGGCTCTGAGCCTCGCCAAACTGGATAAATGTAGCAGCGATAATAAACAATAAAAATCTCAATTTCTTCATAGCGCTTGGTTTTTAAAAGTTAGAGTAAAGAGGGCCCTTTAGCTATATAACGTTTGTAGAGGCGTAAATATTATATAGGCAGACAAATAGGCGAGTTTGGACTTTTATAAATGGAGAAGAGATAAAAAATAGGTATTTATATGGTATAATGTTTTGAATTTTTAGTATCTTTGCGTTATAAATAGTGATAAAAAGTAACAACTATATAATTTTATATTGCAATATGGTAGATATTTTTGAGCGCCTTGAAAAGAATACAGGCGGACCAATTGGTCAGTACATGCAGAATGTACACGGTTATTTTGCTTTCCCAAAGCTTGAGGGCGAAATTGGCCCACACATGCGTTTCCGTGGTAAGATGATGCTCAACTGGAGCCTTAACAACTACTTGGGTCTTGCAAATCATCCGGAGGTTCGTAAGGCAGATGCTGCCGGCGCTGCTGAGTTTGGTATGGCAGCCCCTATGGGAGCTCGTATGATGAGTGGTCAGACAAAGTATCATGAGCAGTTGGAGCGTGAGTTGGCAGAGTTTGTCGGCAAGGAGGATGCCTTTTTGCTCAACTTCGGCTATCAGGGCATGATCTCGATTATCGACTGTCTGCTTACCCCACGTGATGTTGTTGTCTATGATGCAGAGGCTCATGCTTGTATTATCGACGGTCTTCGTCTGCACAAGGGCAAGCGTTTCGTATATGGCCATAATGACGAGGCTTCATTGCGTCTTCAGCTTAAGCATGCAACAGAGCTTGCAGAGGAGCAGCGTGGTGGTGTACTCGTAATTACTGAGGGTGTATTCGGCATGAAGGGAGATTTGGGCTTCCTCGATGTTATTGTAAAGGCGAAGAAGGACTTTAACTTCCGTCTGCTTGTTGATGATGCTCACGGCTTTGGTACTATGGGTCCTGGTGGTCGTGGTACAGCAGCTCACTTCGGTGTTGTAGATGGCGTAGATGTGCTTTTCAATACCTTCGCAAAGTCTATGGCAGGTATCGGTGCATTTGTATCAGGTCCACGTTGGCTTATCAACCTCTTCCGTTATAATATGCGTTCACAGCTCTATGCAAAGTCTCTTCCAATGCCTATGGTTATCGGTGCTCTTAAGCGTCTTGAGCTTATCCGTAACCATCCTGAGTATCAGGAGAAGTTGTGGGAGATTACTCGTGCGCTTCAGAGTGGTCTTAAGGCAAACGGTTTTGAGATTGGTGTTACCCAGTCTCCTGTAACTCCTGTCTATATGAAGGGCGGTAATGAGGAGGGTACAAACCTTATCGTTGACCTGCGTGAGAACTATGGAGTATTCTGTTCTATTGTAATCTATCCTGTTATCCCTAAGGGGGAGATTATCTTGCGTGTAATCCCTACCGCAGCCCATACAATGGAGGATGTAGAATATACAATCAATGCCTTCAAGGCTGTGCGAGATAAGTTCGAGTCAGGCTACTATAGCTCAATGCCTATCCCAATGAAGGCGGATCCGGACTTTAAGGTGAGATAGTATCACTTTAAGATAGCCTTACAGCTATTACAATAAAAGGGAGATTGCTTGAATAAGTAATCTCTCTTTTCTTTGTGCTCTCTGCAATAGTCACTACGGACAAAGATGAGCAACAGCAAAATTGCGTGGTTATTACCATTTAGGGCGAATGCCGATAAATATTTCAAAGTTTATGCCCGGCATAGGTCGTGATAGTACAGATAGGTACTCTTCGTCGAATAGGTTATTTACAGAGCCTTTCAGGTTAAGGTCGGCCCATGAGAGGTTGATATTTTTTTCGAGAGATATGTTACTCATAAAGTATGGAGGCAGGGTACCTGTGAGAGATATGTCGTTACTTGACATGGTAAATCGGGTGCTATAGTAGCACCATTTATAGAGGAATGACCACCCTTGCCATGATAGTTTTCCGGTAACGGTAGAGGTCAGTCGTGGTACATAAGGGAGTTGTTTGCCTACAGATTGGTCGGCAGCCGAGCGAGGTTCTCCATTGTTTATAGATGGAGTCCATGAGAGGGAGCCATTTAGCTCTAAGAGCCACTTTTTTGTCAGGGCTACGCTTAGGTCGGCCTTTAGCTCTACGCCGTATGCGTGGACATCTTTGATGTTGTCAGGCGAGAAGAAGCCTTTAGCTGTCGGGAGCCAAATAATCCAATCCTCGATGTAAGACTCAAACCAATTTGCCGAGCCTGAGAAGGAGTATATACCACTCTTGCCTACGGCAAAGCTAAGTCCAACGTCGTAGGTCCAGCCACTCTCCTTTTTGAGGTCTGGATTTCCTCCAGGGAGAAAGTAGAGGTCGTTGAGCGTCGGGAAGCGGAAGTTTCGGGATACAGAGCCCTTTGCAACGATGTTACCACGCTCTGAGAGCACGCCATCTATAAATAGCGCCGGTATGATAGGGGTCCAATCACGACCAAACATCTCTTCACGAAGTACAGCTGAGATGCCGAAACGCTCAGTTGGTCTCCATTTGGCAGATAGAGAGCCTGAAAGCTCTATGCGGGCTTTGCGATAGCCTATAATGCCTGTATCTCCTTGCTGTAAGACTATATTTTTGTCTCTACTCTCGGCAAAGTGCTGATGTGCAGATAGATTGGCGGTAAATAGCCATTTGCTACCTATATAATACTCGGCCTCAGCTTGGGCGTAGAGGGTATTTACACGACTGCGAGAGCGTGTCATGTGGGCCATTATGCCATTACCTAAGTCTCGCTTGTAATCGTATGCCATCCAAGTATGAATGTATCCTGCACGGGCAGCAACCTTCCATGTAGAGGCTAAATGGTCCCATGAGAGTACGCCTCGGAAGGTCTGCTCACGCTGGCGATTGTCAAAGTCGGTGTCGCTGCCGTGGTCAACGGTAAGCATAGCAAGCTCTCTGTTGGAGTTGATGTACCACGCATTGATGCCGAAACGGTCTTTTTTGCCCGTGTTGTAATACGCCTCTTGAAGGAGATGAAAATCCTTGAATGACCCACTACGGTTAATCTCTATAGGGTAGTATTGGCCGATGATATTCATTTGGCTGTCGTAGATATTCTCCTTTTTGTCGTGGTTGCGGAACTTGTACTCATTTGGAGATGAGCTATATACGACACGTGTAGAGAGCTGCCAATTCTTGTCTCCGTATGTGAGACGCAGAAACTCGTCAAAGGTCTTAAAAGAGCCTATGCCTTGAATATATTGTAGTCCGAAACCTCGATTTTGTGCAGGGGTAGTGGATAGTTTTACCGCACCACCTATGCCACCACCGGTCTCGTTGACCGAGGAGGTGCCATGTAGTAGCGATGCATCGTCAATAAAGTAGGATGGAATCATCGAAAAGTCGGTCATTCCGAGCATGGGATTGTTTATCCTCATACCGTTCCATGTTACCTGAGTGTGCGAGGGGGAGGTACCTCTAAAGGCGACAGTAGAGAGTGTTGCTCGACCGTAGTTTTTGACAAATATAGAGGAGTTGAATGCCAAAATATCGGCCATTGACAGGGCGATGTTCTCCTTTAGGGAGACAGAGTCGAGAGCAGTCTGCTGTACGCCTATCTGTTTCATCGGGCGACGTCCCAGCACGGTTATCTCTCGTATAGATACAGTGCGTTCCTGAGCTGTGGCAGAAACTGCCATAGCTGTCAGAAGGACAAGTATGTACCCGAAACGTCTCATTTCCAACAAAAACCTCCAGGGATAATGCCTACATAGAAGCTGTCAATCAACTCTCCACTCTGCGAGTAGCGATATATCATGCCTTGCTGTGAGTAATCTATAGCGTCAGCGATATATACATCCTCATTTATAGGCGAGACTGTAAGACCATAATATTTTGTACCACGACTCTCAATTAGAGGTCGAATAGGGGTCGAAGTGGCCGTAACATCCATAGCCCAAATGTCGTCATTAATCCAATATAGACGCTCTTTTGTGCCGTTAGTCTGTAGTTCACTTGGGCTGTCGTTAAAGCCGAACTTAAATTGAGCCTCTACTGTAAAACTCTCTGGGTCAATACGATATAGCGAAGGTGCCTCATGCCCATAAGGAGAGTCGGCAAAGCCTCCGTCGGTTATTGTCCATAGCTTACCATGGCAATCTAACACAAGCGAGGTCGGCTGTATGCCTACAGTAAGGGAGGCTACAACGCTATCTGTCTGAGTGTCGATTTTCAGGATGCGGTTTTGGTATGACCAGCAGTTGACATAGAGGTAGTTGCCATATTGAACCATCTGCTCTGTAGAGCCACTCTCCATAGTCATATCCGGCACCTCAATATAGCCTGTTATCTGGTAGCGCTTCGGATTTACGATAAATATACGGTTATCCCATAGTTGGGTTATATAGGCCTTTTCGTCAGAGACAAAGTGGATATATCGAGGCGAGGTAAGTCCTGTAATTCGCCCTATCTCCTTGAAAGTAGTACAATCAATGGCAAAGACAACATGAGAGTTGTTTACCACAATCCATCCCACACCATCCCTTATGACCATACTCTGGGCCACATCGCCCAACTTCATGCCGTTAGCACGGTAGAAACACTCGTTTAAAATGCTCTTTGTCTGAGGGTCGTAGTAGGATAGTGTTGCATTGCCATATTGGAAGTTGCCTTCGTTACAGATGAACAGCCCCGACTGACCTACCCTAAACTCTTCCATAGTTCCATACTCCCACTTCATGCAGCTCTGAAGAGCTGAAAGACAGAGGATTATGGCAACAATCAAATATCTGAATCGGGAGCTGTTCATATCTCTATTCAAGGCTGTAAATGTCAAAAATCTCAGTTGAGTTCTCGCCTAACCAACCACTCTTTGTGTTGCAGGCGGTCTGTACTTTGACAAAATCAATGTGATGAAGTTCTATCTTTTCGCCCATGCAATCTATGGCGTTGGAGATGTCAAAACCATTTGGCATCGCCTTACCCTCACTGCCCTCTGCTGTAGATAGACGGTCTATTGAGGAGTAGTTGTCGGCATAACCCCAATCGTATGGCGGCTGAATCCACATTGCACCGTTGCCATACTTGTCATAGTTGCGCTCTTTTAGTCGTGTGCCACGCAGAGTATAGCTGTCAGAGGCAATCCATTGAGGGTAGTAATAGTCCTGCTTATGGTATGTAGGCAGATAGTCTATCACGCCACTATTACCATAGTTGTCTCGCCATTCGACAGCCATTCCTGCACCACTTGGGCGGAAGTAGGTAACGGCATAGTTTTGTATAGTCTCGCTTTTACCTGTCTCTGAGCCTGCAAGCTCATACCAGGTGTCATTTGGGAGTCTGTCTCCATTCTCGTCCTGCATAACCCAGACAATACCTGGCTCGGAGGAGGAGTTAAAAGAGTTTCCTGCCACAGCAAAGTCGTAACCCTCTTTGTTGCTTACACTATGGTCAAAGCCCACGACAATAAATCCTCCAAAACCGCCAAGGCTTAGATATAGTCCATCTCTCATCCTTGCCTCAGCTACACAACACGCCTCTGTAGGGGTTGAGGCTGTATATTGATCGCCTATAAATTGGCCAGGGGCAGGGGTGTACTGATAGACCTTATGCCAACTTTTGCTGCTTGATGGGGTGGCAGGGGTGTAGTACTTGTCTTGAGGATATACATCGACAGTAAATATGTGGCTTATAACAAGTGGCTCATCACCTCGAAGAGTTGAGGCTGTCGCCTTAATGGTGTGTCGGCCTACGCTTGTTGGGGTATAGATGTAGTACGGCTCTCGGCTTGCATCTTGAGGTTGGTTGTTTGACAGCCAATAGTAGCTTACATTCTCAGTGTCGCTCATCTCGGTAGGGATAATGGCTATCTTGCGCCCAACAACGGTGTGAAGCTCCAAAGAGTCAAACTCCCAAACAAACGGCATCTGGTCGGCCGAAAGAACCTCGATTTCAACCGTGTCGCTACTCTTTCCGTCGCTATTTGAGGCGGTAACGGTAAGGGTGTGCTTGCCTAAAGTTGAGGCATTGAAAAGATAGCCGTACTCTCCCTCTACCGGTTGGCCGTTGAGGGCCCAAGCAATTGTCGTTGGGAGCGAAACCTGCTTTACAGTAGCGTTAAAGAGGTAGTACGAACCCAAAACAAGAGTCATTGTAGGCGAGCCTGTAAGAGTTACGGTAGGAGTCTCCAAATCGACAACATCAATACGAATCTCCTCTTGAGCCGTTCCAAATGGGGTGGTAACGGTAAGGGTGATGTAGTACTGCCCACTCTGAGTATGGCTAAAAGTGAGTGTCGGGGTTTGGCTTATTGTCTCTCCATCGCAGCTCCAGCAGTACTGCGCATCCTCTACAGAAGAGTATTGCGGAGTGATGACAATCTGCCTTCCCACCTTAACAGTGTAGAGTCTCGAAGAGCCCTCAAAGGCAATCTGTGGGGGTACGGTGGTTGTGATTACATCGTCTATATTACAAGATGATGTAATCAACAATACCATAATGTAAATAAAAAATCTCATCTGTTATTTATCAAATCTTACTGCCACGTCGTCGTATGCGAAGTATGCAGGTGTATTCATGCCGTAGTCTCCTATAAGGTCTTCGCTCGGTGCAAAGTTGAAGACAACCTTAGCCACCTTACCAAGCGATGAAAGGTCCCACTTAACCCACTCTGCAACTGGAGTAGTTCCCTGGCAGAGAATAAACTCTGCTGAGCCTACAAGTTCATCAGCGCTGTTGTATCCGTATGCAACGACCTTAAAGATGGTGTTTTCGCAAGCAGGTGGAGCAAAACCGTCTCCAATAGTGAGCGAATTGAGTACATAGCAGGTGTTTGTTACAAACATGTGGTCAACAACCCTCTCCACGCCATCAGCAAAGGCAAATCCTTGCATCTGAGCATCGTAAATACCTGAGTTGAAGCTATCTACATAGCCATTATGCACGCAGAAGTTCGCCGAGCCATTATTCCCGCCCATTGGTGTTGCAAGCTGTAGCTCATACCAACCATAGTAACCCTCTGGAAGGGTTGTGTAGTCCGCAATAACGTAGTTTGAAATCGCCTGCCCACCAGTCCAGTATGGAACAGCAAAGCTATGTACAAGCTCTGTATTACCCTCGTCATACCAGAAGTATGTTCCGCCTGCCATATTGTAGAGCAAATCGCCACCATACTGCAGTGGGTCAATAAGACTGCTCCAAGTCTCAATTGCTGGCCCGTAGTAGTCAAGAGCATAGCTTGTAAAGCGAGCATCGCTGTCCTCAAATGTAAGAACTCGTAGCTCATAGCTTGGCTCCTGCTCTTGGTCGCCCTCCTGGCCACTATCGGTTGCCTTTGGCAGAACAATTACACGACCATCGGCAAGGGTGATTGTAACGGTTGTCTGATCTTCCTCTATAGATACAAAGAACGAATCTCCATCTTTGCCATCTTTACCATCTTTACCGTCAGTGCCATTTACGCCATCCTTTCCATTGGTGCCGTCAACACCGTCTTTACCATCAGCTCCATCTTTGCCATTAAGGCCATCTTTACCATCAGCTCCGTCTTTGCCGTTTGTACCATTTTTGATAACCACTTTGCTTCCGTCGCTAAATGTAAGCTCTACCCCCTCGGTAGTTTGCTCTGTTGAGATGATTACCTTGCCTTTATTAAGGGCCTCGACAAGTGCAGAGAGCGTCGCAATATCCTGTTGGTTTTGTTCGGTCTGCTGTTTTACCTCATCCATTGCCTCCCAAAGAGAGGTGTCATCGTACTGACAACCCGCCAATATAAATATAGGAAGGGTTGCTAAAATAAATAGTTTTTTCATTCTAATACTCTGTTAGAAATTAAACAATAAAAAGAACGCTGTAACCCTTAGGATTACAGCGTCTATATTGTCAAAACCTCTCTTCGTCTAAAATTTGTGCACCAACCTCAGCCTCTGATGAGTTTTGATTTCGACCCGTTATCCTGCAGGTTGTAAAATCATATTTGGTAGAGGCAGGTCTTCTGACTTGTTCCGTCTCTTGCGCCTTCTCAGTTTCCCAATGGCTTTTAGCAAGAGGGTTAGTGCCCTTATAGGCAGGAACTTACAGCAGCAGGTACTGTTTCGGATTTTCACCGAATTTCCTTTTCATCTTGTTGCTTTATCACAACAAGACACCTTCTACAAATGCAAAGATATGTAAAAAAAAGTAATCCTCCAAAATTATTTGCATCTCTTCATCTTTGCAGAGCCTTTTGGAGGGGACTATTCAGTCAAGGCCTACGATACTAAAAGATTGCTGGGTTATAACACCTTTTAGGGAAGAGCATTGTATTATATTAGCTCTGCAAAGATTTTAGCCATACGGCGCTGGATAGGCGAGTCAACACCTCGCTTAGGGTGCCAGCCGTAGGTAACGCCGTTTATAATCTCGCAGCTGTTCGCATCAGGGTGTGCGAATGAGACAGAGGCTTGTTGGCCTGTCTTAGGGTCGGGAGTACTCTTCGAGAAGCCTATTTTTTTGTCGAACTCGCACAGTCGGACGTAGTTGCTCCAACGTTTAGCGAGTCTGCGGACAGAGTTATTATAGGTCTCTCTGGCATCGTGCCAATGGGTGCAGAGAATGATATCGACCGGTTTGCCACCCTTAATGCCGTACCATTCGGAGTGTGGATTAGACTCGCACTGCTCGCACATGGAGATATATTTACGAATAACATAGTCAAATGCTGCCGCACGATTCATACCTGTATGAGGTATTGTCGAGCCCTCGATATTAAAAATATCGTCATTATGGGTAAACATAATGGTCAGCGTCTCAAAACTCTCAAACTCATCCTCTGTAAAGAGAGTGCCTGCGGCAAATTTAAGTGCCGAATGGACTATACACTCGCCTGAAGCGGCCTTATTGATAGGCTTATAGCCCTTACTTTGGCATGCCAACTCAAACCATCCGTTCTCAGGATAGGCAAATGAAGCGCCGATAATAGCCACACCCTGCTTTGACTTAGGGATACTCTGGCTATTACACGACACTAAAGCGAAAAGTGCAAGAAGTGCGACAAGGGGTTTCATACCTCTACTTTGATACTCTTAAAAACTCACGTTTAGCACGCCGCATCTGCTTACAGAAACGTTTTGAGGTGTGCAGTTTAGCCACTGCCGCAGCCGCAACAAGACGAGAGGCATCGACATCGCTTTGCCAATGGTAGCCTGAAATGACTCTGCTTTGGCCATATTGATAGCCCAAGGCAAGGAGCTCTTCTGCTGCATCAGGGTTAATCTCGACAAGTAGTAGTGCTGTTGCCCAGCCTCTGAGGGTATGACCCGATGGAAAGGAGCCGTTTTGGTGCAACATGCCCTCACGGTCAGGCATCAGCGTTCCCTCTTTATGGTATGCAAATGGGCGGGTACGATGGTAGTACTCTTTCGGGCCGATAATGCTCTTGACACATGTTATAACGCCATCACGGAGCAACAGATATATCTGCGGCGTATTTTCTGCCGAAATCTCAATGCCAAAAGGTTTGCTGAACTGACGACATAGGTTGTTGAGTCGATTGTCTGATTGGGCTTGAGCCGCCGCTGCCGCCTCAGGGTCAGTCTGGCGAATTTTTTTGCCAAGCTCATAGACTGCAAGGTCATACTTAAAGGCCTCGCTATCATCGGCAGGAGGGCCCGGCAAGAATTGTTTCATATCGGGCATTTGCTCCGGCTGGAAATAGAGGTTGGCACCCTTATAATCCTCTTGAGCCGAGAGACTAAATACAACTCCGAGGAGGAGCGTAACCAGAATAGATACTCTTCTCATACTCTACTTTCTTTTCTTCTCAAACTCACGTTTTGCACGGCGCATCTGCTTACAGAAGGCCTTTGAGTTCTGCATAGCTACTACAGCAACTGAGGCTGCAATGCGTGCAGCATCAACATCGCTCTGCCAATGGAAACCTGTAATAATACGGCTCTGACCGCACTCATAACCCTCCTTGAGCAGTGCATCGGCAGCCTCTGGATTAATCTGAGCAAGCAATAGTGCGCCCGAAAAACCGATAATGGTATGGCCTGAAGGGTAGGAGCCGTTGTTACGAAGGACATCCTCAGCCTTTGGAACTAATGTAGGCTCATTAAAGCGACTGAAAGGTCGCTGGCGGCTATAGTGTTTCTTTGGCTTGAGTGAGATGTTGTTTGCAGTCTCCATACCGTCAATTAGCAGACGGTAAATCTGAGGTGTATTCTCAGGAGAAATTTCAAGGCCAAAAGCCTCGCTAAAGTGGCTGCAGACAACTACAGGGTCGATACTCGCATGGCGGATAGCACGCTCTGCTCGCTTTACGTCCTTACGCTGCTCCTTGCCCCAATTGTAACGGCTAATATCGTAATCAAAGGCTGCACTGTCCTCTGAAGGTGGCTCAGGAAGCCAATTAACCATATTTGGAAGTTGGTCGGGTGTAAGATACGCTTTGGCACCCTTGAGAAGTTGCGCAGAGGCGCTGTTTGTAACGCTTAACGATACAAATAAGGTAAGTGTTAGTAGTAAAATTTTTTTCATAATAGCGGTTTATATAGTGCAAAGATATGTTTTATTTTCAAGAAAATATTACCTTTGTATAAAATAAAAACGAAAAGATAACTATGAAATACTTTGGAGCACACGTAAGCGCAGCTGGTGGCGTGGAAAACGCACCGTACAATGCAAAGGCTATCGGGGCTACAGCATTTGCACTCTTTACAAAAAATCAGCGTCAGTGGATTGCCCCTGCCCTTACAGATGAGCAGTGTGAGCGCTTTAAGGCAGCCCTTGCAGAGTGTGGGTATGCTCCACACCAGATTCTGCCGCACGACAGCTATCTGATAAACCTCGGGCACCCGGAGGCTGAGGGACTCAATAAGTCTCGTGAGTCTTTCTTTGAGGAGATGGCTCGCTGCGAGGCTCTTGGCCTTGACCGCCTTAACTTCCATCCGGGGAGTCATCTGAATAAGATAACTACCACCCTCTCGCTCAATCGTATTGCCGAGAGTATCAATATGGCTCTTGACCGCACCCATGGCGTTACGGCAGTAATTGAGAATACGGCAGGGCAGGGCTCAAATCTCGGTTTTTCTTGGGAGCACCTGGCCTATATCATCGAGCGTGTAGAGGATAAATCTCGTGTAGGCTACTGCATAGATACATGCCATAGTTTTGCTGCGGGATATGATTTGGGTACTGCTGAAGCATGTGAAAAGACATTTGCAGAGCTTGATAGCATTGTGAGCCTTAAGTACTTGCGAGGCATACACTTAAACGATGCCCTCAAACCACTCGGTAGCCGTGTTGACCGCCATGCTCCACTCGGAGAGGGTACTATCGGCTGGGATTGCTTTAAGTTTATCGCCTCAAACCCTATCTTTGATAACATCCCAATAGTCCTTGAAACTCCTGATGAGAGTCGTTGGGCTGAGGAGATTGCAATGCTCAAGAGCTTTGCAGGTTTGTAGTGTAAATAGTTAGGGTACACCTATTAATACCTTTACCCATGAAAAGAACGATTACGCTTATTGTAACTCTATGCACTCTGCTTACTACACTCTATGCACAGAGACCATATATGAGCCGTGCCGAGTTTACAAAGTGGTGTGAAGATGAGTTGCACAGCGACCAATTTGGCTCTCTGCCATATCGTATTGCCCGATTTGATAAGAGAACAAATAGTGCGCCTGCTTTGGTCGTATGGTTTCATGGTGGGCATAGCTCAGGGTGTGATAATAAGAGACATATCGGCACCAATACCGATGCTGTCGGCAAACTTGCACGCTACCTGCAGACGGTTGAAGATAATACAGTACTTGCAGCACCGCACTGCTCAGAACAGATGCGGGATGAGTCAGACCAAACTGCAATCATGCTCTGTCGCTGGATAGACTACCTTGTCGAAAAAGAGGGAATAGATAGAGATAAAATATACCTTATCGGTGCATCGTTTGGAGGTATGCTTGTCTCAAAGATATCCTCTGCAAGACCTGATATACCAGCAGCAATAGAGATTATTGCTACCGTTCCGCATATCCGTAATGCAACAAAAGACGATTTTGCCCTATGCTGTGTAGCTTCCGACGAGGGCAACCTTCGCAAGTTTGACCGCATCGAACAGACTATCTACCAACTCCATGAGGCAGGTTTTGATATCCGCTATATAGTAAGGCCCGGCCTCTCCCACCAGGAGATTTGCCAAGTCGGCTTGGATAAAACCACCCTCGATTGGCTCTTTAGTCATTAATCCGATATATACCTACAGACTCAAATAAGTTTAGGGTAACATAAACAAAAAATAAGAGGGCGTTTCAGGGCGACCTCTTACCTCGGAGGATTGCCCCCTCCAATAAAACAACAACTGCGAAGCACCTATAAAACTACTAACGCACGCAGCAGGCGAGAGAAGACTAAGTTGGAGCAGTCAATCGTAGATTGTTGACATTGGATGATATTGACTGAAAACTTGTTTTCAAAGACAATACCAGCCAGTGTCAAAAGTTGCGAAGCAACACTGCTCCACGCAGATAAGTCTTCCGAGCCGCCACAGTGGGTCAGTAGTTTAGGAGGGACATAAACAAAAAATAAGAGGGCGTTTCACAACGACCTCTTACCTCGGAGGGTTGCCCCTCCTAAACTACTAACCCAAACTTAAATAAATGAAGAAACCTCACTGCGGCTTGCAGTTATTACCGCAGCTGTTGTTTTGAAGTGCAATCTTCATACCAATAACGCACGGTTTGGGCTAAAATTGTTCGATATGTCCAAAGTGAACATATTTGTTGCCAAATTGATTATCTTTTAGAAAATGCTCTGACAGATTATCTATAAAAATACTCCTTGGCACACTTTACAACATAATATCTGACTCCTTAAAGTGGAGCGACCACTCTATTTGAGCGTTCTGGTCGCTGTCAGATGCATGGATAGCATTCTGCTGTACGCTGCTACCATAAAGACGGCGTACAGTACCCTCTTCTGCTACCTCCGGATTTGTCGCACCAACGGTCTTGCGCAACTCCGCTACAGCATCTTCCTTCTCGAGTACTGCTGCAACAATCGGTCCTGAGGTCATAAAGTCAATCAGGCCATCGAAAAATGGCTTGCCGGTGTGAACTGCGTAGAAACGCTTTGCGTCGTTGCGAGACATGCACCACATACGCAGTGCGACAATGCGAAAACCGGCATCTACAAGGTGCTGAAGAATCTTGGCATGATTGTTAGCTCGAACAGCGTCGGGCTTAATCATAGTAAAGGTTAAATTTCCCATAGTAGTATTGTTTTTAGGTTTAGTCAAAACTCTTACGAAGATAAAACAAAATTTCGGGATTTCAAAATTAAATAGTTTTTTCTTATGTTGCTATAGAGAATAAAAATTTGACAAATACAAAATTCGTTGTATCTTTGTAATGGAAATAGAAAACAACAATAAATTAAACGAATAAAAACTATGAAAGAATTGAAGGGATCACGCACAGAACAGAATCTGTGGGCCGCTTTTGCAGGTGAGAGCCAGGCTCGTAATAAGTACACTTACTTCGCATCAAAGGCAAAGAAAGATGGTTATGTGCAAATTGCAAAGCTCTTTGAGGAGACTGCAAATAACGAGAAGGAGCACGCTAAGATTTGGTTTAAACTTCTCAACGGTATCGGCGATACAGCAGCTAACCTTAAGGCAGCAGCTGCAGGTGAGAACTACGAGTGGACCGATATGTATGCAACTTTCGCAAAGGAGGCTCGTGAGGAGGGATTTGTTGAGATTGCAGTCCTCTTTGAGGCAGTAGCAAAGATTGAGAAGGAACACGAGGAGCGTTACCTCAAACTTCTTGCAAACGTAGAGGGTGGCCTTGTATTCTCTCGTGAGGGCGATATGATTTGGCAGTGCTCAAATTGCGGCCATATCGTAGTCGGTAAGCAGGCTCCTGAGCTCTGTCCGGTTTGTGCTCATCCGCAGGCTTATTTTGAGATTAAGGCTGAGAACTATTAATGTTGTCGTGAAAAGGCAGCATTTGCTGCCGCTAATAAAAAAGTCCCAGCAATGGCTGTACGTTTTGTACTATCCATCGCTGGGATTTTTTACCGAGCGTTGCAACTACTACCTTTTGCCAACAAAATATTTTATTGTGATAGCGGCACATTTGCAGCCGCTAACAAAATAGCTTGCAATGAGCAGTACCGAAGTACAGCCCATCGCAGACAATTTTGCCGAGCGTTGTAAATCCACCACTCTGACAATAAAATGGTTCGATGAACAATCTCGGTGCCTTGCTAACGCAGTATAGGCTGACGCAGAACAACTTATAGTTTAGATTCTGTTTTCGGGTTGGGGCTACTGCCGTAGGCAGTGAAACAAAAAATAGACCTCTCAGTTCAAGTTTGCTTGACAACTGAAGAAGGTCTATTTTTTATTTCAATAACTTAGTCAAAAGTTATCCCCAACACGCCACAGCATAGAAGAAAAACGAAGTTTTTCCGAAAGTTTTTGGGCCACTTTTTTCAAAAAGGGGCAGTACTGTGGGCAGTACTCGGCAGTACTCGGCGGTACAGTGGGTGGTACTGCGTAGCTAAACTACAAAACTTTTTTCACTAAGGAGAATAGTCTATACGGCATATATCTAAATGGTATATCGAGCCATGTAGGGGTTGACACTACGGAGCGGTAGTGGGAGAATACTTTGAACGACTCTTCACCGTGGTATGATGATAGTCCTGAGTTACCCACGCCGCCGAAAGGCATATTTTCGTTTGCTATATGCATTATAGTATCGTTTATGCATGCGCCGCCTGATGAGGTAAGGTGTAGCACACGTTCTGCTACTTGTTCATCTCCGAAGTAGTATAGGGCCAATGGTTTCTCTCGTTTGTTTACAAAAGCTATAGCCTCGTCGGTGGTTGAGAATGTAACTATAGGGAATATAGGTCCGAAAATCTCCTCCTGCATGATAGGGGAGTTCGGGTTGACGTTGTCGATAACTGTTGGCTCGATAAATCTCTCGCTACGGTCATATTTACCACCTATAACTATTTTTGCGCCCTCTAAATACCCTACCAGACGGTCAAAGGCTCGTTCATTTACTATGCGCACAAAGTACTTTGACTTTTGCGGATTGCGGCCTAATAGTGAACGGAACTCTTTGCGCAGAGCCTCGATGAGTTGCTCTTTTACGGCTTGATGTACGAGCAGATAGTCCGGAGCTATGCAGGTTTGTCCGGCGTTGAGACATTTACCCCAAGCAATTCTGCGTGCGACCTTTGTAATCTCTGCAGAGCTATCGACAATACAAGGGCTCTTACCTCCCAACTCTAAAACTACGGGTGTGAGGTTCCGAGCAGCAGCAGCCATAACGGTTTTGCCCAAGATTGGGCTTCCGGTAAAGAAGATAATATCATAACGCTCTTCGAGGAGCATTGTGTTGACTGTTCTATTTCCCTGAACCACAGCGATATACTTATCCTCAAAAGTCTCTTCAATCATCATCTCTAAAACGTGTGCCACGTTTGGAGTATATGGAGATGGCTTTAGTATGGCAGTACATCCGGCAGAAATTGCGCCCACAAGAGGGTTGAGCAGCAGCTGCACAGGGTAGTTCCACGGAGCGATGATAAGGCTTACGCCGAGTGGCTCGCTTATAATTTTGCTACGTGAAGGGAACATCTTTATCGGGGTGTGGCAACGCTTAGGAGCCGCCCAACTCTTAAGGTGTGAGATATGGTTTTTAATCTCTCCCAAAACTATGCTTAGCTCTGTTAGATATGCCTCTTCGTAGGATTTGTGCAGATCGGCCCACAAAGCGTCAGTGAGAGGCTTTTCCCACTTGATAATTGCCTGCTGGAGACGATGTAATGCTGAAATGCGGAATGGAATGTCGAGTGTATTTCCTGCTTGGAAATATTTACGTTGAGAGGCTACAGTCTCCTTAATGTAGCTTTGAGAGGTGTTTTCTATTGCCATTATTTTCTACCTGTAAAGTTATCCATGGTGTGATAAATTCCAAAAACCTGACCAAAAATCCAGTCAAACCAACTTGACGGCAATATTCCCTGCATAAGTCGTATAAAGTGCTCAGGGAACGGAATCCAACGCATCAATACTTTGAAATTATTATTTTTTTCTATTGCTCGGATAATCTGTTTTGCGGCATAGTGCGGCTTTAAAAGGGGTAGCACACGCGATTGCACACCATCGAACATTCCGGTTGTGATGTAGTATGGCGCAATGGTTGTTATTCTTACCTTGCTATGCCTCTCTTTGAGCTCTATTCTTACAGAGTCCGACCAACCGATAGCGGCCCATTTGCTTGCTGCATAGATGCTCATTCTTGGGTTGGCAATCATACCGCCTGCCGATGCGATGTTGCAAATATGCCCGCTGTTGTTTGCTATCATGTCCGGCAGAACCTGCAAAGCAACAACCATTGGAGCTATGGCATTGATGTTCATCGTGCGATAAATCTCCTCGGTTGTGCAACAGTCGAAGGTCTTGTTGCTCATCACAATACCGGCGCAGTTGATAAGTATATCCACTTGGCCAACCTCGGCCTTAACCTTTTCGTAGGCCTGTTTTACCATTTTATCATCCGAGACATCTACCCGATACCCGAAAACACGCCCTTTAGTAGTAAGCTCGGCAACGGTACTGTCGATATTTGCCTGATTGATATCCCAGATAATAAGTGCCGCAGCACCCTTTTCGAGCGACATGGCGCCCATAATGCGGCCTATTCCTGACGCTCCGCCAGTAATAAGCACTCTTTTGTCATTAAACTTTCCCATACACACAAATTTTACACTCACAGTTTGAATGCAAAGAGTTTTTTAGTATTTTTGTATTGCAAAGATAGGAAATAATTATGAAAATTCAAAATGATATTCTGCGTCGTCAGTTCCTCAAACATGTGGGACAGACCTCCCCAGCCCCTCAGTTGATAACAGTTGACAGGGCCGAGGGCGTGTTCTTCTATACCCCTGAGGGTAAGCGTTATTACGACCTTATTTCTGGAGTATCGGTAAGTAATGTCGGCCATGGCAATCCGGCTGTTGTAGAGGCTGTTTGTCGTCAAGCAAGAGACTATATGCATATTATGGTCTATGGTGAAATGGTTGAGCGTCCGCAGGTTGAGTATGCTACTCTTATAGCCTCACTACTGCCTGAGCCGCTTAATAGTGTCTATTTTCTCAATTCTGGTGCCGAAGCGGTTGAGGGTGCGTTAAAACTTGCAAAGCGATATACCGGCAGAACGGAGATGATATCTATGCGCCGAGCATATCACGGCTCTACGCATGGAGCAATGAGTATGATGGGCTTTCCGGAGGGTGAGGAGTGGAAAAATGCCTTTCGCCCACTTCTGCCCGACTGTAAGGCTATAGAGTATAATAACTTTGATAATCTGCAGCAGATTACCGAGCGTACGGCATGTGTGCTCTGTGAGCCGGTGCAGGGCGAGGCCGGCGTGAGATTGCCTGCAGAGGGCTACCTTGAGGCCCTGAGAGCGAGGTGTACAGAGGTTGGTGCTCTGCTTATTTTTGATGAGATACAGACGGGTATGGGTCGCTCAGGAGAGATGTTTGCTATGCTCAAATATGGCGTTACGCCCGATATAGTATGCCTTGCAAAGGCCTTTGGCGGTGGTATGCCGTTGGGCGCATTTGTCTCTTCAAATCAGATAATGGATACTCTGCAAAGCAATCCTGTGCTTGGTCATATCACAACCTTTGGAGGCCATCCGGTGTGTTGTGCGGCGGGCTTGGCGGCAACTAAGTTTATTATTGAGAATGACTTGGTAAAGCAGGTAGAGAGTAAAGGAGCACTCTATCAGAGTCTGCTTGAGGGGCATCCTCAGGTTGTTCAGATACGCCGTAGCGGATTGTTACTTGCCGTTGAACTTGGACAGTCGGAGAAACTATATCGTATTATGGATATCTTTATCGAGCAGGGCATATTGAGCGATTGGTTCCTCTATTGTGATACGGCATTTCGTATCTCTCCGCCTTTGACAATTACCGAAGAGCAGATTGCAGATAGCGCACAGATGATTATTAACGCTTTAGACTGTTTGTAGTATGGCAGATAACTATCTGGGGAAGAAGATGGAGGACTTTTTGGCCGGTAAAAGTTCCGCACCTAAAAGGGTTATGACCTTCAGTAAACTTGTGGCAAAAAATCGTAGCTATCGAGGTTATGATAACTCCTTTGTGGTGCGTGCAGACCAACTGCGCCGTATTATGGAGGTTGTGCCGAAATGTCCGTCGGCAAAGAATGAGCAGGTACTCAGACTGCGTCCCGTCTTGTCGGATGAGGCGGATAAGGTACTGCCATATATCCGTTTGGGTGGGGCTTTGAGGTCTCTTAAACTGCCACTGTCAGGGACAGAGCCACGAGCATTTATTGTTATCTGCTCGACGGTTGAGGAGGATAAGTATGTCAATATGGATATCGGCATTGTGGCGCAGACAATGTTGCTTCAAGCTGTTGAGATAGGACTCAATGGTATCTGTATAGGAACTTTTGATAGGGAGAATGTGCGCCAGAGTCTTGATTTGCCTTATGAGCCGCTACTGATTTTGGCAATAGGCAAGGGTGCAGAAAAAATTACCCTTGTAGAGTCAACAGAGGGACAGTCAATGAATTATTATCGTCAAGATGGAGTACATTATGTTCCAAAACTTCCTCTCGATACTATTATAATAAAGTAGAAGCAGTATTTATATTTTGCAGTTTGCAGAGTGTTAGCTACCTTTGCACAAAAATAATAGAATAGTTAGTATGAAGCGATTTTTCCCAATTCTTATTTTGGCAACCCTCTTTGTTGCTATAGATAGTAGCGCACAAGTATCAATAAGCGCTGCAACTCCAAAGGTTGAGGCTACATTTGAAGATAGAGTAAAGACTGAGCAGGTAAAGACCGACTACCACTCAAGCTCTGCTCAGAAGCGAGCAGAGAGAGCTGCACTACGTAAGGAACACAATAAGTTGGAGGTCAATGCCGGCATTACGGGCTCTTTGTCAAACTTTAACAGTAAGTGGCAGGCAGTCAATGGATCAACAAACTCGATTACAGGTATTGCTAACTTCCTTTTGACCCATAATTATAAGAAAGGTCTGTTTAATCTCGATAATAAGATTACAGGTAAGCTCGGTGTAACCAATAAGGCTAATGATTGGACAAAGAGTCAGGATGAGTGGTTTATATCAACTGCTCCGGCATATAAGATGACAGACCAGTGGAACTTTGGAGCCATAGCCTCTCTGCGTTCTCAGTTTGCAAATGGAGTCAATGCCAATAACCTTCGTGTAAGTCGATTCTTTGCTCCTGCATATCTAAACCTCTCTCTCGGTTTTACCTATGTGTGTCCAAAGGCGACCTTCCCGATTAAGGTCAATCTCTCTCCAATCTCTCTTAGTGCCACTTATGTAATGAGCCAGACCATTATGCGTCGCTTTTTTATTGATAAGTTTGGAGCAGACTTAGACTTTGGAAGACGTTATGAGGAGGATTATATGTCGGCAGAGCAACTCAATACACCTTATGTTTATGGTCTGACAATTGCAAATGGAAACTCTCGCTATGAGGGTGGTTCATCTGTTCAGATTGATTTCGACAGGACATTTGGTAGTAAAAAGACTTTCCGTTATCGTACAACCTTCTACTCTTTCTATGGTTGGATTAACGAGATAAGTCAGCAAACAGGCGCAAATAAGGAGCTGAACATGGAGCATATTGCGCCAAATGTTCGTTGGGAGCATACAGTAGATATCAAGGCTACAAAGTACTTCTCTACTCAGTTCTACTTCCAGATGTACTATAACAAGGCTCAGTGCAAATCACTTCAGACGCAGATTGTCCTCGGAGTTGGTTTGAGTTATACATTTAAGAATAAGTAATGAAATTTTTGCAGAGATATGCACTGCCATTCTTAGTAGTGGCATCAATCTTCCTTTTTGGCTGGATATTCGGTCAACGTCATGGCAGGCGCCTTACTGAGGGACAGATAAATATGATTGTCGGTTCACGGATGAACGACAAACTGAATCAGGTTGTAAACTATATCGGCAGTGATTATATCGAGCCACTTACAGCTGACTCTATTACAGAGATGGCCATTCCGGCCATCCTCAAGGAGCTTGACCCGCACTCGGCATATATTCCTGCCCGAGAGTTTAAGCAGGTTGAGGAGCCTTTGCAGGGTGAGTTTGACGGTATAGGCATTGTCTTTAATATGGCAACCGATACGGTTATAGTTCTCAATGTCATCCCGTCAGGGCCAAGCCAAAAGGCTGGAATTCTTGCCGGAGACCGCATTATTAAGGTCAACGATACCCTTATTGCCGGTCAGAAGATGGAGCAACGAGAGGTTATGAAACGCCTTAGAGGCCCTCGTGGCACAGAGGTTACTCTCTCTTTGGAGCGTAAAGGTATAGATGAGCCTGTCATAGTCTCTGTTGTGCGAGATGCAATCCCTCTTAATAGCGTTGAGGCGACTGTAATGATGACCGATAAGATTGGCTTTATCCGGCTGTCTCAGTTTGCAAGAACATCATTTAAGGAGATAAAAGAGTCTGTCGATACCCTTCGTAAGCAGGGCATGACAAGCCTTATTCTCGACCTTCGTGGTAACTCAGGAGGTTTTCTTGACCAGGCTATACTTATTGCTAATGAGTTCTTGGATAGAGGGAAACTTATTGTCTATACAGAGGACCGTAATAAGAAGCAGGTCCGTCAACATAGCGACGGTAGAGGTAGCGCTACAGACCTTGAAATAGCAGTGTTGATAGACGAGGGTAGTGCCTCTTCAAGTGAGATTTTGGCAGGTGCTCTGCAGGATAACGACCGAGGCACAATTATAGGCCGTCGTAGCTTTGGTAAGGGCCTTGTGCAGTCGCAAGTTCCATTCTCTGATGGCTCGGCAATGCGTCTGACCGTTGCAAAATACTTTACCCCTACAGGTCGCTCTATTCAGAAACCTTATACAGCTGGCGATGAGGAGGGGTATAATATGGATATTGTTAATCGCTATAAGCATAACGAGTTCTTCTCGGCGGACTCTATCCACTTTGCAGACTCTTTGAAGTTTACCACTCCAAAGGGGAAGACTGTCTATGGCGGTGGCGGTATTATGCCGGATATATTTATTCCGCTTGATACGGCTAATATGAGTAAGTACTACCTTGAAGTATCAGGGCGCAACATCCTCTACCGATATACTATCGACTATGCCGATGCACACCGCAAGGAGCTTAGTCAGGCTAAATCGCTAAAGGATATAGAGCGACTCTTTGCCGCTGATAGAGGTATGTTTAACCGCTTTGTGGAGTATGCATCTAAGAGTGGTGTAAAGCCTAATTGGGGGCAAATTGCAACCTCTCGAAAGATTATGGAGGCGCAGCTCAGAGCCTATATTGCTCGTAATTCAGAGTTTGATAGTAGTGCGTTCTACTACTTTATTTGTCCAATAGATAATACACTCCAAACTGCAATAAAGACCCTTGAAAATGATTAAAAAGACACTTTGCATAATTCTCCTTCTCGCCGCTGTGGCAGCTGTCGTTTTTGCGGTGTTGGATATGGATAACAGCAGGTCGCTGCTACCTCTTAGCACTCCTTGCACTATCGAACAGAGTCAGACTGTTGTTGAGCAGCCCGATACACTGCCTCAGATAGAGACAGATAGTCTTGTTGTGGAGTAAAGTCAGTAAGAGAACTAAAATACCTGTTGCAGTATCTGTATAGATTTGACATTACGGATACTGCTGAGGTGTAGCGTGTAGTAGTCAACAAGAGCTGAAAGCATCTCTACTCTCTCTGTGCGGTTAAGCCCGATTTCGCCTAAATACTCTACATCACACTCTGTAAGGTCGTTTAACAGACGGGCATAGTGTTGGTTGAAGAATTTGTCATGAAGTGGGTGTATTGGTGTATAACTTCCCTCTCGCATATCAAACCAACACCCCTCGGTGTAGTTGTTTTCGGGTGAAAAGCCGAGAAATCGACTGATATTGGCAAGAAACCATAGATGAAAGTTTGCCACCCCCTCCTCTAACGCATCCAGAGCCTCTATTGAGCCCCAAATAAATGTAAATAGCTCCTCATTGGCCTCACTCTCTCCAATCAGGCGATAGAGTACCTCGGCCATAAAGAGGGCTATTGTCGATTTGCGAATATCATAAGGCAACTGTTGCAGTACAATACCGCTACAGACATCCTTTAGACGATGTAACTCCGATTTGTCGGATATAAGACCCTCAAACTGCAGGGCGAACATCGGCTGGAAGAGAGCCTTTTTTGAGCCTCGAGACTTGCCGGAGCCTATGCCTTGCACAATGTAGCTCTGACGACCTAAACAGTCTGTGAGCATCTGCACAATTACAGCTTTATCTCCATATTTTACGCAGTTCAGTACAATTCCACGTGCCTTGTAGCTCTTCATAGTGTTAATTTATCTATTGCTTGACGCAGGTGCTCCTGGTCAAGGTGGGTGTATATCTCTGTTGTTGTTATATTCTCATGGCCGAGCATGTCTTGCACTTGACGAATACTCGCACCACCTGATAGCAGATGTGTGGCAAAAGAGTGCCTAAGAGTATGCGGACTGATGGTCTTGTTTATGCCTGCATATTGGGCTGCTTTACGAATAATTGTAAAAATCATCACTCTTGTTAGTTTCCCGCCTCGGTTGTTGAGAAACAGATATTGCTCGCTCTTTTTTGCTTTCGCCTTGTCAGAGAGACTATTGTCTCTATCATCTAAATATATCATTACCAAATTTTGAGCCTCTCGGCTAATTGGTACAAGTCGTTGCTTGCTACCTTTTCCCGTGATACGGATATAACCCTCTCCAAAGAAGAGGTCGCATAGCCTAAGTGAGATAAGTTCTGAGACTCTAAGCCCGCAAGAGTACATCATCTCAATCATCGCTCTATCTCTGCGCCCTTTGACTGTCGTGTCATCTATAGAGCCGATAAGTCGCTCTATCTCGTTTATAGATAACACTTCAGGCAGGTGGCGAGAAGCCTTTGGTGCCGATATATTCTCGGCCGGAGAGTGCTCTATTTTGTCGGTAAGCATGAGGTAGTTGAAAAAACTCTTTACACCACTTAGCTCACGAGCTTGAGAGGCCTTTGTATGCTTTATCTCAAATAGGTGGAGTAGAAATCGCTCTATCATATACTCCTCTACGGCTGTTGGCGGCACGTCATACATACGCAGTATAAAGTTCTCAAAAACAGTGATGTCTCTGATGTATGCCTCAATGCTGTTTGGAGAGAGATTCTTCTCTATTTTGATATATGATTTGTAGGCATGAATTATTTTATTCCACTTTTCGCTATTTTGTGTCATATAATTGTTAAATTTGCAGTAGCGAAGATACAAAATTTTACATAATATGAACTATATTGAGCTAACTATTTCAGTTCCCACATCGGAAATTGCCGAGATTTTGACAGCTGAGCTCTCAGAATTGCCATTTGACAGCTTTATGACAGAGCGAGGTCTGCTTAAGGCCTATATTCCACAGGATGCACTTGTGGAGTGTAAGGAGGAGGCTGATGAGATTTTAGAGCGTTACAATATCGAGGAGTATCGTTATGTGCAGATAGAGGCGCAGAATTGGAATGCTATGTGGGAGAGTAACTTTGAGCCTGTAGATGTAGATGGCAGGGTGATGATTCGCGCCCCTTTCCACGCTCCAAATCCTAAGGCAGAGTTTGAGGTGGTTATAATGCCTAAGATGTCCTTCGGTACGGGCCACCATGCTACGACAAAGATGATGGTTGAGATGATTCTGGACTCGAATCTATCAGGTAAGCGAGGCCTTGATATGGGTAGTGGCACGGGTGTACTTGCCATTGCTGCCTGCAAGTGTGGGGCAGAGGCTGTAGATGCTGTAGATATAGATGACTTTGCTTATGAGAATTGCGGCGAAAATATAGTTACTAATGGCGTGGCTGAGCGTCTAACCCCTATGTTGGGAGATGTAAGGGTGATTTCGGGACGCAAGTATGACTTTATCCTTGCCAATATCAATCGCAATATTCTTTTAGGTGATATGGATTGCTATCTGAAGAGCCTTAACGATGGTGGCGAGATATTCTTTAGTGGTTTTTTGGACGCAGATGTTGAGGCGATGACCAAGGCGGCCGTTGAGCGAGGCCTTACATTACATTGCGAGCGCCATATAGATGGTTGGGCGGCTTTGTCATTTGTTAAACCTTTATAAGAGACCTAAAACTTAAGATAAATTATGAAAAGACTACTTTTTGCTCTCTTTGCACTGCTTGCAGTCGCCACAACTGTTGCGCAGAGTCGTGCAGAGCGTATTTTGGCAGAGATTTTTGACCCAAACTCGGATTATGTTGTAGTGATAGCACACCGTAGCGATTGGCGACACTATCCAGAGAACTCTTTGGCCGCTATGGAGGGCGCAATAGCTATGGGCGTAGATATGGTAGAAATTGATGTGCAGCGAACAGCCGATGGTGTGCTGGTCTGCTGTCATGATAGTTCTGTTGACCGCACAACAACCGGTCAGGGTAAGGTAAAAGACCTTACGGCAGAGTATATCTCTACACTTAAGCTCAGAAATAAGCTGGAGGTTACCGAGTATGGCATGCCGACCTTAGCAGAGGCATTAGACCTTTGTCGTGGCAGGGTGCTTATAAATATAGATAAGGGGTATAACTACTATAGCCAGATTTTAGAGATGCTTGAAGAGCGAGATATGGTACAGCAAGTAGTTATCAAGGGTAGCAAAAAACCTGCAACGGTGGCAAAGAAGTTTGCAGCGCACTCTCAGAATATGCTCTATATGCCGATAATCAACTATAGAGCCCGTAATTGGGAGAAACATGGGCCTCTTTTTGAGAGTTATTTGGCAAGTGATGTGCCGACTGTGGCCTATGAGATATGTTGGGATGGCACGCTTAAGGGCGAGCGTAAAATCTTTAATCGAGTCCTTGAAAGCGGAGCTCGTCTGTGGGTGAATACCTTGTGGGATTCAATCTGTGGAGGTGCAAAAAAGAGCCTTAAGGATGACCGAGCACTTAATGGGAATGAGGATAAGGTCTATGGTAAACTGCTTAAGTATGGCGTTACTATGATTCAGACTGACCGCCCACAGTTGCTTGTAAACTACCTTGAAAGTAAGGGTCGTCATACACTCAGATAGCTATGGGAGTGATTAGTTCGATTAAAAAGTTCTACTCTATTAGCGCCCCTATCCCGCAGAGGGAGGATGCTGAGCAGGCGTCGGGACAGAGATACTATCGTAGCTTGGCTTTCCAATCTTTTGTCGCTGCAACGGTTGGATATAGCCTCTACTATGTCTGTCGTACGAGCCTTAATGTGATGAAAAAGCCGATTATAGATAGTGGCTTTCTTGATGCGGCAGATTTGGGCCTTATAGGTAGCTGCCTGCTCTTTGCTTATGCTATCGGGAAGGCTATCAACGGTTTTGTATGCGACTATTGCAATATAAAACGCTTTATGATTACAGGCCTTGCTGTTTCAACTGCTGTAAACTTTACTTTGGGTATGTTGGGACTTGTTGAGAGCCTTCTGCCAACAGCAGTAACGGTAGTCATATTTGCGATATTGTGGGGTATAAATGGCTGGAGCCAGAGTATGGGCTCTCCGCCTGCAATTATATCTTTGTCTCGATGGTTCCCACTCTCAAAACGAGGCACATTCTACGGTATCTTTTCGGCAAGCCATAATCTGGGAGAGTTCCTCTCGTTTCTCTTTGTTGGCAATGTGGTGCTTGTTGCGGGGTGGCAATATGGTTTTGTCGGCTCAGCGGTTGCAGGTGTAATAGGTATTGTAATTATCTACTTCTGCCTGCACGATACTCCTCAGTCAAAGGGACTTCCGCCTATTGAGGTGATAGCAAATGAGAAAACGGCTACAGAGGAGGATACAGCTACAATCCAGCGCCAAGTTATACGCACACCGGCTGTATGGATACTTGCTTGCGCAAGTGCAGCGATGTATGTGAGCAGATATGCAATAAATAGCTGGGGCGTGCTCTTCCTTGAGGAGGCAAAGGGCTTTCAGAGTGCAGATGCTGTATGGGTAGTATCAATCAATGCCCTGCTTGGAATCTTTGGAACGGTACTGTCTGGTTGGTTCTCGGACCGCCTCTTTAAGGGCGACCGCAGAGTGCCGGCTCTTATCTTCGGTGTGCTTAATACAATCTCTTTGCTTCTCTTTGTATATGGCGGTAATGCAATGTGGGTCAATGTTCTTGCAATGTCGCTCTTTGGCGTTGCAATGGGTGTGCTGATATGCTTTTTGGGTGGACTTATGGCTGTCGATATTGTACCTCGTAAGGCTACAGGAGCAGCATTGGGAATTGTCGGCATAGCATCATATATCGCTGCAGGCTTGCAGGATGTTGTCAGTGGTTGGCTTATAGATGCTAATATGATTGTTGGAGCAGAGGGTGAGCGAATATATGACTTTTCGTCAGCTACTGCTTTTTGGATAGTGGCATCAATAGTCTCATTCCTACTGCCTTTGCTAAATTGGAGGAGAAGAGCCCAATCATAACAGACAAAAAAATATCCACACACGTGGATATTTTTGTCTTAGATAAGAGTGAACTTACTTTCTTGCCTCTTTGGCCTCGATACACTCCGTAGCGTGTGGTACACGAAGCAGGCGCTCACGAGGGATAAGCTTACCGGTTGTTTTGCAGATGCCGTAAGTCTTATGCTCGATACGGATTAGAGCCATTTCGAGATTCTTAATAAATTTGAGCTGATGTGCAGCCAAATGTTCACTCTCTTCTTTGGAGAGAGTCATTGCGCCCTCCTCCAGAACCTTGAAGGTAGGCGAGGTATCCTCGGTGTCGTTATCAGCCGAGCGAGTGATTGAGGCACGCAACTGCTCATAATCTTGTCGAGCGACCTCCAATTTCTCTAAGATAAGCGATTTAAACTCTGCTAATTCAGCATCGCTGTATCTTGTTTTAATATTCTCTGCCATAGTTTTAAGGTTTTATTTTACCAAAATTAAACATAATTTCTCAGATATACAAATATCAGGCAGATTTTTTTACAATCATATCAGTTGTTATACACTCTCAATAGAGCTATTTAGAGACTAAAACTGCGGTAAAAACAAATCAACGGGGCATTTAGCCCCGTTGACGACACACACACATTATAAAAACTGATTACCTCTTATGAGCAATGCTCTTAGAAGTGGAAATCCACACCAAGTCCCCAAGCCCAACGAGAGTTCTTGAAGATATCTTTACCGCCTAAGTTGAGAGAGTTGTTGTTATAGACGGTTGACACTTTCTCTACCTGCTCATAGAATGGTTTCATCACACCTGCGTTGAGGCGAATGTGCTCGCTGAAGTTGTAAGCAAAACCAAGACCTACTGCATGAGCATTGATTGCAAAATCAAGGTCTGAGTAGAGGGCAGTATTGAGATTGTAATCTGTATATTGATAACCTGCACTTACCAGCCACTTGTCAGAGATTGTGTACTCTACGCCGGCAAGATACTCATTTGTGTTGCCCAAGATTGTAGCAGTGTAGCTGTTCTGAGCCTTCTTATCGAAGTAGTGGTGCCACTCAAGGGTGAGAGTTACCTTGTCTGCAAAGGTGCGGCTTGCTGCGATAGCTAACAGTGCAGGCATGTCAGCAGGAGTGATACCGCCATCAGGGAAGATATTGCCAATTACAGGGTCCTTAGCAGAGACCTCTGCAGCAGAGGTTGTAAGGTCAAGGTCTGAACGGAACTCATACTTTACACTTGCAGCCCATCCCTTGTGGTTGAACATCAAAGCGACAACAGGAGATACGGCCCAACCCTTCTGCTTTACATCAAGAGTATGGTCAGATGTCATTGCTGCGTAGGTCATATACTGAGTATATGCAGCTAAAGCCTCTTGATTTCCGGCCTGAGCACCTGCCTGATACTGACTTGCCATGGCGTTAAAGAACTGAGGTGCAGCAATCATTTGGTTTGTTGTCGGATTGAGCATCTGAATATTCTTTAGGTATCCATTGTAGCTCTTAGATGCATAGCTAAGACGAGCTTGAGCAGCAACAGCTAACCAATCGGTGATACGGAATGATACACCCACCTGACCCTGGAAGGTCATAGAGTTACCCTTGATATTCATATCCATTGAATAAGGTAATCCTTGCTTACCACCTGTTGCAGCCATACCTACACCATAAGGAATCTGTGCAAGCATACTCTCAAAGGATGCAAGACCATTCTGATAGGTAGCAGAGCCTCCGCCTCCGCCGATTCCGAACGATGCCATAACCGCCCAACGCTTTTTCTTCCACACAAGGTCAAAGCTCGGAATCACCGGTGCGAATGTCTTTCCGACATACTCTTTTGTCGGATTACCACTATTATTTACATTGTATGCAAAAGCATCGAATGTAGAGATTGTCTTTTTGTTTTGAATAGCCTCCTGAATATTAAGAGAGAAGTGAAATCCATCTTTCATAAATGAAGCTCCGGCAGGGTTGTGATATACAGCATCCGGGTCAAGGGTTGTTCCACGAGCTACGCTGCGCAGGTATGCCGTTGCATGGTTCGTGTTTACATTTGTTCCGCCTGCAAAAGCAGTAGCTACCGCTGCGCATGAAATAATTGTAAATAAAATCTTCTTCATTTTTCTAAAAAAAAATTAAATTGACGGTGGCGAAGATATAGCATTGAAGCGTATGACAAAAATTTAAGTGATAGGAACCGTCTGCTTGGGAAATTTTTGCCATTTTTAGGGGTGAAATTAGCTATTTAGGGGTGAAATTATCAATCTTTTAAATTGTGGAGAGCTAAAATTACTATCTTTTTGTCTTTTTTTGAACCCTTCGCAAGGGCTTGGAAAGATACTCTTTTGCAGTTCTTTTAAAGCCTATATAAATATATGTATTGTAACTTTTGAGAAAAATTCGTACCTTTGTACGATTATAGTCGAAATTAAGCAATAATATATAAATCAAGCTATGAAATTTCAGGAGTACAAGAATCTCGATTTACCACAAACTGCTGAGGATGTGCTGGGGTTGTGGGATGCGGAAGATACTTTCCGTAAGAGTATCTCTACACGTGAAGGCCACCCTGCTTTTGTGTTCTATGAGGGTCCGCCTTCAGCAAATGGAATGCCGGGTATTCACCATGTAATGGCGCGAACAATTAAAGATATTATTTGTCGCTACAAGACCCAGCAGGGTTTTAAGGTTCACCGTAAGGCAGGTTGGGATACTCATGGTCTGCCTGTAGAGTTAGGCGTTGAGAAGACTTTAGGTATTACAAAGGAGGATATTGGCAAGAAAATTACCGTTGAGCAGTACAATCAGCACTGCCGTCAGGATGTGATGAAATATACTGACGTTTGGAGTAATCTTACTCGCCAGATGGGTTATTGGGTAAACCTTGAGGACCCATATATCACATACGACAATAAGTATATTGAGACCTTGTGGCATCTGCTTAAGCGTCTGTTTGATAAGGGCCTGCTCTATAAGGGTTATACTATCCAGCCATACTCTCCTGCAGCAGGTACAGGCCTTTCAACACATGAGCTCAACCAGCCAGGTTGCTATCGTGATGTTAAGGATACTACTTGTACAGCACAGTTCCGTGTAGTTCGCAATGAGAAGTCAGAGCATCTGTTTGCCGATGTCGAGGGCGAGCTCTTCTTCTTGGCTTGGACAACAACTCCATGGACCCTGCCTTCAAATACTGCTCTTTGCGTTGGCCCAAACATTGACTATGTAAAGGTTAAGTGCAACAATCCATATACAGATGAGCGTCAGACTATTATTATGGCTTCAGACCTGGTTCCGACTCTCTTCGGTAAGAAGATGGAGGGCAAGTTCACTGTTACTGATGAGCATTACAACGGTAAGGAGCTTGAGGGTGTTCGCTATGAGCAACTTATCGGTTGGGTAAAGCCTATGGAGGAGTATGGTGATGCCTTTAGAGTAATTACAGGCGACTATGTAACCACATCTGACGGTACAGGTATTGTCCATATTGCTCCAACCTTTGGTGCTGATGATGACAGGGTAGCTAAGGCTGCAGGCATTGCACCACTCTTTGTAGTTGATGCTGCAGGTAAGAACTGCCCTATGGTGGATCGCTCAGGTCGTTTCTACCGTATTGAGGATATGGATAGCAACTTTGTGGCTAAGTATGTTAATGCCGACTATAGCCAGTGGGCAGGTCGTTATGTGAAAAATGCATACGACAGCCAGGCTACAGAGCAGACTCCTACTCTCGATGTTGATATTTGTGTGGCTCTGAAGGCTGAGAATAAGGCTTTCAAGATTGAAAAACACACCCACTCATACCCACACTGCTGGCGAACAGATAAGCCGGTGCTCTACTACCCACTCGACTCTTGGTTTATCAAGGTTACAGAGCTTCGTGAGAGAATGGTTGAACTTAACAAGACTATCAAGTGGCAGCCTGAGAGTACGGGTAGTGGTCGTTTCGGTAAATGGCTTGAGGGTCTTACTGATTGGAACCTCTCTCGCTCTCGTTTCTGGGGTACTCCACTCCCTATTTGGGCAACTGAGGACTACTCTGAGATTAAGTGTATTGGCTCTGTTGAGGAGCTTATTGCCGAGATTGACCGTTCTGTAGCTGCAGGTGTAATGGCAGAAAACCCATATAAGGACTTTGTTGTGGGCGATATGTCTAAACAGAACTACTCTACAGAGCGTATTGATTTGCACAAACCTTATGTTGACCGTATCGTTCTTCTCTCAAGCAAGGGGGAGGTGATGCACCGTGAGAGCGACCTTATTGATGTATGGTTTGACTCAGGAGCTATGCCGTATGCTCAGTTGCACTATCCATTTGAGAATGCAGAGCTTTTCGATACTGTATTCCCTGCCGACTTTGTAGCTGAGGGTGTTGACCAGACTCGTGGTTGGTTCTATACTCTTCATGCTATTGCAACAATGCTCTTTGATAAGGTGGCATTCCGTAATATCATCTCTAACGGCCTTGTGCTTGATAAGAATGGTAATAAGATGTCAAAGCGTCTTGGCAATGCTGTTGACCCATTTGAGGTGCTCAATAAGTATGGTGCCGATGCTACTCGTTGGTATATGATTACCAACTCACAGCCGTGGGATAACCTTAAGTTTGATACCGAGGGTGTAGATGAGGTTCGTCGTAAGTTCTTCGGAACACTCTACAACACATACTCATTCTTTGCTCTATATGCAAATGTTGATGGCTTTACAGGCAAAGAGGCGGTTGTTGCAGTTGAGCGTCGTCCTGAGATTGACCGTTGGATTATCTCTGAGCTCAATTCGCTTACAGCTCGTGTAACAGAGGCTCTTGAGAATTATGACCCAACACCTGCAGCTCGTGCTATTCAGGAGTTTGTCTGTGAGAACCTCAGTAATTGGTATGTGCGCCTAAACCGTAAGCGCTTTTGGGGTGGCGGTATGACAGAGGATAAGCTCTCAGCATACCAGACACTCTACACATGTCTTGAGACAGTTGCAAAACTTGCAGCTCCATTTGCTCCGTTTATCTCAGACCGCATCTATCGTGATCTTAACGCTGTTAGTGGACACTGCACAGAGGAGTCTGTTCACCTATCAACATTCCCGGTATGCGATAAGAGTCTTATTAATGCCGACTTGGAGGAGATGACATACATTGCACAGAAGGTGTCGTCAATGGTACTTGCACTGCGTCGTAAGGTCAATATCAAGGTACGTCAGCCGCTGACAAAGATACTTATTCCTGTCCTTGATGCAGAGGTTGAGCGCCATATTGAGGCTGTTAAGGGCCTTATTGCAAGCGAGGTAAATGTTAAGGAGGTAGAGCTGATTCATAATACCACAGGTATAATTACTAAGCGTATCAAACCTAACTTTAAGACTCTCGGCCCTAAGTATGGTAAGTATATGAAGGCTATTGCAGCCCTTGTAGCTACATTTACACAGGAGCAGATTGCAGCCGTTGAGAATGGCCAGATTACAACTCTCGATATGGGCGCAGAGTCTATTGAGGTATCAGCTGCCGACTTTGAAATCACTTCAGAGGATATGCCGGGTTGGTTGGTAACTTCTGAGGGTAAGATAACCGTAGCACTCGATATTACCCTTACTCCGGAGCTGGAGAAAGAGGGTGTGGCTCGTGAACTTATCAACCGTATCCAGAATATCCGTAAGGAGTCAGGACTTGAGGTTACAGATAAAATCCGAGTAGAGGTTGAGGATATCGAGGCTGTCCATGACGCAGTAGCCGAGCATGGCTCATACATCGGCCAACAGACGCTTGCTGTAGAGGTAGTCTGCGCTGTGGCTCCTAATGGAGAGAATGTGGTTGACTCCGATGTGAATGACATTCCTTTGAAGATAGCAATCTCTAAGATTTAATGTCCGCTTGTCGGATAACAAACAGCCCGCTTTATTTAAAGCGGGCTGTTTTGTCTATCTATTGTAGCTATTTCTGTACGGTGATATTATCTATTGCGAAGTAGAATGGATATGTAGGGTATTGTGCCGTAGAGTCTATTCGTTGGCCGTTCTCGACAACCCCTTCGTACATTCTAAACTCGATACGTTTTACTACTCCCAACTCTGCAAGGCTCCACTTCTTCCAACTTGAGTACACCCTTCCGTCGTATAGGTACATAGCTATTGTGCCAACTGCTACACCAGACTTATCAATACCTGTAGCCTCGATGCGGATATATCCATTTTGGCTCATGGCAGGGGCAAAAGCATTTCCGTTCTGCACAATCTCGTTGGTATAAGCGGTAGGCATGACATAGAGGTTATCCACAACGCCCTCGCCATATTTGAACTCGATAAATGGAGGGGCCTCGTTTGTGGCTACATAGCATACAGCGAAGTTTTTGCCCGATACGGGTGTAGAACCGATAGTGAGTTGCTTTTCGTATGTTACACCTATAGGGTTTTCGACATAGTTAGAGATAGCAATACCTCCACCGAAGAATGTACCGTCGCCCCAATAGTCAGGCAGTGAGGAGCTGAGGGTTGTTGTGTTATCATACCACGCATAACCCTTGCCACCATAGAGCAGATTGCCTCCATATTGAGGTGAGTCGATATATTGAGCCCACCAAGAGTTAGCTATCACGCTGTCGCTCTCATTGTCGCCTCCGCTAAATGTGCTATCCTCAAATGTAAGGGTAAGCATCTTTTTTTTAGGACCTGTAGTCTCCTCTTTTGTACAGCCTGCAGTAAGGGCTATAGCTGCGAGAAGAAGTGTAAAGATAGATAGTTGTCTCATATTATTGTTGTTTACCATTTTCTTAGTGTTGATTGACGCTTTATTGGAGAGGCGTCAAGTGCGATGGCTATAAATACCAATAGCGAAAATCCGAGAAGAGAAGAGCCTCCATAACTGATAAAAGGCAGAGGAATTCCCATTACCGGCACAATACCCATCGTCATACCTATATTAATAAAACAGTGGAAGAATAGTATCGAGGCGACACAGTAGCAATATACACGGCCGAAGGCCTCTAATTGTCTGTCGCCCATCTTCATTAGTCTGAGAATAAGCATGCAGAGTAGTGAAAATAGAACTACAGCTCCGACAAATCCAAACTCTTCGCCAATAGTACAGAATATAAAATCGGTATGTTTCTCCGGTACAAAGCCATATCGTATCTGCGAACCCTCAAGAAAGCCCTTTCCTGTCAGACCGCCTGAGCCGATGGCAATCTTTGATTGGTTGACATTGTAAAGCAGGTCTCTGTTATCCTCCAAACCGAGGAATGTACGTATTCGGTCCTGCTGGTGAGGCTTTAAGTGGCGGAATACCATGTCTGAGGTTGGCAGACACATAACCGAGATGAAGAATAGAAGTACTAAGAAGTACAATTTGCGAATATTCTTTCGATAAGCATATACTACAACGGCAACCATTGACGCCATGGTGGTATAGAGCAGACAGTCGTAGTAGTCAAACTTAAAGCCAAATCCAAAGCCTAATGCGAGGAATAACAGAGTGCTGATAATCAGTAGTGCCGCTACATATTTGATACATGCCTTCCATCTATTTCTCATCAACATACCGGCGCTGAAGGTAAAGATGACAATCAGAGTTATTAATAGTACGCCTGGCGAGAGTAGAAAGGAGAGTATCAATAGCGCTGCAAGGAAGATGATAGGGACGCAAATCCAATTATCGAGCCCCTCACGATAGAACATAAATAGGAATGAGCAGAATACCAAGCCCGAACCGGTGTCGTTCTGCAGTACAGCAATACCCATAGGGATAAGAAGTAGCAAGAGCACCTTTATCACGTCGCCGAACTTTTGGACAGAGTAGCCGTACTCACTCATAATGCGGGCTGTGGCTAAAGATATACCTACCTTTGCCAACTCCATAGGTTGCAATGTAAAGCCTCCAAAACCCAACCATGCTTTGGCTCCATTTACCGTCTTGCCAAGGCCCGGTATGAAGGTCATAAGGACTATAAATATCGTACCTGCACAGATAATATATGCCCACTTGTGCCACATACTACGGTCAAGGAGTAGTATGATTAAGGCGGCAGTATATGATATTCCGAGCCAGAATAGGTGCTTGATATACTTGTGCTCAAAACTCAGTATATTCTCACTATCCTCTACATAGGTGGCGCTGAAGATTGCTATAAATCCCAAAATAGTAAGGGATAGATAGAGGATAACCGTTATCCAATCTACACCACTGAAAAGGGTTATATCGTTACTATTTCTTCTTATGCCTGTCATACGCTTTGTAGTAGTCTAACTTGAGGTTTTTAACATATTCAACCAACCATGGGCGAGTGATAGTATCGGTAAGATACTTCTCCTCTATCAACGAAGCGATAGGAACGGCGGCAGTTGAGCCCCAGACACCATGCTCAACATATACAGCAATGGCAATCTTAGGATTATTGCGAGGTGCGAAGGAGATAAATGTCGAGTGGTCGTCTCCCAACGGGTTCTGAGCCGTTCCGGTTTTTCCGCAGACATCAAGCCCCTCTAATTTAGCCAGCTGACAAGTACCGTCAACATTTACACCACGCCACATGCCC
The DNA here is from genome assembly GCA_017381935.1 of Alistipes sp. Classification (GTDB taxonomy): domain Bacteria; phylum Bacteroidota; class Bacteroidia; order Bacteroidales; family Rikenellaceae; genus Alistipes. The sequence goes on from JAFOBG010000005.1 coordinate 37,726, forward strand.
TTGATGATAGTCTCAAAGTGCTTTTTATCTACCGATGTGTAGTGTGGCGTACGATACTTGATATCTATAGAGTCTTGTCCCTCAATCTGCTTGATGATGTGAGGCGTATAGTAGTAACCACGATTGGCTATAGTGGCTGCAAAGTTTGCAAGCTGTAGCGAGGTGGCCTGTAGCTCACCCTGACCAATAGAGACAGAGAGCACAGTAAGGGCGTTCCACGACTTACGATATAGCTTATCGTAGTACTCACGATGCATCAGTGTACCTTTGCGCTCGCCTGTAACATCAGAGCCTAACTTTACACCAAAACCGAACTGCTCAACATAGTTTCGCCACACCTCGTATCCCTCTTTAGGGCTTTTATACCTCTTGTTTTCCAAAATGTTGCGATATACATTGCAGAAGTAGGCATTACAAGAGGTCGCTATAGCGTAGTCAAGGTCAAGTGGAGAGCGATGTTCGTGGCACCCCATCTTGATATTGCCGGCACGATAACCCTTGTTGCAAGTATATCTATAGTGAGGTTTTAGTACCCCCTCCTGTAATCCAATAAGGCCATTGAGCAACTTGAATGTCGAGCCCGGAGGCTGCGGAGAGGTAACGGCACGGTTAAAGAGTGGACGACGTGGGTCGTTAAGCAGTGCCATATAGTGATTACCTCGTTGACGACCTATAACAAGCTCATTAGGGTCGAAAGTAGGGGAGGATGCCATAACTAAAATCTCGCCCGTAGCAGGCTCTATAGCCACGACAGAGCCTACCTTACCCTCCATCAACTCCTCGGCAAAGGCTTGCAGGGAGGCGTCGATAGTAGAGACTAAATTTTTTCCGGCAACAGCCTCTTTCTCGACCTCATTTGTTGCGGTGTTGTTGTCGTATATATTACGGCGGATACGACCCTTCTCGCCACGTAGCTCTCTCTCGTATGCTGACTCTATACCCTGCTCACCGATGTAGTCTCCACGGGTGTAGTAACCCTCTTCATTATATTTATCAAGGAAACGTTGCGACACTTCGCTTAAACTACCAAGCAGATTACCTCCAATATTTCGTGGATATTGGCGCACGGTACGTGGTACGGTGTAGAAACCGGGGATATTCCACTCGTCCAATTTCAGTTTGGCCTCTGCCGAGAGATACTTTACAACAGGAGAGGCGATTCTCCAATTCTTGCGAGCTTCATTGAGTGAACGGACAAGACGCTTTTTAGGTTCCTCGGTAATTGTTATCAGACGGGCAGTATCAATGCCATCTCGAGGAGTTTCACGAGGAACAACCATAAGGTCGTAGCATATCTTATTTTGAATCAGGTACTCTCCATTGCGGTCAAATACCTCTCCTCGAGGGGGATAGGTAATCACATAACGAATAACATTATTCTCGGCCTTGTCGATATATTGATTACCCTCAATGAGTTGTAGGTATGCAGTTCTTCCGGCAAAAAAGAGAAATAGACCAAATACTATCCAGCGAAGTATTCGGTGTCTCCATTTGTCGTTACGAGGGTTGTTCATCGTGTAGTGAGTTTAGGTGTGAAGATGACGATAAAGAAGTAAACAAGAGCCAATGATATTGCAGTGCTACATACGAATCGGGTTGCAATAAATGTGAGGTTTACCAGAGTCATATGCTCAAAGACAAAGAAGAGCAGAGAGTGTAGGATAACCATTGCCACTACATAGAAGTGAAAGCGACCGATACGTCGTACTGTCGGAATCTCTCCATCGCTATCTACATCTGAGAATGAGGCCACAAAATGTAGTATCGGACGGCGAAAATATGCTACAGGGAGTGTTGCAATAACATTAAGCCCAATTGTCCCCATTGTCGCATCCATCACTCCACCGAGGAGTGTCCCGACGGCAATCATCTTGAGGGGAGATGTGCCTAATGGCATCATTATTATACAGACAATGTATGCCAAAGGTGCAATATATGTACTTACGGTCAGATGGTTGAGCAACAATATCTGAGTGAGAAGTACTGTGATGACAAAGAGTATGTATTGTCTCTCTTTTTTCATTATTCTTCACTTATTTCGACCTGAGGAAGCATATCTAACTGCTCCTGAGCAGGTGCTGGTTCTCTTTTGAGGCGACGTACCTCGTCAATGGCAAGGTTGTCAACCAAAATTACATTACTTATACGCGACATATCGGCAGCTAAACGGACAGTACAATTATACATCGTCCCCTCTTTGTTTAACTCAAAACTCTCAATAGAACCGATAATAGTTCCGCTTGGGAAGTACTCTGAAAAGTCAATAGCTTCAACCATGTCGCCGACAGCTATTTTGGCATACTTAGAGATGTTTGATAGCTCTATAATCTGAGAGTCTCCTCCATTCCATGAAGCCAAACCCATACTGCCATCAACAGATAGTCTTACACTGACATTGAGCGATGTGTTTAGTATCGAAGAGGCGATAGAGAAGTTCTGAGAGCAGTTTGTGATTGTACCCACAGCATAACCCTCAGCCGATAGTACAGACATGCCGATACGAATACCATCTGCTATACCTTTGTTTACAATTATATAGTTCTTAGGCTTGTTGATAGAGTTACTTACAATCTTGCCGGCAACATATTGGCTTGACTGTAGGTCTATACCAAGCTCGACCTCTTCCGGTAGGAGCGATTGATAGGCGTTTATTCTATTCTCTAACTCGGCAATTCTCTCTGTGAGAGCAATATTATCACGACGCAAAGAGAGATAACCACTCACCTCTGAGAATAGAGCACTGCTCCATCCTGTCAGATAGTGATTGAGCGTGAGCAATCGAGCCTCAGAGTATGGAGAGGAGGTAGAATAGAGTGCTATGGCAGTAATCTCTAAAATGATGAATATTGCCGGCACATATATCTTCTTGAGAAAATATATTAGTTTGTGCATAAAATGTAGGAAAAAACCTATCCGACAAATTGCCGGACAGGTTAGTTTTACACAATCCGAGTCTGTTTATGCGCGAATGAGGAACGAGTAACGATCCATGTTCTTCAAAGCCAAGTTAGTACCACGAACAATAGCACGCAGTGGGTCCTCGGCAATGTGGAACTGAAGACCGGTCTTGTCAGACAGACGCTTAGCCAAGCCCTTGATAAGAGCACCACCTCCGGCAAGATATACGCCGTTCTTTACAACGTCAGAGTATAGCTCGGCAGGCATATCGGTAAGTACCTGCATCAGAGCGTCATCCAATTTAGAGAGTGAGCCCTCAAGAGCGTATGCAATCTCGCTGTAGTTGAGCGAAACGGTTTGAGGCAGAGAGGTGAGTACGCTTGGACCGCTGATAGACAAATCCTCAGGCTCCTCCTCCAACTCTGGTAGTGCCGCACCAATCTTACACTTAATCAGCTCTGCAGTGCGCTCTCCGATGCGGATGTTGTGCTGCTGACGGACATAGTTCTTAATATCAGCTGTGAACACATCACCTGCAATATTGATAGACTTTGAACAGACAATACCTCCCAGTGAGATACAAGCAATCTCGGAAGTACCACCGCCGATGTCGATAATCATGTTACCCTCTGGAGCAATAACATCCAAGCCCGCACCTAAAGCGGCAGCCATAGGTTCAAAAATCATAGCCACCTCACGGCCTCCGGCATGCTCCGCCGACTCGCGGACTGCACGAATTTCAACGTTTGTAGAGCCTGAAGGGATACAGATAACCATCTTGAGCGATGGCGAGAAGAGAGAACCGGAGGTCTTAATGCGACCAATCATGCCTTTCAACATAAGCTCGGTAGCATCAAAGTCGGCAATCACACCATTCTGCAACGGGCGAATAGTTCGCAGATTGTCAGGACATTTGCCAATATAACGTGCAGCCTCGTTTCCGTAAGCCTTTAACTTACCCTGGAGGTCAACGGCTATAACCGATGGCTCTTCGACTACAATTTCATCATTATAGACAATAAGAGTGTTGGCTGTACCAAGGTCAATAGCCAACTCGTGAGTGAGTGAAAAGAATCCCATATCTATATTTTTTTTGTTTTTAACAACTTAAGATTACCCCCATTTTTTGCATGGTGGACATCCCGATACAAAGGTAATAAAAAACATGCGAAACTGTTGCAAAAAAAGTGTAGATTTTTTTGCAAAAAAATAGTTTGAAATTTAGTGGGAGATTTGCTAAAAAAAAACTATCTTTGGAGAACTTTTAGCTGTATGCAACATAAACTTTAATATAATATCATCAATTTATGGAATTAATCAAGCTTGATACCCGTAAAGCTGGTATCGAAATTTCTGAAGAGATTAAGCGCGAGGCAATCGCTGCAAACGAGTTGCTCCATGCCGGTCAGGGTAAAGGTAGCGACTTTTTGGGTTGGATTACTCTACCATCTGAGATTGACGAGGCGCATTTGGCTGCAATCAATGCTCAGGCTGCAAAATTACGTGAGGTAGCAGAGGTTATCATCTGTATTGGTATTGGCGGCTCTTATCTGGGTGCAAAGGCTGTTATTGATGCTATGACCAACTCTTTCGAACTTCTGCATAAGACTCACAAGAACCCTATCGTGCTCTTTGCAGGTCAGAACATTTCAGAGGACTATCTTGGTGAGATGCTTGAGGCCCTTAAGGACTATTCAATCGCAACTATCGTAGCCTCTAAGTCTGGTACAACAACCGAGCCTGCAATCGCTTTCCGTATCGTAAAGGAGGAGATTGAGCGTCGCTATGGTAAGGAGGATGCTAAAAATCGTATCGTAGCTGTTACCGATAAGGCTCGTGGAGCCCTTAAGACACTTGCAACTCAGGAGGGATACCCAACATTTGTTATTCCTGACAATGTGGGAGGTCGTTTCTCAGTCCTCTCACCTGTAGGCCTTCTTCCTCTTGCAGCAGGTGGCGTTAATATCGCAGAGCTGGTTGCCGGTGCAAAGGCAGTAGAGGAGGCTACAAAGGCAGGTACTGCTTATGAGGATAATATCTCTGCTCAGTATGCAGCAGTGCGTAACGCCCTTTATCGTGCAGGTAAGAAGATCGAGATTCTCGGTTCTTATGAGCCTAAGCTCGTGAATATCAACGAGTGGTGGAAGCAGCTCTATGGTGAGAGCGAGGGTAAGGATGGCAAGGGTATCTATCCTGCATCAGTAACTCTTACTGCAGACCTTCACTCTATGGGTCAGTATATTCAGGATGGTGAGCGTACACTCTTCGAGACTATCATCTCTGTAGGTGCTCCTAAGTATGATGTTCGTGTATGCTCTGACAACGAGAACCTCGATGGCCTTAACTACCTTGCAGGTCGTCGTTTGAGCGATATCAACCGTATGGCTGAGCTTGGCGTGCAGATTGCGCATATCGACGGTGGTGTGCCTAATCTCCGTGTTGAGATTCCTCAGATTAACGAGCGTACTATTGGTGCTCTGCTCTACTTCTTTGAGAAGGCTTGCGGAATTAGCGGTTACATGCTCGGCGTAAATCCATTTGACCAGCCAGGTGTTGAGGATTACAAGCGCAATATGTTTGCCCTCCTTGAGAAACCTGGTTATGAGGAGCAGACTGCGGCTATTAAGGCTCGTCTGTAAGCATTTGCCGTGAGCATTTGCCGTGAAAAGGCAGCATTAGCTGCCGCTAACCCAAATAAACAGCAAAGGGCAGTACGAGTAAGTACAGCCCTTCGCTGTTTTTTGTGCCGAGCGTTGCTACTACTACCTTTTGACGACAAATGAGTGCTCATATTAAGAGGCGTGCAAAATCTTGACGATATAAAGGTGTGCAGATTTGGTGGAGAACAAAACTCTGGTTTTGATTTTTTTCGAGAATAACCGCTATCCGCAAGGATAGTAAAAATGAAAATAGCACTCACTCAAGCTTGCTTGAAAGTGAAGTGCTATTTTTGTTTTTCTATTGTCGCAGACAACGTTATTCTCGCAACAGATACTACCAAAACGAAGTTTTGGCGAAAGTTTTTCGGGCGCCTTTTTTCAAAAAGGTGCGGTACTGTGGCAGTACTGCGTAGCCTGCGGGTTATCCTAAGTCCGCAGTGCTACTCGGCAGCCTCGGTCTTCTCCTCAGTCTTAGGCTCCTCGAAAGGCTTAACGTCGATAAGCTCAACCTCGAACTCGAGAGCTGCGTTAGGAGCGATAGACTGGTTGCCACGAGCACCGTAAGCGAGCTCAGATGGGATGTAGAGGATAATCTTACCACCAGGACCTACGAGTTTCATACCCTCAGTCCAACCTGCGATTACACGGTTAAGAGGGAATGTTACAGGCTCGTTCTCGATAATCTTACCATTCTCATCGAAGTTGTCTGGCTGATACTGGCGCATCATCTCCTGACGCTGTGCAGGCATATTCTCGAAGATAGAAGAGTCGAATACCTCACCGTCGCGGTCGCGGCCTGTGTAGTGTACAGTAACCTCATCACGGTCATCTGTTGCAGAACGGCTTACATCACCCTCCTTAACAACTTTGTAGAGAAGACCGCTCTCGCACTTCTGAACACCAGACTTGCTCTCCATCTTAGCGAGCCAAGCCTCAGACTTAGCCTTCTCCTGCTCTGGATAAACTACCATGAAGAAGTGCTGGAGGTAGTTCTGGATAGCCTCAGCATCCATCTTACCCTCGTTGTTACGAGTCTGCTGGAAGCCCTGCATGTACCAATAGAGCTGGATAGGGAAGCGACCCTCACGCAGGTCGTTACCGATATTAAGACCATAAGCGTAAGATAGGCTATCACGCTGACCCTCAGTCTCGAAAATCTGGATAGGCTCTGCAGTAGCAGTAGTATCCTGCTTCTGACGCATAAGCTGACCAAAACGGTCGTTTACAGGGATGATAAGCTGCTGGAAAATCTCTTGAGCCTCCTCTGGGCTCCACTTACCCTTACCGAATGCAGCCTGCTCAAGACCCTGATCAAGCTTCTCGAAGTTGAATGGGATATCTGCGATACGAGTTCTTACAAACTCACCCAAATTTGCACCCATGCAGTAAGAGAGGGTGTCAAGGGTTGACTTGTCGCCTTTGGTAAGAAGGCTCTTCTTGCCGCCATTGCAGCAACCTACAGCAACAGCACCGCAAATGAGTGCTACAACTGCCAAATTAAAAATCTTTTTCATCTTTCTATTATTAAATTAGTTAGTTGCTTAACTATCAAGGCGCAAAGGTAGTAAAAAAATGTTAGAGATTGTTACATTTTTATCAGAAAAGTAATTTAATTACTTTCATAAAGCATTTCCGCCTTTTTTGAACTTTTTTTGTTGATTTTTCGCTATAAATCTTCTGCTTACTCAGCCTTACCGGTCAAAAAATTACTTGATATCTTAGAGAGTTTGTTCTGCTGGAGGCTAACAGTGAGGTTTGGTACTTGAGCGAGCATGTTATCGTTTTTATCAAATATAGAGACTGCTATATTGATAGAACTCTCTTTATTTGGATTGACAAAGATGTAGTCAAAGCCCAGCAAAGCACTATTTTGGTCGAGAGCAACTATCTGAGAACGGAACATGGCATTTGTTGTAGAGTCAACCATTTTGTCTGTCAATAGGTTGAATGAGCAAGGCAGGAAAGCAGCGTAGCGTATTACGGCATAACACTCACTCAGTTCTACTGTCGGATTGGCTGCTGTAAAGGCCTCTAAGTCATTGGCAATCAGAGCTACCTTTGCTAATGGGCGAGCCATATTTATCGTTGTATTTACCTTTGACTTGCCAACCTCTATAGTTGCATAACCTCTAAAAGCATCACGATAGTCGCTGTTGCCGATTAATAGGTTGTTGCCCTCTTTGCAGATGCTGATTTGAGGGAAGAGCTCTGTTGAATAGAACTTATCCTCTGTAGAGTCTTTGTCAACATAGTCAGTCCATACAAATACTTTGTATTTCCCTGCAGCAAGAGTGATTGAGCTTTGAGAATTAAGACTCTTATCAGCTCCTCTCTTGTAGAAAATATTCTCAGCTGCGAGGTCTGTAACCTTATCTGCTTCAAGATTGTATGCTCGTACAATATAACGTATATCACACTCGTCGCTACTCTCTGCAATAGTGCCGATAGCCTCTATATTGGAATTAAATTGCAGATTGATTGTTACATTGTCAACACTCTCGTTTTTATTCTCTGTTGAACATGCTACAAACAGAAGAGCAATTAGGGAAATGAAATTCAGTTTTTTCATGTGTAGTTAGTTTTATTATTTCTTTTTGTTGTAGTAGTCGATATCAATAATGTTGACCTTGTAGTTGAGTAGCTGGTCAGCCTTGATACCCAGCTCTTCATTGCCCTCAGCACCATAGGCCTCAGATGAAGGAACCCATACATCAACCTTACCGCCATTTCCGGTAATCTTTACTACCTCTCTTAGGCCGTCAAGCAAATCTCGGTAGGCAGTTCTCAGTGTATCTTTTTCTACTACAATCTCGCCCTTTTCGTCGTAGATGACAATCTCAAGATTTAAGGTATCACGAGATACGAGTGTCTGTACACTCTGGTCTCCCAACTCCTCGATTTTGTAGGTAACACCGTTGCGCAGACGGACAAAGTCTCTGTTCTTCTTGCTTAGGTCAGAGAGGTATTGCTCTTGATACTTCTCGGCCTTCTCGTGGATAAAGAAGGTCTTTTGTCCCAAATAGTAGTCGCGAGCCTCCTCCATAGACATCTTTGGGGAAGAGTTATAGACATCCTTAATTGCGGCACACAAAGCCTCGACATTTAGTGTAGAGTCCATCTTGATTAATGATGTGCCTACGCTCAGACCGATAACATAACTCAGTGAGTCAGCCTCGGTAGCAATTGCGCTGCTCTTCTTGTTGCAAGAGAGGGTCATTGAGCCAAAGAGCGCAATAAGTAGAAGTGATATAATAGTGTTTCTCATAGTCTCTATTTTTTATTCGATTTAAGTGCTGCTGCACATAGTTTTACAAGCATTCTTGCGCCAACTGCGGCATCTACACCCGACTCCATTACCGGTACAATCTCTGTTAGATCGAAGCCGACAATTGTACGACCCGACTCTGCCACTCGATTTATCAGACACACGGCCTCATCGAAGGTCATGCCACCGGCAACAGGGCGTTTGGTATGAGGACAACACTCAGGTGAGAGGGCGTCAATGTCAAACGATATATATACTTTGTCAGGCAGTTGTGCTACCACATCATTGCATACATCACCCCAACTACGACCTGAGAAACGCTCTGAGGCGAGTTCCTCATGGCAGAACATCTTGATTTTCTGATGGTTATTGGCGTAGTTTACCTCCTCCTCTGTCATATCACGAGTGCCTACCTGTACGAGTTTTGAGACTTGCGGAATCTCATCAACTATATTGCGAGCTACAGAGAGGTGTGAGTAGTCAAAAATTTTACCACTTGGGCGCAAATCGCTATGGGCGTCAATAAAAAGCACGCCTAAATTAGGGTGTACAGAGGATATTGAACGAATGGCTCCAAAGGAGACAGAGTGGTCGCCACCTACAACGCCAACAATCTTACCCTTCTCTGCAAAGCGGAATACTCGCTTGCCTACACTGCGGTGCATATCTCTAAAGCCGATGTTGATGCGTACCACTTTACGGGCAAAGTAGTCGCCTGACAATGTTCCGCCATCGTCAATATGCGCTACCACTTTGGCTGCATCTCCTCCAAGCTGTAAGGAACTCTCTTGCAAATCGTAGTCCACCTCGGCTGTAGCTACCTTGCCATCTATTGAACTCTTTGTAACCACATCATAGAGAGATAGGGCTGTTGAGGCATCTATTATTGCATCGGGAGCATAAGCCGCACCTTGTCCGGCTGCAGAGGTTACTGCCCATGGAGCAGAGACCAATACAAGTGGTGCATTGGTTGTCGGCTGTGCATCACGGAAGTAATATCCGCCATTATCATTACTCCCCGTGGAGAGACTAAAACCAAATCTGAAGAGGTTGTTTATGTCCATAACAATTCTATTATGCGACAAATTTACGAAAATAATTGTAAATTCGTTACACCTATATTATATTTGTAGAGTGAAAGTAGTTATTGATAGTGCAATTCCCTTTATAAAGGGTGTGTTAGAGCCCTTCGCTCAAGTTGTTTATCTTGAAGGTGATGCTATTGGGTCGGCTGATGTAGCTGATGCCGATGCTCTTGTTATTCGTACTCGAACTCGTTGCAATAGAGAGTTGCTTGAGGGGTCAAAAGTGAAAATCATTGCTACTGCAACAATCGGGTTTGACCATATAGATATGGGCTATTGTCGTCGTGCGGGTATTATCGTCTCGACGGCTGATGGCTGCAATGCACGAGGCGTTTTACAGTGGGTCTCTGGAGTGCTTGTGGCCCTTGCTCGTAAAGAGAACTTTGAGCCTTCTGAGCGTACACTTGGCATTGTTGGTGTAGGAAATGTGGGGCGATTGGTAAAGCAGTATGCCGAAAGTTGGGGCTTTAAGGTGGTCTGTTGCGATCCTCCAAGGGAGTGCCGTGAGCATTTGGGCTTTGTGGAGTTGGAGGAACTGCTCTCTGTCTCGGATATAGTTACTCTGCATACTCCGCTTGATAAGGCTACACGTGGTATGATAAATAGCGCCTCTCTTAAGCATTTGCGTTGTGGAGCCACGCTAATAAATGCCTCTCGAGGGGAGGTTGCAGAGAGCCACTCTTTGCTTAGGGATGATTTAACTCTTGCTGTCGATGTGTGGGAGGGCGAACCGAATATAGATTGTAGAGTTCTTGATAAGGCGTTTGTTGCCACTCCTCATATTGCAGGTTATTCACTTCAAGGAAAAGCAAATGCAACTGCGCTATCTGTGAGTGCTCTTGCTTCATTCTTCGGCTGGCCACTAATTGGGTGGTATCCTGAGCAAGTTGCTCGAGTAGAGCCACAGCCGATTAGCTGGCAGAGAGTTGTAGAGACTATTGATAATTATTGTGATGTTTTGGAGCAGAGTAAAGCTCTTAAAAATGGTGAGGACTTTGAGCGCTTGAGAAACAACTACAACTACCGTCCGGAATACTTTTAACAAAAAATTACTACATTTGTACCATGTTTAGTCTGTTAAAATTTCTCAGACCGCTTCTGGGTGCGGAGAGGACACACAATCTTACAGTGTCGTTGTTGTACTGGATTGGCAAAATTCCTGGTGCAAAGTGGTTGATGCGTAAACTATACGCTGTCGAAAATCCTGAATTGGAGAGAGAGGTCTTTGGCTTGAGGTTCCGAAACCCTATCGGTATGGCGGCCGGTTTTGACCGTAATGGAGAGATATTTCATCAGTTGGGAGCTTTAGGTTTTGGCTTTGTGGAGATTGGAACAGTAACTCCGCAGCCTCAGACAGGTAATCCTAAACCGAGACTCTTTATGTTGGAGAAGGATTGCGCATTGATGAACCGTATAGGCCTTAATAGTAAAGGATTAGAGACTGTGATAATGAATCTCCGCAAGGGTGCAGAGGGTGTTGTTATTGGTTGTAATATAGGTAAAAATTCAGCAACCGATCCAATGGATGCTCCTCATGATTATCTGAAGGTCTTTCGTAATTTATACCAATATGTAGATTACTTTACAGTCAATGTAAGCTATAATACCACATTCAAACAGTATGTGCCTCGCACAAGAGAGAGTATCATCTCAATACTTGAGCCACTCTTTGACTTCCGCCGAGGACAGAATCAGTATCGTCCGATACTGCTCAAAATCTCGCCAGACTTGTCAAATGAGGATATAGATATGATGACCGACATTATGGTTGATACTCCTCTGGATGGCATTGTGGCAACAAATGGAACGGTACGTCATCAAGGCCTTGTAACCGACTCTCAAGTTCTGAAAGAGTATGGTGCAGGTGCGGTAAGTGGAAAGCCTCTGACAAAGCGCTCTGTGGAGGTTGTGCGTCGTGTTTATGAGCGTTCAAATGGCACATACCCGATTATTGGTGTCGGAGGTATTATGACTCCTCAGGATGCGAAGGCTATGCTTGAGGCGGGAGCTACATTGGTACAGATATATACGGGTTATGTATATAATGGGCCTAACTTTGTTGGCGATATTTGTAAAGAACTTCTTAATACTAAGCAGTCATGAAATCGACAATTCTGACTATTGGCGACGAGATTTTGATAGGTCAGATTTTGGATACCAACTCTCGTTATATCTCCCAGGCTCTCAATCGTTTGGGTATTGTTGTCTGTGAGCGTACCTCTATTGGCGATAGCCGTGAACAGATTCTTCATAGCCTTGATAGGGCGCTTGCTGAGTCGGACGTTGTAATTATAACAGGTGGTTTGGGCCCTACAAAGGACGATATAACAAAGCATACACTCTGCCAATATTTTGGCTCAGAGTTGGTATATAATCATGAGGTTGGTGAGTTCGTTCGCACTCTGCTTGCACGCCGAGGTATAGCGTTTAATGAGCTTAACCGTTCTCAAGCTATGGTGCCAAAGTGTTGTACGGTGTTGCATAACGCCCACGGAACAGCTCCGGGTATGTGGTTTGAGAGAGATAATAAGGTGGTAGTTTCACTTCCTGGTGTACCGTTTGAGATGGAACACCTGATGGAAGATAGTGTATTACCAAAACTCAAGGAACGCTTTACACTTAAGGCAATAGTTCATCGTACGATGATTACATCGGGTATTGCCGAGTCTATTCTTGCAGAGACAATTGCCGATTGGGAGCAGTCTCTGCCGGATGTATTACACCTTGCATATCTTCCGGCTCCTAATATTGTTCGTCTGCGATTGTCTGCATATGAGGTTGATGGCCAGAGTGTTAGCGAAATGATAGATGAGGAGTTCAAAAAACTGTATTCGATTATTCCTCAAGCTATTGTTGGCTTTGAGGGTGCTACTGTTGAGCAGCTTGTCCATAATGCTTTGATAGATAGAGGAGCTACACTTTCTATTGCTGAGAGTTGTACGGGAGGTGCTATTGCTGCCAAGTTTACAGCCATGGCCGGAGCATCTGTATATCTGCAGGCGGGAGTTGTAAGCTACTCTAATAGCGCAAAGAGTGATATTTTGGGTGTTAATAGCGATGATATAGCTCGGTATGGAGCTGTAAGTGAAAGTGTCGCTATCCAGATGGCAGAGGGGGTAAAGCGTGTTGGTAAGAGCGATTATGCAATCTCTACAACAGGCATTGCAGGCCCTACGGGAGGTAGTGTAGAGAAACCTGTAGGCACTGTATGGATTGGTATTGCAACTCCTGAGCGTACATTTGCTGTTCTTAAAAATTGCGGAACAGACCGAGGTCAGATTGTCGCCCGAGCAACAGCTTATGCAATAAAACTTCTATACGATAATCTATGAGAATACTATTTGCCCTGATTTTTGCCCTTCTCTGGAGCCTAGCTGATGCCTGCTCTTCGGCAGTTGTATCTCGAAAGTTCTCTTCGGAGGGAGAGGTGCTAATTTGGAAGCACCGCGATCAGACTAATATAAACGATTGCAGAATCGTCTATTTCGATGATGGTAAGTATGCATATATAACCCTTGCTAACTCTTATGTAGGGGTTGGTCAAACCTCTCTGGGAGGTGTCAATGAGGTGGGCTTTGGATATATAAGCACCGCAACGAAAAATCTTGACCGTAAACCTCAAAAAGCGTTAGAGCGTTATGATGGTAAGTATAGCCTTATGTGCCGTGCTCTTAGAGAGTGTCGCACTGTAGATGAGTTTGAGGCTTTGCTTAAAGTTCATGGACGCTATGACTCTTTTGAGTCTAATGTCGGCGTGGGTGATGCTGAGGGTGGTGCTGCATATTTTGAGATTTGGAGTGATGGTTATGCTCGCTATGATGTTGATACTTACGATATTAGAACTAACTTCTCGTTTGCAGGTCGAGATAGTGAGAGAGGTGCTTCTGTAAGACGATATAACACTGTAAGAAAGCAGATGGAGAGCAAGACAGTTTTTTCGCCAGCTGACTTTATTGGTTACTCTCGTAGTTTTTATAGCGCAGATAAGGGAGATGTGCTTGCCGATGATACTCCTTTTCGAGAGGCAAACTATGTTGTTCCAAGACCGTCAAGCGTAGCAAGTATAGTCGTTGTATGCTCTAAAAACCCACGTATGGAGGTTATTGTTGGCCATCCTGTAGCTGGAATGTCTGTGCCTGTATGGGTTGCTGCAAAGGGGGCAATGCCAAAGTGCGTAAGTGGTAGAGCGATGTACGACTTGGGACGTAAGTTTGTAGCAAAGGCATACTATAAGCAGGGTAAAAATACCTATCTTAATAAAGATATAGCCCGTAAGGCGCTAAAGATAGACAATCATGTTAAGACCCCAAGTAAGATGCCAACCGATATGGCCAAATTTAACTATAAAGTTGACCGTATATTTGAAAAACATCAGAAACAAATGATGCAACTTCTTAACTAAATTATTACCTTTGCAACAGTTAATACAATTTGATATGATAGAGACACTTAAATTCTACAAAGACTTCCCTAAAGAGGGTATCAATTTTATCGATATTATACCTTTCTTGCAGTCTCGTAAAGCTTTTAGAGAGGTTATAGAGGCCCTTAATAAGGCTACTACTGCTCCAAATGTGGCAGCTCCAGAGGCTCGAGCCTTTCTCTTTGCAGCCCCTCTGCTTACAGAGCCAGGTGTGGTGGAGAATATTATACCGATGCGAAAGTCGGGTAAACTGCCATTTAATGAGGGCGATTTGATTGAGGTTAAAATCGAGAAAGAGTATGGCTTTGACCGTCTCTTCTATCGATTGAGCGATATTGTTGCAGGAGTTCCTACGGGCGACGTGTTTGAGGTAACAATCCTTGATGACGTGCTTGCTACAGGTGGTACTGCCGAGGGTGTGGCTCGCTCATTGGAGCAGTTGACTGTCTATCGTGATGGAAAACCTTATAAGGTACGTATTAAAGAGTTCGTATTCCTTGTCGGTATTCCGGAAATCGGTGGCCGTGAGCGCCTGGAGAGAATAGCTCCCGTTACCGTGCTGATGAATATATAGTTAGGCTGTACGCTCTTGAGCCTATTATGGCTTGAGGATAGTCGTGTGGCTATTACGAAAAAAGAGAGATATGCTTGTCAAGCTTACTTGAACAAAAGCATCTCTCTCTTTTTTAGTACCATCTACAATGGTTTGTCCTCAATTCGAGAACATGCTGACAAAACGATATTAAGCCATTTGCTTAAAGCAAAAAGAGCAATTTCTAAAAAAATAAGAAGTGTGTTACCTACCCCCCCCCTTTAATCCGTCTAAAGACGGCTTTCCCTCCTGGCAGTTAGGCAAAGTAAGCAAGCTTACTCTGCGCTTACTAGCATCGTCAGTTCTGATGGACCATTATTTCATGCTTTGGAGGAGTAGCCTTTTTAGTTGGGGAATAGAAGGGGAGTGGAAGTGTAGTAGGAGGGCGATTTGTTCCTGGATAGGTTTATTATGTATTTGGAACAGCTCTTCTATTTCGGCCAAAGCTGCGTCTCTATTTTCGATGGCGTCATACGGAGATATGAGTAGCATATCTTCGATTGGGTATCTTTTTGCAAGGGAGCTATCAAGAGCCAATGCATGTAATGCGGTAGAGATTAGGGCTATAGGGTAGTCGTCTATAAATTTGGCGTGGGAGTTACCACGCAGGGGATGTTGGTAATATTTTGTACCCCATTCGTCAGTTGTCTTGCTGCTGAAGGCTGGATGATATAGGCTATCGAAGTCTATAAGGGTCAACTTATTGTTGTTGATGATTATATTTGAGGGCTTTAAATCGCCATGAGCCCAAGGTTGGCATAACAGTTCGATGGCCATTTTGTCAAATAGTTGAGCCAGGAGCTGAAAATCGGTACTTTGAGAGTTCTTGATTATAGCCTCCTCTAATGATATGCCCTCTACCCACTCTTCGAGAACGACGTCTATATATTTGGCTTGGGACATATTGACACCGACTAAAAGTTCTTGTGGATAGAATGACTCCTTGTATATCTTATCTAAGTTCTTTTTAGGTCTTGTAAAACACTTGAGCTTTGAGAGGCGGCCATTGTGTATTACCTTGAATATAATAGTAGAGCCACCTGCAATAAATATAGGTCTGCCACACTCGTCTTTGCAGGGCCTTATATCCTCTAATGTTCTCCAAAGACCGGCGCAGTCGCATATGGCATTGATATAAGATATTATGGAAGTTGCTATCATAGATGGTCGTATAAATAGGAAGGCTGCTAACAAAGTACTAAGTTAGCAGCCTTTCTGTATAGCTCTCTACTAATGGCAGCTTCCGCACTCGCAGCCCTCGCCGCACTCGTGCTCACCACAGCCACTCTCGCCGCAACCGCAGCCACAACTACCCTGCAAATCCTCAGGGGTAACATCACGAACAGATACTACCTCTACGTCGAAGTTAAGGGTCTTGCCGGCCATAGGATGGTTGAAGTCCATTACAACAGTCTCCTCCTTAACCTCACGGATGATACCGTTCATACGGTGTCCCTCTGCATCAGACATAGGAACGATATTGCCAACAAAGAGAATATCCTCAGCAATCTTGCCATCAATCATAAAGATTGTCTTTGGCAACTCAACAATAGCCTCCTCGATAATCTCTCCGTAGCCATCAGCTGGCTCAAGGGTAAATGATACCTTATCACCTGGCTCTTTACCCATCAGTGCGCCCTCAAACTTAGGAAGGAGCATACCTGCACCACATACAAACTCAAGTGGCTTTCCCTCAGGATTTTTATCTGCGATTTGTCCGTCAACGGTAAGAGTATAGTTTACCGCAACCATTTTGCTGTTTTCTACTTTCATTGCTTTATATTTTAATTTGTTTCGTGTGCAAAGATAACTCTTTTATTTTAATCTACGATAGCGACCCGAAAAATCTTGAGAATTGTAAATCTCAAGGTAGTAGTATGATGCATCTTCGCTGATAACTACACGGGCAGAGTCATATTGTATATTTAGCGCATTACCATTAAGGGTGTAATCTACTCGGACTTCATAGCTCCTTGATTGAATAGCTGTGCCGTACTTGCTAAACTCAAGAGGATACTCCTGACCATTTATTACGCTCCACTTGCCGATAATAGCTGTGCTGTAGAGAGATTGGTCGAGTGGACGCATATCAATCTTACGAGGTTGGGAGGTACGCTTATACTTTCCGGAGAAGTCTTGCGAGTTGTAAATCTCCAGAAAATAATTCTCGCCCTGTTTTGTAATCTCGCAACGAGCATTATCGTATTGAATCTTTAGATTTCTACCCTTTAGAGAGTAGTTTACTCGGTTTTTGTAGCTTCTGTGCTGGATGGCTACATTGTACTTTGTAATCTCTAATGGATACATTGCACCCTCAACAGGTGTCCACATGCCGTCAATCTCAAGAGCATAGTTGATATCCTCTGTTGTTGGCTTGGTAGTAGCCTTTTGAGAAGGCTCTATCGTCTTAGGACTCTTCTTAACTGTTGGCGCTTTTGGCTGTTCAGATTTCACCTCCGGCTTAGTAGTGGCAACAGCCACCTGCTCCTCCAATATTGGTTCTGGTTGAGGAGCAGATTGCTCAGTGTTGACTATAATAGTACTCTCTTCTTTAGGAGTCTTAAGCTCAAAGAAGAAGAAAATAACAAAAGCCCAAAAGAGCGATGTTAAAAGTACTGTTATAATAGTCTTGTGCATTTTAGTCCTTGTTTACTGCAACAAGATTTCTGTCGCCATAGCCGTTGTCTATCTTCGATACATAAGGGAAGAACTTAGAGACTCCTACCCACTCAAGAGGGAAAACTGCCTGCTGGCGTGAATATGGATGGCTCCACTCGCCTGCAATTTCGGCTGCAGTATGAGGAGCATTGGCAACAACATTATCAGTCTGACCACCAATAGCCTCGCACTCGCGCTTAATGGCAACAAGGGCCTCGATAAAGCGGTCCATCTCCTCCTTTGGCTCACTTTCGGTAGGCTCAACCATCAGAGTCTCATGTACAGGGAATGAGAGTGTAGGAGCATGGAAGCCGTAGTCCATAAGTCGGTGTGCAATATCACCACAATCAACGCCATACTCTCGCTTGAAGTGAGTAAGGTCGAGAATCATTTCGTGTGCTACACGACCGGTCTCACCTGAGTAGTATGTTCTGAATTCATCCTTAATTGCTGAGGCCATGTAGTTAGCATTAACAATAGCCATCTCGGTAGCTGTCCTCAAACCCTCCTCACCGAGCATCTTGATATATCCGTATGTGATAGGGAGTAACATTGCAGAGCCCCAAGGGGATGATGATACGGCAGTTATGCCCTGCTCACCACCTGTTGAAACGACAGAGTGCGACGGCAAGAATGGAGCTAAGTGTCTTGCGCAGCAGATAGGACCTACGCCAGGGCCGCCTCCGCCATGAGGCATTGCAAAGGTCTTGTGCAGGTTAAGGTGGCAAACATCGGCACCGATAAAGCCAGGGTTTGTAAGGCCAACCTGAGCATTCATATTAGCACCGTCCATATATACCTCACCACCGGCATCATGGACAGCGTCCACAATCTCTCGGATGCGACTCTCAAATACGCCGTGTGTAGATGGGTATGTTACCATCAGGGCGCAGAGCTCTGCAGAGTACTGCTCGGCCTTTGCTTTGAGGTCTTCTACATCAATATTTCCGTTTGCATCACATGCAACAGTTACTATCTTCATGCCGGCCATAGCTGCAGATGCAGGGTTTGTGCCATGAGCAGATGCAGGAATAAGAACTACATTACGGTAGCCTTGACCACGGCTCTGGTGATATGCACGGATAACCATCAAACCAGCATACTCGCCTGCAGCACCTGAGTTTGGCTGAAGAGAACATGCGTCAAAGCCTGTAATTGTTGCAAGGTCTTTTTCGAGCTCCTCAATAAGGGTTAAGTAGCCATCAACTTGGTCCTGAGGTGCAAATGGGTGTACATTCTGGAAACCAGCTATAGATAGAGGCTGCATAATGGCAGCAGCATTGAGTTTCATAGTACAGCTACCGAGTGAAATCATTGAGTTTGCAAGTGAAATATCACGTAACTCAAGGCGCTTGATGTAACGCATCAAATCGCTCTCAGAACGGTAACGGTTGAAGATAGGCTCCTCAAGTAGAGGACGTGTACGACGCAATGCGGATGGGATATCCTGAGCAGAGGCAATCATCAGTTCGCCCATCTCAACGCCAGCTGCAGTTGCAAAGATGCCGATAACGGTAACAATATCCTCGATTGTTGTAACTTCGTCAAAAGCTATACGAACTCTATCCTCTGTAGGGTAGTAGAAGTTCACACCATTTTCAAGAGCTACAGACTCTACAACGGCAGCCTCAGCAACAACCTCGATAGTATCAAAGAAGTTATTTGCTACAACCTGATAGCCCATATCCTCAAGGTTCTTTGCGACAGAAATCGCTGCGGTGTGAGCAGTCATAGCTGCACGAGTAAGGCCCTCAGCGCCGTTATATACACAGTGGAAACCTACGATAGAGGCCATTAACGCAGATGCAGTACAGATGTTTGAAGTTGCACGCTCTCTCTTGATATGCTGCTCACGCATCTGTAGCGACATACGAAGAGCCTTGTTGCCTAATCTGTCAACTGATACGCCGATAATTCTACCAGGCATATTGCGCTTGAAACTCTCACGAGTTGCCATATAACCGGCAGATGGACCACCAAATCCCATTGGACAACCAAGACGCTGAGTTGTTCCTACTGCAATATCGGCACCCCACTCAGCTGGAGGGGTAAGAAGAGCAAGCGAAAGCAGGTCTGCATCGGCAGCTACCAATGCTCCTGCCGCATGAGCCGCAGCAACGAAGGTTGAGTAATCTCTTATCTCACCATTGGCCGCAGGATATTGTACGATAGCACCAAACTCCTTGCCTGTAAATGTATATTCAGCAAAGTTATCTACAATAAGCTCTATTCCGAATGGCTCACTACGAGTAAGAAGAACGTCGAGTGTCTGTGGGAATATATTCTCATCCACAAATAGCTGGTTGCGGCCCTCCTTTACAGCTTCACGAGAGCGTAGAGAGTACATCATCAGCATAGCCTCAGCAACTGCAGTGCCCTGATCAAGGAGTGAACAGTTAGCAATCTCCATACCTGTCAGTGAGCATATTGCGGTTTGGAAGTTGAGCAAAGCCTCAAGACGACCTTGTGAAATCTCAGCCTGATAAGGGGTGTAAGAGGTGTACCATGCAGGGTTCTCAAATACATTACGCATAATGGCTGCGCTTACTGCATTTGGATAGTAGCCCATGCCGATAAAAGAACGGTACTGCTCGTTTCGGTCTGCAAGTTCTGCAATGTGCTGAGCAAACTCATACTCACTCATGCCCTCTGCAAGCTCTAACGGCTGCTCTAAACGAATGTTGTTAGGGATAACCTGAGAAATAAGCTCCTCTACGCTGCTTACGCCGATAACTTTCAGCATATCTGCGAGCTTCTGCTCGTCAGTAGTTCCGATATGTCTTGAAACAAACTTGTCAAACATAGTTTTTTGTGGTTTTAGATTATAATTGTACAAAGATAACAAAAAACTATGAAATTTACTATCTTTGTTACGGCTATAATATATTAATCCGATTAATTAAATAGATATTATGAAAAGAGCATTGCTATTAATACTGACTCTCTTTGTTTCAGTAGCAGCCATTGGTCGAAGTTTGCCAACTATGTTTGCCCATAGAGGATGTTGGAGTAAAAATGCGTTAGGCGAGTTTATAATTCCGGAGAATAGTGTTGCAGCTGTAGCTATGGCGGCACGCATGGGCTATGCAGGTATTGAGTGTGATGTTAGATTGACCAAGGATAAGAAGATGGTCATTTTACATGACAAGACTATAAATCGCACATTGCGTCGTGCATCTGATTACTCTAAGATAGAGGAGAAGATATACCTTAAGGATTTGACTTTTGAGCAGCTTTGCAATGACTATGTTATGGAGAGTGAGGACCCTCAGCTAAGAGTACCTCTGCCAACACTTGAACAGATTCTTGCAGAGTGCAAAAAGCATGGTCTTATTCCTATGCTGCATAGCTCGGTTGCTGATTCTTACCGAGTGGCGCAGGAGATGTTTGGCGATAATTGGATCTGCTTTACAGATGATTTTGATAAGTTACTCGCTGTCAGAGAGTACTCTGATTGCCTTATATTGTATGCTATCAATGGCGGTACAGTAGAGCAACTTATAGCTAAGCTTAAGCAATTGGGTGGACATTGCGGAGTGTCAACAATGAACTCGAGGCTCTATACTCCTCAGTTCTGTAAGGCTCTGACACGAGCAGGGTATGAGGTACAGGCCTCTATCTTTAAGAGCCCAAAGGAGGTTGTTGCTCAGCGCAATGGGGTTACATATCAACTCTCCGACTTTAGTATAATGCCAACTGATAAACCGTATGATAAGGTAAAGTTTAGAGGCGCAGGAGACTATAAATGGGTAGAGACTAAACAGTGTGGCGCTACGGTGGTTGATATTCTCTATAGTGGTACGGTGAAGGTTATAATTAATGGCACACGTACATATATACTCACGCGAGAGACTGTTGGTAGCGATATTATTGGAAATCGTTTCTTTAACATAGCTCCACAGGTAGAGATTATACCTCAGCAGGGCGCTGTCATAAAGCGGTCAAAAGTAAAGGTGTACCAATACTAAACAAAAGAGACTGCTTACAGACAGCTCTGAGTGCAAGCAGTAAAAAGGGTAAAACTACATCTTTTTATTCAACCTCTCAACAAGACGGGGATGGCTAATTTATTTTTTAGTCATCCCCGTTCTCTTTACTCCTTTTCAGGTTGATGTTTGTATTTAAATACTATCGCAAAGAGGAGAGCTACAATCAGAGCATAAGCTGCAAAAATCAACCAAGACTCAGACCAACCCTCCATACGCTCAACACCTGTTGTGCTACCTACAAAGTGGTTGATAACCTGTTGTGCACCAAGCGTACCGATAGTTGCACCGATACCGTTTGTCATCATGATAAATAGACCCTGTGCTGAAGAGCGCATATTGTGATCAGTCTCTTTGTCAACAAACAGTGAACCCGATACGTTGAAGAAGTCGAAAGCAACACCATATACAATCATTGACAGCAGGAACATCCATACACCTGCGCCAGGGTTACCAAGACCGAATAGTCCGAAGCGGAGCACCCAAGCAACCATTGCCATAAGCATAACCTTCTTAATGCCGAAACGCTTAAGGCAGAATGGGATGAGCAGGATACATAGTGTCTCAGATACTTGAGAGAGTGAGATAAGTATATTTGCATGTTTTACACCGAATGTGTCGGCATACTGAGCAATCTGTCCGAAGTCCGAGATAAACGGATTTGCAAAGCCATTTGTAATCTGCAATGATACTCCGAGTAGGATAGAGAAGATAAAGAAGAGCGCCATCTTCTTCTGCTTAAACAGAGCAAATGCATTAAGGCCCAACGCCTCAACAAGAGACTTCTTCTCGCCGCCTTTATTTGTAGGGCATTGAGGCATGGTAAAGGCATATAGGCCTAAGATAACACCAATAGTAGCGCACTGGATAAATTGCATAGCAGAAGCCTGGAAGCCTAATAGGTCGCAACACCACATAGCGCAGATAAAACCAACTGTACCCCATACACGGATTGGAGGGAAGTGCTTTACTGTATCAAGGCCTGATTGGCTAAGACCTGAGTATGCAACCGAGTTACTTAGACCGAGTGTAGGCATATAGAAGGCCACGCTTAGAGAGTATAGGGTAAAGAGTGGTGCAAAGGCTACCTCTGAGGCTGTAAGGGCATAATAGCCTGCTGATACCATAAATACAGCGGCAAGCAGATGACATATACCCAATAGCTTTTGAGCCTGAATCCAGCGGTCTGCGATAATACCGATTATAGCAGGCATAAATAGAGAGACAATACCTTGGATAGCGTAGAATATACCAATATTCTCAGCAAGTCCGATGCTGGCAAGGTATGTACCCATAGAGGTTAAGTATGAACCCCAAACGGCGAACTGTAAGAAGTTCATAACCGTTAAACGAAACTTAATATTCATAGTTTACAGTTGTTAAAATTGCTATTTTCAATAAAAACTTAACAAAAATAGCACTTTTTTGCGAAAAAACTTTGAAAAAGAAAAAAAATGTTCTACTTTTGCACTCGCAATTGGGCTATGGTGTAATGGTAACACTACAGATTCTGGTCCTGTCATTCTAGGTTCGAATCCTGGTAGCCCAACTAAAAAAGGAGATGTTTTCACATCTCCTTTTTTAGTTGGTTTGTGTTACCTATCCCCCAAACCCCCTTTCTGTAAAGGGGGCTTATTTGGTGCAAATATGTGTCTTGTTGGTTATTGTATCCATCAACATTCTCTGCAAATGTCAGTGGCGCCCCATGATGGCTACACTGTAGGTGTTGCAATTCTGGTAGCCCACCCCCTCCCTTTGACTTCGTCTTCCTCCTTCGCACTTCGGCATAGTGTGCAAGCACCCTCTGCTCTCAGTTTAATACACCTTCGGTGTTTTTCCTCCTCGCAGTTCGGCATAGTCTGCAAGCAGCCTCTGCTCTCACGAGCAGCGTCGGTTGGCGTCGGTTCTGTAAAGGGGGCTTATTTGGTGCAAATATGTGTCTTGTTGGTTATTGTATCCATCAACATTCTCTGCAAATGTTAGTGGCTCCCCATGATGGTTACACTGTAGGTGTTGCAATTCTGGTAGCCCAAAAATAGAATAAGGCGGTAAATCTACCGCCTTATCTATTTAATTGCAACGATTACTTCTTGCACTTACACTCGCAAGTGATACCCTTCCAAACAAGGGCGGCGAGAGCTGCGCCGGCGAATGGGCCAACAATGAAGATCCAGAGGTCTGCAAGAGCCTTACCACCTGCAAGGACTGCAGGGCCGATAGAGCGTGCAGGGTTTACAGATGTGCCTGTATAGTGGATACATACAAGGTGTACAAGGATAAGTGTCAGACCGATAGCAAGACCGGCCAGATTACCTGCGCCCTTCTCTGCGTCGGTAGTACCGAGGACAACCAGAACAAAGACAAATGTAAAGACAATCTCTGCAACTACGGCTGCGCAAGTTGTGATATTTGGCTGGATAGCGTTTGCGCCCAGACCTGACTCAGGTGCAAGTGCCATAAGGATACCTGCGCCGATAAATGCACCGATAACCTGGAAGAGCATATACATCAGGGCATCTTTACCGCTCATTCGTTTTGAGAGCCATACACCGAGGGTGATTGCCGGGTTGATATGGCAACCAGAGATGCCGCCAATAGTATAAGCCATACCTACAACAGCCAAACCAAAGGCGATAGCAGTACCCACTACAGAGGCTGTATCAACACCACAACTAAGGCTTACGGCAGTACCGCAACCCATCAATACCAGAACCATAGTTCCGACCATTTCTGCTAAATACTTTTTCATAATTTGATAAAGTTTTAAGGTTTTACAATGTAAATATACACTTTTTTTAGGATATTTTCAGAAAATATCTCAAAAAATGAATTTATCCCAAAAGGGAGAGGAATTGCGCGAAAAAGAAAAGGGTCTGCGATTTGCAGACCCTTTATATATAAGAGGTATAGCCTATAGCTCACAATTCGTTATCCACGAACTATCAGTCCCTCGGCCCCTCTCTTTAATTAGCGAAGAGCAGCAAGGTTTACATCCTTAGCAGCCTTCTTTGCCAAAGAAGCATCCTTAGAAACTGCGCTTGACAGAGCAGCTCTTGCCTCTGTAAGGTTACCCTCCTTAACTGCGATAACAGCACGCAGATAGTCTGCCTTTGCACTCTTGTCGCCCTCAAGGCTCTTCTTTGCAGCAGCGAGGTTACCCTCCTGAACTTGTGCAATAGCAGCGTTGTAACCCTTAAGACCATTTACAGCAGCAGTGTACTCACCCTTAGCTGCAGCAGCCAAAGACTTAACCTCAGCGTTAGCACCCTTAGCATACATCTCAGCCTTTGCAACCTCACCCTTTGCAAGATATACAAGAGCGTAGTTGTTGTTCAACTCCTCACTCTTGCTACCAGCGTTAGCAGCATTATCAAGAGCCTTAAGAGCACCATCAAAGTCGCCAGCCTGTGCAAGAACTACTGCAAGGTTGTTGTAAGCGCGAGCGTCGCCATAGTTGTCAGCAGCAGTCTGAAGAGCTACCTGAGCAACTGCAGGCTGAACCTCAGCGATGTGAAGAAGCTCCTCAAGAGAGAGCTCTGTAGCAAGGCCCTGGTTGATAAGAGCAACCATCTCAGCATCAGTTTTACCTGTAATATCAGTTGTGTTTACAATCTGAGCACGACGGAGCTGTGGGAGAACGTCAGTCTTAAGAGCACCGAATACAGATGCAAGATTCTTAATCTCCTTCTCACGCTCAGCAGCAGAAGAGTACATGCTCAAAACCTGAAGAATAAGATCCTTATCCTCGATGTTTGATGCAGCAACTGCCTCCTTGAAACCGTCCCAGTCCTCACCGTATGCAGCAGCATCGATGTTAAGACCGCTCTGCTTGAGCAACTCCTCTACAGCCTTAAGACCACTCTGGCTACGCTTGCTTGCCAACTTGTCATTGAGCTTCTCTGGACCATCTGGTGATGCATAACCATTTACATAGATGCTCTGTGAAGCACGCTCATTTGCGAGGTTGTTCTCAACAAGTTCCTTGAGTGCTACAACGTCATCAGCCTTTACAGCCTTCTTGCTGAGGGTTGAAGAGTTGATTTTGTAAACCAAGTCAGCCTTTGTAACATAAGAGGTAACGTTCTTATAGTTGTTAGCCTCTGCCTGCATAGCTACAGCAAAGTCGATATCCTTCTGAAGAGTGTTCAAACCAACAGCAATCTGACGACCACACTCATTCTTTAGTGCATAAGCCATGTTATCATTCTTTGCAAGAACTGCCAACTGGCTCTCAGTAAGAACAGCACCGTTGTTTGCGTTGATAAGTGTAAACTCCTTGCATTTACCACTCTTGCACTGAACCTCAACCAAAAGCTTAAGAACGCAAGCATCCATAGCTGGCTGATAGTCGAACTCTACATGACGCTGGATAGACATAGACTCGCCAGAAGCTACAACCATACCGTTAGATGCAACCTTCTCACCCTGAAGGAGAAGAGTCTCACCTGCAACAGCACCACCCTCGAAGAAGAGTACAGGAGTAACCTTAAGAGCAGCCTTCTTGTTAAAGTAATCAGCAGGAATAGTAGCTGAGATGTCAGCTGCAATCTTGCCATTGTTAAGAACCAGAACCTCTGGTGTGCAACTTACCTGGATAGCAGCAGGATCTTTTGCCATCTTCTTGAAGCAGTCGCAGCTTGAAAGTGTGAGAGCAGCAGCAATCACAACAATCAAAGTCATAAATTTCTTCATAGTAATATAATTTTATTGTGTATTAAGTTATTCTTGTGGCAAAGGTAATATATATTTTTGAAATCAACGCAAAAATGTCAAAATTAGTATATCTTTTTTAAAAGATATATTAATAGTAGTCTCAAGATGTGTTTAAAGAACTCTTTTTATCTGACTATCAGAGGTTAATTTCATATTTTTTAGGTCAACTCCTGAGATATTTATTAAACCTTTAGGGTGAAAATCAAGAGCTTTGGCGCCATTGGTTGTTGCCCACCTTAACAACTCCTCTAAAGGAATGGAGTCAAAGCACTTAAGTTCCTCAAGAATTGAGAGTGAGTGGTTTGAGGCTAATGAGTCGGTGCCAATGCAAATTGTAAGGTTGTTCTTTCTCAAAAGATTTACAGCCTCGGTAATTTTTCCGGATATATATCTATTAGAGCGAGGACAGAGAACCCAATAGACAGGAGCTGTAAAGTGTCCCATAATAGTATCAATATCCTCTTGAGTGATGTGGCAATTATGCACCAACATTACACTTCTCTGTGCAGGTATAGAGTCAACAATACGACGAGATGGTGATTTGTGGTGTAAAAAGTCGCATTGAAAGCCAACTTTAGAGTACCACTCAGCTAAAGGTCCCTCTCCTTTGAAGAGTAGCTCCTCTGCTTCCGACTCTTTAAAGTGTATTGACAAGGGGTAGTCTCCGCTACGGCAGACACTCTTAAAATCGGACTCTTGAACAGAATATACAGAGTGCGGTGTAAGAGTTGTATTTGGGTTGTTGACCAGAGAGTTACATAGCTCTATATTACTCTTTTTTAGACCGAATACCTCGGCAAAAGAGTGGTAGAATATAGCACTCTGTTGTTTTACGGCAAATGAACTATTATCGTTTACAATATCTGCAACCGCATCAATTCCCTCTTGCCACATACAACTATCTGCTTGCATTATTGCAGCTAGGCGTTGTTGCTCGGTATAATTATTACGCACCGCAGCCATTTCAGAGGCGAAAGAGGCGTAGCCACACTGTGTCGGGATAGCACCATGTAGATATGATAACTCGCTATGGCAGTGAGCATTAACAAATCCTTGGCAGATAATGCCTGAGTAGAACTCTACGCCCTCTTTAAAATCTAAAGAGTTGTCGTACTTCTCTATTTTTACAGTCTGCCTATTTGTGCTATCAACAGTAATAAGTGGACAACTATAAAACCCTTGTGGTGTCAGCAGGTAGTGTGAGGCTATCCGTCGGAGTATAGTAGAAGGCATCGTCAAAAATAGTTATGTCTATATGTCGTTTGAATAGAGAGTCTTGTGCCAGCTCCTCATCAGGGGTATATATAATCTCAAGGTTTCTGACCGTAATATTAGGCTTACGAATCTTATGACGAGCATCAGACGGTTTGGCAAAGATAATAACAAGACTCTTAGCCGTTGTGTCGGTTGATATGGTACGTCTAATATTCTCCTCTGGTCTTAGATTGTATGAGTAGTTGTTGCGATGGTTGCCGGAGGTTGTCTCGACATATATATTACCACGCAAGACCATCTCGTCATTGTTACGTCTATTTTTCTTCTTTTTAACCTCTTCTTTCTCATACTTATATTTATAACGTATAGAGTATGTTCCAGGCTGTAGAGGCTCAATTACCATTTTGAGTTTAGAGGTGTCAGCTCGCTTAACAATCTCAATCAATGTATCTCTTTTAACAGTTCGCTTAAAGCTGCGTATAGCTACATTACGAATAGTATCCAATACCACAACCTTCTTCTCATAGATTTCAGCCATTTGACTAATTTGCTTCTCTGCATCTTTAAGTACACGACCTAATTGTGCGCTTTTTCGGCGTGAGAAGTTACCGATTGTATATTTAAGGTCGGCCACACTATAGCCGTATCTCTCCAAGATAGGCTCATATATTTGTATAGAGTCAAGAGGCAGATACTTTACACCTATATATGCATTTGTGATATATGCATCACGGAAAATATCGGCCAGAGTTTGGTCCGGAATTTCGTGTTTACGTGCACAGCCTAATGAGCAGATGATTGTCAAAAGTGCTATAATAATCTTTTTCATATTCTATAACTGCTTTTTTATCATACTATTTGCTGCTATCTGAGAGGCGCCCCATGCAATAACAACAAATGTTGTAAATACCATTATTATATCTATAAGTTGTAGTCTGACAGGATAACTCTCGATAACAAAAGTCTCTGAGGGGAGAGTAATTACTCCAAAATATTGCTGTATAAGTACTATCACAATGCCCAAAACAAGGCCTATAGCACCGCCAATGCCTGAGATAAGTAGCCCCTGGCGAACAAATATGCCACGAATAAAGCTACTATCGGCTCCTATTGCAAGTAGAGTGAGCTTTTGGTCTCGTTTCTCTACAATGAGCATTATCACTGTTCCTATAATCGAAAGCGAGGCGATTATTAGGACAAGAAGCGCAACAAAAAATACAGCCCACTTCTCATAGCGCATAATTTGGTAGTATATCGAGTTTTTCTCCTCTCTTGTTCTTATAGATGTTGTGTCTGACAAACTCTCCTGCAGACGACTTTTTACACTCTCTGAGTTCTCCGAGCAGCGAACATATATTTTTGTGTCTTTGCCTTTAAAGAGCTGTTGTGCTACTCTAAGAGGAATTATAACCGTGTTGCTCATCTGTTGTGATGAGGGAACAATACCTCCAAGCCAGATACTCTTTTCGTTTATACCTCTTACAGGCATCAATGAACCTATTGCACCACCATTAATAGAGAAGAGTGTTATCTTTGTTGTAGCAATTGTGTATATGCCTAACATCTGAGCAACATCTCTTGTGATTATGCTCTTATCAATCTCTCCTAATGTAAGAACGCTATCCCCTTTGAGCGTTAAGGGGTCTATAGGCAGAGTGTTGAAGTAGTTGTTATCAACCCCTCTGACTGCAACTGCCGTCTCTTTATTGTTAGAGCGTGCGAGGGCTTGACCTTCGACAACTATCGAAGCTGCTGCAACGCCTTTAGTGTCATTTATCTGTGAATATAACGTCTCTGCCTTGTCAGATGTAGTTACAACCTCTATATCTGCATCTGTATCGGCATACATTTGCTTTACCAGCACCTCAAAGCCGTTAAAGACGGAGAGCAGGATAACCATTGCCGCTACCGGTATTGCAACAGACACTAAACTGACTCCGGCAATGATGTTAATTACCGAATGAGATGAGCGTGAGATTAGGTATCTGAGTGCAAAGAGCCACTGCATGGCAATCTGGTTTTACTATTTTGTAAGCAGGTTATCTATATTCTCGATATACTCTAAAGAGTCATCAATAAAGAATTGTAATTCAGGGATAGACTTTACTTGATTACGCATGCGGTTTCCTAAAGCACCTCGAATAGCACGATTCTGCTCAGTCAAGAAGTCTAATGTAGCTTGCGCCTTATCAAACGGGAAGACGCTTACATATATCTTGGCGTAGGCCAAATCTACAGAGACACGAACAGTGGTAACTGTTACAAGTATGCCTCGCAGAGCTGCTGAGAATTGACGCTGAATAATCTCAGCAATATCTTTCTGAATCTGTTTTGCGACTTTTTGCTGTCGTGTATTTGTATTTTCCATATTACTAACTGTTTATAATGCAAATTTTATAATCTCTTTATCTTTCTTAGGCGGTTTGTAAGACCATTCGTCAAATCCGGCCTTATTAAATCTCCAACCCACACGCAGACTTATTGTAATATTGTCTAACGGTGAGCGTAGAGGGGTGTACCAGAATGGGTTTTGGGCAGGGTAATTTTTCTGGTCAAGGGCGTTGTCGTAATACTTGTTACGATTCTTTAGAATATCAGAGTAGCCGAAGTCGTAACGAGCTCTAACTCCAAACTCAAGTTGCTTTATCAACACGTCAAAACCGACACCTCCAGACAGCCCGTAGCCAAATCTGTTATCACGTTCACTTCGCATCTGGTATTTGCCTGCAACTACAGTAAGTCCTTGTCCGGTTAGTGAACCGAAAGTATATGGCTCTTTGTTTTCAAAAGTTGATGCAAAGTTGTAAGAGAATGTTACAGCAGCCTCGATATATACTCTGAGGTGATTGTTAATCATATAGAAGTGCGGTTGCCAAACAAGAGGGATCATTATCGTATTGACATTGCGACGATAGAATTTATAATCCTTCTTATCCTCATAAATTGAGGCGTATGGGGCGTATGAAAATCCTCGTTGCATCCAGTCAATATCTACTCCGATACCGCCAACAAAGCGAGGTAGAGAGTAGTAACGCCATGACACTCCTGCCTGCCAAGTACCCCAAATAGGTTTTGTCTCCTGAGTAGGGTAGAGACGAGACATCGCCATACCGCATCCTGAGGTTACAGCCACAACATGTTGAGCTTTTACTGTTACTATATTTACAGTCAAGGCAAAAACTGCTAAACAGACTATTTTGATAAATCTTTTCATAATGTCATACTTTTAGAACATGCGACCTGTATTTCCGCCGCCGCTGCCGCCCATCATGCCGCCTAGGCCTCCCATCATGCCGCCCATGCCGCCCATCATGCCGCCCATGCCGCCCATGCCGGAGTTGTTTTGCTGGTTGCCGTTAGGGTTCTCGCGTTGTTTCTTCTCCCACTCCTCATAGAGTTTCTTGAGGCGAGCTGCCTCTTTGTCATCAAGAATCTTGATGATATTCTCCATAGTCATAGGCTTGAAGACCTTGCTCATATCGATATCAATCTCTATATCCCAATTTGCCTTTGTGGTAAATTGGTCAATGCCCTCATCGTTGATAAACATCTCGGCACGCTCAGGCTGCAGGCGCTCAACAACATTACCGGCATCCCATTGTCCATTTCCGTTTGTGTCCTCTATTATACGGATGCGAATATCGCCAGGAGCAACGTAGTTTATAGTATATTTGCCGCTTGTTACATTAGTAAGCTCTTGTTGCATCTTGCTTGAAGAGTCTGTCTGCTGGATAATATACTTTTTACCCTTCTCGCCCTTCACCGTAAGAACTATCTTAGAGAACTTCTCAGGGTCGTATGTGGCAAAAGAGGTCGATGTAGAGTCATTTTGATAGCCCATTACATCTGTTATAGAACCCTTAGGCATATAGAAACGGTACTTTGTCTTGCTCTGCCAATCAGCCTTGACAGTATAACGACCAATGTTGAGAGTATCTCTGATAAAGTGCTTCTCTATCTCCTTCTCTGTTGGATTCTTTTCGTCGCCCTCAATCTTATATAGCTTTATTGCAGTAGAGTCAAAGATGACTGCAGGGAAGTCAAATGTAAGGTCGAAACCCTTCTCAGGGTTGACCTCAGATGAGGCCGAGTTTTTCATCTTGAATGGATTAGGTTTCTGTGGAGGGGTGTATTCACGGCCCTCCTCTTCAGCCTTCTTGCGCTCCTTTTCCTCCTTCTCTCGCTCCTTTTGCTCCTCTTTTGTCTCTACATGCTTCCAAGCCACCTTAATAGGCTCGGTAGTCTTTACATATTGACGGATAGAGTCATGACGATAGTATGTAATCTCGCCCTTAATTGTATCAGGGAGATTTTCTGCAGGCACATTGAGCCATAGGTTTACAGTATCTTTACCTTTTGTTCGAGGATCATAGATAATCTTGTCTGACGGTATCGAGTCAAGACGTAGAGAGTCGATTGTCGGATTTGCAGTGTTAAAGAAGAGCGTTATCTTCTTACAATCAGGACGCTGAGCTTCTACAAGACGCTGAGCCTTGAATACTTTGTCAGTAAACATTCTAAAGTATAGCTGAGGGTCTGCCGACGGATAGTGTCTCAGGGAGTCAAACCATATTGCAAATGGCTGCATCTCGGCTGGATTATATGCTGAGTCAAGAATGCCGACAAGGTCTGTACCTGGCTCATACATCTGGTTGTCATTCTTATCTCCGAAGGCATATATGCGGTACTTTACAGGCTTTAGGTTCTGAGCAATGAAGATACCGTTGTTTTGAGCACGAGCAATTACATCCGGTTTGCGATTGAAGATTGTCGAGTCGTAATCCGGAGTGTCAGGCAGTGAGTCTAAGATATAGAACCATAGAAAAGTTCTACTTACAGAGTCAGCCTTATATGAGTCGGCAGTATAGCCTGAGCACATCAGAGAGTCAACCTTATCACCTGTCGAAAATACATATCTCATGGCATTGATAGGGTTACCCTCATTGTTGTCTCTAATTGCGCTACCTAAGTCGATAGCGTAAGTTGTATTCTCCTTAAGTGTATCACGAATTGTAATTACAATACCCTTTCCTCGAGTTGAGATAAGAGGCATCTTTTTCATAGCAGGAGAGGTAAACATCTCCTTATTCTGATCCTTGATCTGGACAAACTCGTTAAACTCGATGTATATCTTTTTCTCGGTAAAGTTAGTCGCAAAGTTGCCTGGGGTGATGACGGTAATTACGGGAGGTAGAGTATCTTTAGGACCTCCATCTGGTGTCATGATATTTGCGCAACGAGTCAGAAACGCCCCTAAGAAGAGGAGTGTAACGGCTGCTTTAAGTATAAATGTGCTATTTTTCATTATTCGCCCTCCGTACTATTATCACCGGTTGTATTGTCGCCTGTCTCATCATCGTTTGGAGTCTGTGTATCAGGTGCCGGTGGCATTATATTCCATACTCCGCCTTTAGTTGCCGAACCCTCGGTGTATGGGGTTGTCTTCCATGGGTGGAGTAGTATTGTCATAAATGTTTGATGCAGATTGTCAACATTAAGATACTTAAACATCGTAGCATACATTCTTGTCTGAGGACATACGAGTACTACAAATGCAGGCGATTGGTTAAGTGGTAGAGATAGGTAAGGATTTTCATCCCCCTCACGCACGAATGGGACACTCTCTACATCGGGCACCGTGATTTTATTTACGCCAAGAGAGTCTGTTACAATACGATTGACTGCATCTTGATAGTTTGCAACCATCCACTTGTCTGTTTTTGTATAACAAGCATAGGCAAAGACATCTGATGTAGCGATATTTTCACTGCCCGACTTCTCCTGAATAAGAGTCTTTATAATCAGGTTAGTATCGGTTGTGGTCTCTTTAAAGCAGCTTGTCATTGTTAAGACAAGTAGTACAACTATAGTTAATTTATATCTCATGTTCAATAATGTTTCTTACTCGTTTCTTTCCCTCCTCTACTGTTATTCCAAGAGCTTGACACATTGGAATTATTGCAAAGTCTCGCTCTAAGAGTCGTGGGTGTGGTACTTGTAGGTGCTTTGTTACCGTAATACAATCTCCATATAGTAGTATATCGAGGTCTATTACTCTTGAGGCGTAACTCTCGCCCTGTAACACCTTTTGGCAATACTCAGCCTTGCGGTCTCTGCCGCACTCAACCTCTATGTCAAGTAGCACTTCCAATATATCTGTTGCGCAGAGCGAACTCTGTACAACATAGGCACGGTTTGTAAAGAGGTTATTACACTCAAATCCCCACGCCTTTGTAGTATGCCAATCAGAGCGAGCAGTAACCGCTCCCACTCTTTTTGCGATTTCAGCCTCAGCTCTATCAAGCGTTTGTCGGACATTGCCTATATTTCCGCCACCTAAAATTACTACCTCTATCATTTGCGTCGTCTGATAAATTTACTTACAGCAAGTGCAAAGTGTGTAAAAACAATGCGCGGATTACCGTTTTGGTTAATCTGTCTTAGTGCGCTCTCTATCTGCTCAACTATAGGCTCTATATTTTGGCTGTCGATAAATGGAGCAAACTTCTTGCAGAAGTCAGCCTCCTCGCCCCAAAGGTAACTTGCCTTTTCAACTCCGGCGTGCAACATATAGGCCTCTCTGAGCAGGCGACTAAAGTCTATCAACATGCCTCTTTGTCGCTCTCTTGAGAGTTGAGCCACCTCGTCGGCCCAATTCATCAACTCCAAGTGCTTGTCATTGTAGCTAAGACGCATAATGGAGCAGAATGCCTCGAAGTTCTCCTTAATAACCTCATCCTCGCTCTGACCCATAAGGCGCTTTAGCTCCAATAGATCGCCTGCAGCCAGGCGTGCCATATTGTGAGCCTTTACGCTATCAGTTTGGCTTTGCATCGCTATTGGCAGTAAATCCTCAATCGTAAGTCGAGGTACGTTAACCTCCTGTGTTCTGGAGATAATGGTCTTTAATAGCAGGTCAGGGCGCTCAGAGACAAGTATAAAGACGGTCTTATCCCACGGTTCTTCGAGGATTTTGAGAATTCGGTTTGCAGCCTCCTCATTCATCGTCTCAGGGAGCCAGATAATCATTGTCTTGTATTCACTCTCGAAGCTCTTGAAACCAAGACGGCGAATAATCTCCTCGGACTCCTTGGCAGAGATAACGCCTTTGAGAGTCTTGCCGAGATTTAGCGTGTCAAACCACTGTCGAGGAGTAAAGTATCCTCCACTTTTCGTAAAGAGAGTGCGCCAAAGCTCTATAAACTCACGAGCATTGCTGATTACCACCTCGCCACTCTTTTTGCCCTGCTTGTTTACAGGATAGACAAAGTGAAGGTCTGGATGTGCAAGTTGCTCAATTTGGCGACAAGATGGACAGACTCCGCAGCTATCTCCATTTGTGCGATTTTGGCAATGGATATATTGTGCGTATGCCACAGCAAGAGCCAAAGAGCCAGCACCAGAGCTACCGGTAAATAGCTGGGCATGGCTGATTCTACCACTGTCAACACTTCGCACAAGATGCTCCTTGAGTTGCTCTTGGCCTATAATATCTGCAAATCTCATCGTCTTAAAACTGCTTTTACAAGTGCTTTTACATCTATCTTCTCTCGTCTTATCGCATATACCAAATATAGAACGAAAAGCAGGGTGTTTATCGTGTATCTCAACATTCCACCCTCTACCGATATGCTCTCTGCGACAAAGAATAGTGCAAGGGCTGTAATGACATACTCAATAATACGCTTAAAGTCGTATGGGGTTGGGTAGAAGGCACGGTTAAGAGCCAAACTTACTGTAACCATAACCACCTCTGCAATAAACCTACTCCATGCAGCTCCATAATATCCCTCTTTCGGGATAAGGATAAATCCTGCACCTACGCTTGCAATAAGGCCACTCAGAGTTACCCACAGAGCAAACCCCGTCTTCTCCTCACGCTTGTACCAGAATGAGAGGTTGAGCCATACGCCACTTAAAACATTTGCGCCGAGAACTATCGGAAGAATAAAGATGCCTTGACGGAATTGGCTTCCAACAATAAGGGCAAAGAGGTCTCTGAAGAGCGCAATGCCGAGGAAGATAATCATTGATGCGAGGATGTAATACTTCATCGCTGCTGCATTAGTCTCTATAAACTCCTCCTTCTTGAAGTTGGCAAGGAAGAAAGGCTCGGCAGCAAGGCGATACATCTGCGTAAAGAGGGTCATCACTACAGCAATCTTAGTAATGGCGCCATAGATGCCTAATTGTGCCATTGAGCCCTCCGGAACCAGATACTTTATCAACTGTCTGTCGATAAACTCGTTTGCAGTTCCGGCTATAGATGAGATGAGTAGAGGCAGAGAGTAGGCAAACATAGCACCAAGCAGAGCCCAATGAATCTTAGGCATTGTACCGCCTGAGATGGTTACAGCAATAGTTGTTATTGCGCTTGCCAAGAGGTTTGCCACAAAGGCCCAACCTACGCCAAACTCGCTATCAAACAGACCTATAGCCCAGAATACGACTGCAAAGCCGACCTGCATGATGATATTGGCGAGCTTAAACCCCACAAACTTAAGTGCATTACCCCTCTCTCTTAGGCGTGAGAATGGAATACAGCCTGCAACATCAAAAAATACTATAGCTGCTACAATGATAACATACTCAGGATGGGCTGTATATGCCTCTCCCATCCATTGAGCACATGTGTCAGAGAAGAGTGTAACTATAGCAAAGAAGAGCGCTGCTGCAAGGGTTGTAATACCCCACATTGTTGTAAAGATGCGCTTTTTTGCAGTTGCTACATCACCACCGGCAGCCTCAGCTTTCGCCGTGAAGCGGAAAAATCCACTCTCCATACCTAAGGTGAGTAGTACGAGGGCAAAAGGTATAAGCGCATAGACGTCGGTAATAATACCGTAGGTCTCAACGCCAAATATGCGGGTATAGAACGGTGTGAGCAGATAACTCAAAAATCTGCCCAAAATGGTACTGATACCATAAATCGCCGTCTGTTTTGCTAACTTTTCAAGCATACTCTTTTTTCGCTTTTCCCATGTGCGTATTATGCGCGCATACGCACACACGCCTGCAATCTGCAAAGATAGATATTTTAATCGGAATTGGCAAATTAAAAGAGCCTACTGTAGAATAACATAGGGGAATGCAGACTCTGCACTCCCCAAATTTGTCGTTTTTTGCTATTAGTTGATTATTTTTATAGAGTTAAGCTAATGCTTTTTACCCCCAAAGCGAATACCGAGTTTAAAGTAGATAGATGAAGCTGTGCCAAATTTGACCAAGCCACTATAGCCTAAGCCTACAGAGAATCGTTGTATATCAACACCAGCTCCTGTTTGACAGTAAAAGCCATTAAAGCCGCCAAGACCAGCAACACCAATAAATCCACCAAGAGATACATTGACAAATGGACGTAATTTGGTCTTTGTGAGGTATCCCCTTAGATTGACAGCCAATGGGATGTAACCCTCATAATAAGGGTCTTCAATCAGAGAATGAAAACCTGTCTCAAAACCTGCATAGAAATAATCTCCAAACAGGGCGCCAATTGTCAAGTCTAAGGTAGGGCCTACTGCTGGTCCATAGGGGAGACAGATTAAACCTACATTGCCATACCCTTGGAGCCTGATATTCAATGGATTGGTTGTGGCCGTTGGTTTATCCTGCTCCGTGTTAAATACATCTTTATCGCCATTCTGATAAGAGATAAAGAGAATCTCACTCTTGTTTACTATATAGTTTGTCCCCTCTAAATTGTTCCATAATTTGTAGGTTACTGTCTCTGGAGATATATCTGTAATCTTGACGTTTATCTCCTCTGAATTTTTAAATACGATTCTGTCTTGTGCAGATGCCACGTATGCTACAGCGATACAGATAAGTGTTAAAATAGATCTTTTCATAATGATGTTAGCGTGAGTTTGATTAGTAATTTTTTGTACCATATCCATATACGCACAAAAAAAAGCGTGGTACAATCTGTATCTCGCTCTGACAAGGTGTTTGGCGTAACCTGAGAAATCGAAACAACAGAAAGCCCACGCATACACGCAGGCATTCCAATAGTCATTCCTATTCCTCTTTTTTTTCAGTCGCCAAACTTTAGTCAGAGAAGAAAGCTATTAAAACGCTTTTCCAATATTTTACAATGTGCGTACTTAATTATACGCTATGTTTCATAGGCAAATCAATTTATTGTTTCTACAAAGATAGCACAATTCATCAACTTTGCAAAATAGCTTTTTATTCAGCTACTTTTTTAGTTAATATATCATATTTTTCTCTCTACTCCTCTCCACTCATAGCGGCAACTCCCTCTGGTGGTATAAGAGAGTGGTCGTTTACTTGTCGGCTGATACTCAGGATGATACCAAGGGCTGCGGCGGTACAAATCATAGATGTTCCTCCGTGAGATATGAGAGGCAGATTTTGTCCCGTCTCAAAGAAGAGGTGGGTCGATACTGCAAAGTGTAGCAGAGCCTGAATAGTTATCAGTAGGGCCATTCCCACAACAAGTAGTCCGCCAAACAGCCATCGACATCGACGGAAGATATTTACCGCACGAGCAAAAATCCAGACATAGATAACTACAAGCAGCATGCCTATTATAATGCCGTACTCCTCGACAAAGAATGAGAAGATATAATCACTCTCTGGATGTGTAATCTTTGCACGCATTACAGACTGCCCTGCACCTACACCGAATACTCCTCCGTCATGTATGGCAATCATTGCTCGTTGAGCATCGGAGAGTGCCCATACAGGAACATCTTCATTTGTAGAGACCCATGATTGGAAGAAGTCTGTAATTCTACTACTTGCCGTAGAGCCTCGCCCTCCACCTGCAAGGGTGTAAACTCCAAAGAGGAGAATCATTATTCCGATAATCTTTGCAATCTCAGCCTTTTTGGCTCTGGCAATAAACATCATTACCATTCCGATACCGAAAACAAGTAGCGCTGAGGAGTTGTGAGCTTTGATAATTACAGCCGTAGAAGCAAGTATAGGCAGGAGGATTTTTGCTACTCCGTTTTTCCATATATTTTGCTGCTTTGCACTCTTCCAGATTTTGGGATTTAGAGAGGGAATAAATCGCTGTTTATCAATTGTTTGCTGTGCCTCATCAAGCATGCGGGCAAGGAGTAGTATAGTCGCTACTTTCAGTAGTTCGGATGGCTGAACAGAGAATCCGAAATCGTACCATCGGGCAGCCCCGTTTGTCTGTGCTCCGAAGAAGTAAACTCCAAGTGTAAATAACCAGCAAAAACCGTATGCCCATGGGGCAATTTTGTATAGAAACTTAGCACCTAAAATGTATGTGCCGAACATAGCAAATATAGCAATGGCAATGACAAACAGATGCTTTGTAAATATCGAATTTGTCTCCGTTCCCATATCGGCATAACCCATCTTGGCTACCGAAGAATAGACAACGAGCGTAGAGAGAACAAAGAGGATAGGGATTATAACCCAAAGCACTTTGTCGCCTCGCAGTAGATTTACTTTCGATAGTATTGAGGGTACTTCTAAACGGTCATCAGGCTTTTGCATAGTCTATGCTTTTGGATGTTATTTTAAGTTCTTAAGTATCCACTCTTTGAATAGTTCGCCTCTCTGGCAGTAGTTTTTAAACAAATCGAAACTTGCACAGGCTGGAGAGAGTAATACGCAGTCTCCACTCTTTGCCGCAGATACAGCAGCCTGCATGGCACTATCAAGAGAGTTTGTAGAGATGATATTTGGTATAACACCCTTGAAAGAGTTCTCTAACTTATTGTTATCCAATCCCATACATATAAGGGTGTGTACCTTCTCTTTTGCAAAGTCCATAAGTGGAGTGTAGTCGTTACCTTTGTCTGTTCCACCGGCAATCCATACTACAGGACGAGTCATACTCTGCAGGGCATACCATACCGAATCGACATTTGTTGCCTTAGAGTCGTTTATGTATAGAACTCCATTAAACTCGCCTGCAGGCTCTACTCTATGCTCTACAGCCGAGAAGTCATATACCGATTGAGCAATCTGCTGAGGAGTAACACCTGCGGCAAGAGCAGCAAGCGAGGCTGCCATTGCATCGTAAGAGTTGTGAAGACCTTTGATTTGCATCTTCTCGGTCTGAATTTCAACTGAGAGATTGGCTACACGAGCAATAAAACTATCTCCTGAAAGACAAGCATCGCCTGCCGTGCTGGCAACAGCCGTGCGAGCCATAAAAGGAAGTTCTTTTGAACGTACAGGGTGCTTCTCTAACTCATTTGTAATTACTTGGTCGTCAGCTGAATAGATAAAATAGTCTCGACTATTCTGGTTCTGAACAATACGCATCTTGGAGTCTATATAGTTCTGAAAAGAGTAGTCGTATCTATCCAAATGGTCAGGAGTAATATTCATCAGTACGGCTATATTTGCACGGAACTTGAACATCCCATCAAGCTGAAAACTGCTAAGTTCAAGCACATACCAATCGTACTGTTTTGTTGCCACGCTATAGGCAAACGATTCTCCAATATTTCCTCCTAAAGCTACGTTATAGCCCGCATCTGATAGTATCTTGTAGATAAGAGATGTGGTTGTTGTCTTGCCATTGCTTCCGGTAATGCATAGTGTTTTTGCCTTTCCCATATATCTGGCTGCAAACTCCATCTCTGAGATGACAGGAATACCACCTTCTCTGATTGCCACTACAACCGGAGCTTTATCCGGAATACCAGGAGATTTGATAACCTCTGTGGCGCTGAGAATTCTCTCCATAGAGTGGCCTCTTTCTTCAAATTCTACGCCCCACTCCTCTAAGCGAGCACGATAAAGAGGGTTTATTGTGCCGGCATCAGATAGGAACACATCAAGCCCTTGCTTTTTGGCAAGTATTGCTGAACCATAACCACTTATGCCTCCTCCAAGTACTACTATACGCTGTCTCATTGCTATCTGATTTTAAGGGTTACAAGGCTAATTGCTGCAAGCAGAAGAGAGATGATGATAAAACGCATAGTTATTTTGCTCTCATGCAAATTCTTCTTCTGGTAGTGGTGGTGAATAGGCGACATGAGGAAGATTCGACGACCTTGACCAAACTTCTTCTTGGTGTATGCGAAGTATCTTGTCTGAATAATTACAGATAGAGCCTCTACTACAAAAATACCGCACATAATTGGTAAAAGTAACTCTTTGCGGATACAGAGCGCAAATACGGCAATAATGCCTCCGATTGCAAGAGACCCTGTATCGCCCATAAAAATTTGTGCAGGATATGAGTTGTACCATAAAAAGCCTAATAGTGCTCCTATCATAGCAAGGGCAAAGACAAACAACTCTCCGCTATTTGGAATAAACATTATATTCAGATAGTCTGCATATATAATATGTCCGGATAGGTATGCTAAGACGCCAAGCACCACTACAATAGGTATCGAGACACCCGTCAGCAGACCATCAATACCATCTGTAAGGTTTGCGGCATTTGATACAGCAGTAACAATGAGGATTGCTATTATGATGTATAGAATCCATGCTGCAGTCTGGTTACCTCCCGTCAGCCAGCTATAGTCAAACTCATTCTCTTTAAAGAATGGGATTGTTGTTTGAGTGGTCTTAATACCCTCGACCTCTATAGTGTGTTCTTGAACTTGTGTTGTATTGATATCTTCACGTACGACAATATCCTCAGAGAAGCACATTACCGTACCTACTATAATACCTAAACCAATTTGGCCTACAATCTTGAATTTGCCCTTCAGGCCCTCCTTTTTATGACGAAATACCTTGATGTAGTCGTCCAGAAAACCGATAGCACCACACCATATTGTTGAGACAATCATAAGCAGTATATAGATGTTGTCTAATCGGGCAAAGAGCAGAGTAGGTATGAGTATTGCAAGTAGGATAAGGATACCTCCCATTGTAGGTGTTCCCTTTTTTGCCATCTGCCCTTCAAGACCTAAGTCTCTTATCTCTTCGCCAATCTGGAGCTTTTGTAGTTGGCGGATAATCGGTAATCCGATGTAGATAACTATCAGTAGCGCAATGATAAATGCAGCTGCAGCTCTAAAGGTGATGTACTGAAACATTCCCGAACCTGGGAGGTCATATACCTTGTCGAGGTATTGGAAAAAAGAATATAGCATAGTGTTTGGATTATCTGTTAAATGTTGTCAACCAATATATTACACGTTCTTTGTCGTTGAAAGGTAGCTTCGTGTCGCCTATAATTTGGTAATCTTCATGACCTTTACCTGCAACAACTATAATATCGCCCGGAGTGCTGAGCATAATTGCAGTTTTGATGGCACTATCTCGGTCAGCAATTTTCATATAGCAGTCTGTAATGGCCACGCCCTCCTCCATGTCGCGCAGAATCTGCTCAGGCTCCTCGCTACGAGGGTTGTCAGAGGTAAAGATGGCCCTGTTTGAGTATTTGACTGCAATTTGTGCCATCTCAGGACGCTTTGTCTTGTCTCTCTCTCCTCCACAACCGCAGACAACGGTTATAGCCTCATTCTTGGTCGAGATTTCAGCTACTGTCTTGAGGATATTCTCCAAAGCATCAGGGGTGTGTGCATAGTCTATAATTGCAATCGTGCCGTCTGTTGCATGGACAATATCAAAACGTCCATCTACAGGGTGTAGCAGACTCATTGTGCGTAATACCTCATCTTTGTCAAAGCCGAGTTTGATAGTTGCCGCATAGACTGTAAGAAGGTTATAAGCATTAAAGCGACCTAAGAATCCAACCCATACATCTGTGTTGTCAATTCGTAACAACATACCCTCAGGGGTGGCCTCCATAATCTTGCAGCTAAAGTCGGCACGGCTGCGTAGAGAGATTGTAATAGGCTCTGCAATAGTGTTTTGTAGCATCACGCTGCCATTTCTATCATCTGCATTGACAATGGCAAAGCTATCTTTTGTCAGCTCGTCAAAGAAGAGTTTCTTTGCTTTGATATATTCGGCAAAGGTCTTGTGATAGTCTAAATGGTCATGAGTAAGGTTGGTAAAAAGTGCGCCTGCAAACTGTATTCCGTATATTCGACGTTGAACAATGGCATGAGAAGAGCACTCCATAAAGCAATATTCACATCCACTATCTACCATCTTTGCCAGCATTGCATTGATACGTATCGTATCAGGTGTGGTGTGGGTAGATGCAATCTGCTCATCATCAATTTTATATACTACGGTTGAGATAAGACCTGCTTTATGTCCCATCAGTCTGACCAAATCATATAATAGTGTGGCAATGGTTGTCTTTCCGTTAGTGCCTGTAACACCGACCACCTTGAGTTTTTTGCTTGGGTTGCCATAGAATGTAGCAGCCATAGTAGCCATCGCCTTGTCTGTATCCTCCACCACTATATAGGTTACATTCTTGGTCTCTACATCTTGAGCGACTCTTTTGCACACAACTGCCGTAGCCCCATTTGCTACAGCGCTGCTGATGTAGTTATGGCCATCAGCATTAACTCCCTCAATGGCGAAAAAACAAGAGCCCTTTGTGGCGCTACGAGAGTCATAGGTAAGGTTTGTAACCACACCCTCTGTAGAGCCTTTAATCTCTATATAGTTGATATTTTTTAGTAAATTCTGTATAGTCATCTTTAATCCAATCTAATTACAATCTTATCGCTAGGCTTAATATTTGTTCCAGGCTCTTTACTCTGATATACAACCTTTCCGGCGCCGGAGAAGCTAACCTTTAGGCCTCGGTTCTCCAATACAAAGATAGCATCCGACAGGCCCATTCCGATAGTATTTGGTACAATCTTCATATCGGCGGGACTTGATGTTATTGTAACACTGTTAAGACCTGTAACTGTTGTTCCCCAACCCGTTGGAGAGGTGTATGAAGTTGCCAAATCAAAACGGCGTGAAATGTTGCCTATATGTTCTATATTGCCACCTTTAACATCTGTCGGTAGCTGTTTTACATCGCTTACAATCAAACGGTCGGCCCACTCGGTCTCTCTATTATATAGATATGTGGCTACCTGTTTCTGTACAGGACCGGCGAGCTTTGCTCCAAATATCGATCCGCTGCCTTTACGTTTATATATCGCCGTTATAAGAGTATAACGAGGATTGTCTGCAGGCAAGTATGTAACCATAGAGCCGAGATGATAACCGTCGGAGTATTTTGCACCCTTTGCAATGGTTGCTGTTCCCGTTTTTGCACCAACACGGAATGGTGTGGCATCTAATCCGAAATACTCTTCAGCCGTACCGCTGATAGCTACCTGCTCAAGATACTCTCGTAGTAGAGAGAGTGTGTTTTTGCTACATACAGAATCTACAACCGTCTTTACAGGGTATGATGCTATAACCTTTCCATCTCGACGCATCTGCTTAATGAGACGTGGAGCGACCATCTTACCACCATTTGCAACGGCATTGTAGAGTGTAAGAGTCTGTATCGGGGTAATCTCCAATCCATATCCGTAAGAGAGATAGACAAGTGTGGAGCCGTACCAATTTTTGCTCTTAGGTTTTGGCAGTATAGGCTCTTTTGGTTGAAACTCCTTAAAGGCTATATGCTCACCCAATTTTAACTCTGATAGGGCGTTGTAATACTCGCTCTCTCTATCTCCAAAGTGCTCCAAAACAGCCTTTGCAAAATAGACATTGGCAGACTGAGCGAATGCTGTTTTAAGGTCTATTTTAGGATTGCGCCTTGTTCCAATTGGATGCGAGTCCTCAACGTGGTTGTATTTGCCAACCTTTACACGACGGCCATATCCTGAGTCATAGAGTTTATTGGGAGACATGCCGGCTTTGTCAAGCAGTATCATAGCTGTTGCTAACTTGATTGTAGAGCCTGGCTCCATAGGGGTTGCAATAGCGTGGTTTGGGCCCTCGTAGTACTCTCCGGTCTTTGTTCTGGAGAGGTTTACCATTGCAAGTATATCGCCTGTAGCACACTCCATGACAACGGTTGTACCCCACTCGGCGTTTTGGCTTACAAGCATTTGTCGCAGTGCCTTGTCGGCAATATCCTGCAACTCTATGTCGAGCGTTGTAACAATATCAGCTCCATTTATAGGCTGTATAGTCTTTAGAGTATCGTTTTCAATCTCAACGCTAAAGTTTGGAGCCATATATTGACGATATATCTTACCACCTCTGCCGGCTAAAGAGTCTTTATAAGCATACTCAATGCCGTATGGGTGCTCTACATCTGTGCGGCCGATAGTGCGCATTGCCAGATTACCGTGAGGATATACACGACTATCGTGATACTCGGTGCGATAGACACGTCCTAATGATTGATTGAGAATCGGGAAGT
The DNA here is from genome assembly GCA_017381935.1 of Alistipes sp. Taxonomy (GTDB): domain Bacteria; phylum Bacteroidota; class Bacteroidia; order Bacteroidales; family Rikenellaceae; genus Alistipes. Next base: position 82,445 of record JAFOBG010000005.1, read on the forward strand.
GCCTTATATCCTCCCACTCATTTCCATCTATATCACGGAAAAGACGTGTGTATGTGTGGTTACGAGTTATTTTGTATATCGGTAGAGTGTCATACTGCTTACCAAAGAATATCTTTTTGAAAATACTCTGGTCGCTCTGTTGTATCTTGTAGTCAATAACCTCCTTTCTAAGGGCATAGTCTCTTGTTGTCTTCATCTTTAACAGATAGTACTTTGCGCTCTTATCGTTAAAGTAGCCATTGAGTAGTTTGCTTAGAGAGTCGGCCTCTTTCTCAAAATTTTTCTCATTATCAAAGCCATGGCTTGCAAAGTCAAAAAAGATGCTGCGACGGATGATAGATGAGGCCAATGGACGATTGTCTCGTGATAATATACGTCCACGAGTAGCATATAGAGAGTCTGACGAGATAAGACTCTTATGGACACGTTTAGAGTTGTCAGCTGTATTTTGGTCGAAGAATTGTATGTATATCAATCGCACAAAGATTGTAACCACTGCAAGGATAAGTACAATGTGTACTATCAGCAGTCGCTGCAAAATATCTTTCTGCCATTTTTTCTTCAGTTCGTCCACTGTGTTTACTTTTTATTCTTTTTTTCGTTACTCTGTTTCTCGACAATTGTTACCGGCTCAATGGTGTCGTATAGCTCTATTTTGCGCTCTTTGAGGAGCTTTACAATAGCAGAGTGTGTAGTGGCCTTTGTTCTCTGCTCCTCTATGCGGATAGCTCGCTCTTTGAGTAGTGCGACCTCTTTATTGAGTTGGTTCTCTGTAATTTGATAGTGCAAAGATGAGAATAGCGTAACAATGCTAATCAGGAATAACAGTGCCATGTAGAATAGATAGTCATATCCCTTAGATATGCTCTGGTTTATGATTATCTCACCCGTAAAGAGGGAACTGATAAAGTTGCCTGTCGATTGTAACCCTCTTTTTAGGCGCAACGGCATCTTTATCACCACCTCAGACATTTCAGGCTGGGTGCTGTTTTCTAATTCGTTGTTATTTTCCTGCTCAAAAGTACTCATATTTTCTCTGCAGCTCTCATCTTGGCCGAGCGGGAACGAGGATTGTCAGCAATCTCCTCGTTGCTGGGCACAACAGCTTTCTTTGTTATTACACTCCAAGGGGTTGTACTTCTGCCAAAAAAGTCCTTCTCAATACGACCCTCTGTATTTCCGCTACGGATAAAGTTTTTTACAATACGGTCCTCTAAGGAGTGGTATGATATTACAACAAGTCGTCCTCCGGGCTTAAGTACCTTGAGGCTCTGTTCAAGAGCCATCTTTAGGGCCTCCATCTCTCCGTTAACCTCTATACGCAGAGCTTGAAAGAGCTTAGTCAAGAATTTAGACTCGTCTTTCTTTGGAGTGCATGGGGCTACGGCAGCAACAAGCTCAGCTGTCGTTGTAATTGGCTTTACAGCCCTTGCTCTTGCAATACATGCGGCAATCTTCCAGGTAGTATCAAGTTCCCCATATTGTGAGAGGATTACAGATAGCTGCTCCTCTGTGCGGTTGTTGACAACATCTGCCGCAGTCTCACCACCTCTTTGGTTCATTCGCATATCAAGTGGTGCCTCACCACGGAACGAGAAACCTCTTGGTAGCGCATCAAAGTGATGCGAGGAGACGCCTAAGTCTGCAAGGATTCCGTCCACCTGTTTAACGCCTCTCAGACGCAGGGCAGAGCGTAGAAAGCGGAAATTGCTCTCTACATAGTTAAATCTGCTGTCATTTGGGGCGTTGGCTATCGTGTCGCTATCTTGGTCGAAGCTATAGAGACGACCATTTTCACCAAGCGACTCAAGAATACGACGTGAATGACCTCCACCACCAAAGGTTAGGTCAGCATATACGCCATCTGCCTTGATGTCGAGCAGCTCAATAGCCTCTTCTAACAGTACGGGGGTGTGATAGTTGCTCATTACTCTTTTCTCAATACTACACGAACAGTTTGAATATCTATCTGTTTTACAATATTGCGCTCAGAGAAGGTATATGCCTTTAAAGCCTCGTCGGTGTGGTTACGAATAGTAAGCAACTCAACCTCCTCGTTTATAGTTGTATCAAAACCCTCAGCCTGCAATGCAGCGGCTGCCTCTTCAAGTCTCCAGCTCTGCTCAGTGCAGAGGTTAAGGGCAACTGCAGAGTTGTGAATAAGGTTTGTCTTGATGCGGAAACGCTCCAAGATAGAGAATACTATAGGGAACTTCTCCTCAAGGACAAATGAGAGGTCTCTTGAACGAAGGGTAAGCAGACTTTGGTTACGCTTGAGGATGATAATAGGTATCTTAACATCGTCAGCCGTGCCGTCAATACGTGTTCCGTCAGCTGCTTTATTGCCAAATGGCTTAACGTAGAGAGGAATGTTCTTATTCTGTAGTGGCTTGATAGTCTTAGGGTGGATAATCTGTGCACCACTATATGCAAGCTCAATGGTATCGACATAGTTCAGAGTGTCAATCTTATGTGCATCAGGGAAGATTTTAGGATCGGCATTAAGAATTCCGTCCACATCTTTCCATACAGTCATTGACTGAGCATCCAAGATGTGAGCTACAACGGCTGCAGAGTAGTCAGAACCCTCACGGCCTAATGTAGTTGTACTTCCATCAGCTGCAGAACCGATAAATCCTTGACCTACAAAAACTCGCTCTAATGAGCCTGCCACCTCACGGCGCAATAGTGGAGTTGACTCCTCGATAAATACGTTTGCGTCTTTGTGGCGGAATTGTGTTACAAAGCAACGACGCATATCAACCCAATGGTTTGCAATGCCCTCATGCTTTAGCCACTCTGAGATTATAGTTGTCGAGATCAGCTCACCAAAGGCAACAGTGCGGTCGTAGCGCTCCTCTGCTCGTGATGCATCGTAAGGTACGGTCGTAATAAAACGGTGTAACTCGCTTAGTAGAGCCTCTACCTGACCTAATACCCGATGCTCGCCAAATAACTCGTCAATGATGTTTTGATGGTAGGCGGCAATCTCGTTGATGTGGTTGATTGCAGCCTCTGCATCACCTGTTCTATAGGCGTCAAATACCGACTCAAGGGCATTTGTGGTCTTACCCATCGCAGAGACGATAATAAATAGCTCACTCTGGTCCTCTATGATATGTTTTAGGTTGCGTACCCCATCGGCATTTTTTACCGAAGCTCCTCCAAATTTATATACTTTCATAATTGATATTGTTACTTTATAGACTTATATTTTGTGTTAGTATTTTCAAAGATAAATGCGTATGTGTCTGCAGCCTCCTCGATGCGTTTTGCTGTTGGTTTGCCTGCTCCATGACCTGCATTGGTGTCGATGCGGATAAGTACAGGGGCATTACCCTTGTGGCAATGCTGGAGCGTTGCGGCAAACTTAAATGAATGTGCCGGAACAACACGGTCATCATGGTCGGCAGTAGTTACAAGTGTTGCAGGGTATGATACACCCTCTTTTAGGTTGTGCAGAGGCGAGTATTTGTAGATATACTCAAACTGCTCTTTGTTGTCAGAACATCCATACTCTACAACCCATCCGTGGCCAATTGTAAAGAGGTGGTAACGGAGCATATCCATCACACCTACGGCTGGCAACGCTACTGCATAGAGTTCAGGTCGCTGTGTCATACAAGCACCAACGAGCAGACCTCCGTTTGAGCCACCTGCAATAGCCAACTTCTCAGATGAAGTATAACCATTTGCAATCAGATACTCAGCTGCGGCAATAAAGTCATCAAATACATTCTGCTTATTTTCGAGCATGCCGCCCTTGTGCCACTGCTCGCCATACTCTGTACCTCCACGCAGATTTACCACGCAGTAGATACCGCCCTGCTCCATAAACATTGCGGCTGTGGTGCTGAATGAAGGGGTAAGGTTTATTTGGAAACCACCATAACCATAGAGGTAGCAAGGGTTGTTGCCGTCAAGTTTTAGACCCTTCTTGTGCGATACAAACATCGGAACACGAGTGCCATCTTTGCTTGTAAAGAAAATCTGCGAAGTGGTGTACTGAGAGCCATCAAACTTAACCTCTGAGGCGTGGTAGAGTGTAGATACTCCACTCTCAAGGTCGTAGTGGTAGATATTACCTGGCGTTGTATAGTTTGCCACTGCATAATAGGCTTCACTATCTTTTCTCTCTCCGTCAAAACCGCCCACAGAGCCTATTGCAGGGAGCTCAACCTCTCGGATAAGGTTACCCTTGCGGTCATATTGTAATACCTTATTCTGGGCATCTATTAGGTAGAATGCAAACAGATAGTCTCCTACTGTACTTACGCCTTCCAATGGATGATTGGTCTGCGGGATAATGTCATTACACTCTCTTGTATTCAGATTTACAGCTACCAATCTGTAGTTTGGAGCATTATTGTTTGTCAAAATCAAGGCAATATCATCATAGCAGTCGAGTACCATGTAGTCATACTCAAAGCCCTCAAAGAGAGTCTTAAACTTCTTCTCATTTTTGCGTTTGTATAACAACTCTGTACCAGAGGTACCTGCAGAACCGGTTATAAACACCCAACGGCTATCCTCACTCTCTCCACCATGGAAGTAGTGCAGAGGGCACGATGGGTCTGCGTAGATAAGTATATCCTCGCTTTGTGGTGTGCCTATGCGGTGATAATAGACCTTTTGATTGGTATTTTGTGCCGAGTATAGAGCCTCTCCCTCTTTTGGAGCATCGTATGCACTATAGTAAAAACCCTTTCCATCTGCGGACCAGCTTGCACCAGAGAACTTAACCCACTTGATGTGGTCAGAGAGCTTAGTCTTACTCTGAGCATCCATTACAAAAATCTCTACCCAGTCGCTTCCTGCCGAGGCGAGCGAGTAGGCGAATAGCTTGCCATCCTTGGTAAAGGTTGCCGTATTGAGGGCTATAGTGCCATCATCAGACAGGGCATTAGGGTCGAAGAATAACTCCTCATGGCTATCTGTAAGGTTACGCTTACGATAGATTACGCTCTGATTCTGCAATCCGCTGTTGCGAGAGATGTAGTACCAATCGCCATGCTTTGAAGGGGCGCTCTGAGTAGGGTAGTCCCATAAAGTCTCAAGGCGAGATTTAATCTTATCACGAGCCGGGAGTGAGTGTAGATATTCGAATGTAATCTTGTTTTGCGCTGCAACCCACTCAGCTGTACGCTCAGAATTATCGTCTTCAAGCCAACGATACGGGTCGGCAACCTCTGTGCCGAAGTAATTATCTACAACCTCTTCACGTGCTGTAGTCGGATATTCAATACTTTTTGTAAACATACTTTTCAATAATCTGCCGCAACCATATCCCGCAAGGTAGCAAACAGCTATTAGGATGAAGATGGTTACGATGCTTTTTAATACTTTTGTCATACAGATATATATAATAATCGCACAAAGATACAAAAACTCTCGGCAACACATATATTAAATGGCAACTTTTTTGTACCTTTGGAAAAATTTTCAAATAGTATGAAAGATTTACAGAGAATTATAGAGGCAGCGTGGGAGAATCGAGCGCTGCTTGATGAAGAGGCTACACGAGAGGCAATTCGTTCTGTTATCGAGGCTGTAGATAAGGGAGAGTTGCGTTGTGCAGAGCCTATTGATTTGGAGAAGAGCGAGTGGCAGGTAAATGAGTGGGTAAAGAAGGCGATAATCCTCTACTTCCCTATTCAGAAGATGAGAACAATGCGTGCCGGCGAACTTGAGTGGTATGACAAGATGGAGCTTAAGCGAGATTTTCACAATCTTGGCGTGCGTGTAGTTCCTCACGGAATTGCTCGTTATGGAGCATATATCGCTCCTGGTGCGGTTATGATGCCATCTTATGTCAATATCGGTGCTTATGTGGATAGCGGAACAATGGTTGACACTTGGGCAACAGTGGGCTCATGCGCACAAATTGGTAAAAATGTCCACTTAAGCGGTGGCGTAGGTATTGGAGGCGTACTTGAGCCTGTGCAGGCAGCTCCTGTAATTATTGAGGACAACTGTTTTATTGGCTCAAGAGCAATTGTTGTTGAGGGTGCACATATCTGCAAAGAGGCGGTACTCGGCTCAAATGTGGTAATTACCGGTTCTACTCATATTATTGATGTAACGGGCAGTGAGCCAAAGACTTATAAGGGTTATGTTCCGGCTCGCTCAATAGTTATACCTGGTACCTATCCAAAGCAGTTCCCGGCTGGTACTTACAATGTCTCTTGCGCCCTTATTATCGGTCAGCGTAAGGAGTCAACAGACAAAAAGACAACACTGAATGATGCTCTGCGCGACTTTGGAATTAATTAGCCATTAGCTTTTGTCTATCCGCTTTGCGGCTAAAATAGGCAAAGACCAAAAGCCAAAGCAAGAAAAATGATTTACCACTTAGATACTGTTTCATCTACCAATGATATTGCTCGTGGTGCAGAATATCACGATGGGGATATTATTTGGGCAGATTTCCAGACTGCAGGACGTGGCCAGCGAGGGCATAGTTGGGAGAGCCGAAAAGGGGAGAATTTGACCTTTTCGGTTGTCCTTGAACCCCATTTCCTACCTGTTGCAGAGCAGTTTATGTTGCTTGAGGCGGTGGCCTTGTCGTTGTCTGACTTTTTTATGCTGCAAGGGGTGAAGAGTTCTATTAAATGGACTAATGACCTCTATGTTGGCGATAGAAAGGCTGTGGGCATACTTATAGAGCATACATATTCAAGCTCGAAACTCTCTCGAACTATTGTAGGTGTGGGAATTAATGTTAATCAGAGAGAGTTTTCTAAAGATATTCCAAATCCTATATCGCTCAGCCTTTTGACTGGTCAAAAGTATAAGTTGGAGGCGTTGCTTGCAGAGTTTGACAAGTGCTTGAAAAAGCGTTATACTCAACTTCGCCAAGGAGAGTTTGAACTGTTGCAAACAGATTATAACTCAATACTTTATCGTTGTGATGAAAAGCATCTATTTGCTACGCCTGATGGTGTAAGGTTTAGTGGTACTATAAGGGGTGTAAAACCTACAGGCGACCTTATTGTGGAGCACGAAGGAGGGGAGTGCAGGAGTTATCTTTTTAAAGAGATTGAGTTTGTAATCACTCCGTAGCTTATATGGCTGCAAGATATTTATGGGCATAGTTACAGATTGTCTCGGCAATCAGTCTATGTCCTTTTTTATTTGGATGTATTCCATCCTCGCAAAATAGCTCTCGGTAGTCTCGTTGTACCAAGAAAGGAGAGGTTATATCTATAATCGGAATATTTAACTCTGTAGCGAGCTTGAATAACTCAAGGTTGTACATGTCATGCCATTGAGTGATATTCTCTAAGCATCCATTTAGCCAAGAGAGTACATTGCCTTTCTGTTCAACGCTCATATTTTTGGTAAAGGCGTTGAAATAGCTGTCGGCAATGATTGGAGGCAGAGAGAGAAGTATCGGTTTGGCTCCAAGTTGCTGTATAGATGTTATTAGTTTGCTAAATTGCTCTGCGTATTGTGGAATAGATATAAATGGGTGATGTTCTGCTGATGGATTGTCGGCGATAGCTACCCATTGATGGTCGCAATCATTTCCTCCAAACTCCATAATTGCATACTCAGAAAGCTCAATCTCGCTCTTATATCTATTTAGATTATGTAATGCGCGCAGCGTGGTATTCCCAAAACTCCCATAATTCTTTATCTCACGACCGAGCTGCGCGCTACATATAGATACAAAACTATCATTAAGTTGTGTGTATCTAGGATTGAGGCTATCTTTACTTTTATCTAAAACAATGCCTCGCATTATTGAATCACCAAAGGCAATGATTTGTCGCATTTCTACACTTTCGTTTTAACTGCATTGCAAAGGTATATACTTCTCAAAAAATGAGGAAACATGTGGGTTTAGTGATTAAAATTAGTGATGTTATAGCGTTTTTAGGGATAAAATTATGATAATTGGGATAAAAAATATACTTTTGTACATTCGTCCCACTATGTAAAAGTGGTGATGTTTTGAGAGATTACGCAAAAAATAAAATTTGTAGTTATGTTGCAATTACCAAATGTCTTTCATGGCAAAGCAGTGCAGCTTATTCATATTGTTGCCATGCCACTTACCTTTTTTGCCTTTATGGTTGTCTATCGACCTTTCCATATTGAGGAACGTTTGATGGTTGGCCCTTTTCCATTTGGTGTCCACTTGATACTTATGGCTTGTATTGTTCTTGGGACTATGATAATTATGCGCAGTATATACTACTTGATGCGTCGTAGGGTGGATAGGATATCGTATTTTTTCTGGTCTATCTTTGAGATGGTTGTTACGGCATTTTTTGTTGCCCTCTATGCTTGGTTGATAGCAAAATGTGTTGAGCCATATTTTTTTGTTCTCTCTCGTGCTTTGTCATGGGTATTGCCGGTGCTTATATACCCCTATGTTATTATTACACTTTCGCTCTTCTTGGTTGCTCAGTATCGTCAAAATCAGATTGATGAGAAACAGGAGTCTAAAATCAGATTTTACGACGAGCGTAAGAACTTAAAGTTAGTTGTTGCAGCCTCTTCGATTTTGTATATTGCGGCAGAGGAGAACTATATTAAAATCAGCTATCTTGACGGACAGCAGTTAAACGAGTATATGTTGCGTCGTTCAATGAAATCTGTAGAGGAACTCTGTGCAGAGTATGGATTGTTGCGTTGCCATCGCTCCTACTATATAAATCCGATGCATATCAAGGCATTACGTAAGGAGAGAGAGGGTAGTATAGTTGCAGAGTTGGATGTTGATACGGCAAAAGATATTCCGGTAACCAAACGCTATTATGAGGTAATCTCAGACCATATCTAAACTCTGCCGGAGAGGAAAAAGATAAAAAGTTTGAAAAGTCAATTAAAAAAAGAGAATGATTGTTGTTGTTCTCTGAAAAAAATGTTACATTTGTACGATAAAAAAAGTGCAAATACCTAAAACAATTATAACTATGGCTAATATTCCAGTAGAATTAAAGTATTCTGACGACCATGAGTGGTGTCGTGTTGAGGGCGAGTATGCCTATGTAGGCATTACCGATTTTGCTCAGAGCGAGCTTGGTGATATTGTATTTGTTGACATTCCAACAGAGGGCGAGACTCTTGCTGCAGGTGATGTTTTCGGTACTATTGAGGCTGTAAAGACTGTCTCTGATGCATTCCTTCCAGTGTCGGGAGTAATTGAGGAGGTAAACCCTGCTATTGATGCAGATCCTGCTCTTGTAAACAGCGATCCTTATGGAGAGGGTTGGATGGTTAAGGTTAAGATGAGCGACCCAGCTGAGGTTGATGCTCTCCTCTCTGCTGAGCAATATACAGCTCTTATTGCAAAATAGTTTTACTTAAAATAAATTACAAAATTATGTCAAAAGTTACAGTTATCGGCGCAGGTGCAGTAGGTGCAACTTGTGCAAACGTATTGGCTTGCCGTGGTGTTGCAAGCGAGGTTGTTCTTGTTGATATTAAGGACGGCCTTTCAGAGGGTAAGATGTTGGATATGTTCCAGGCTGCTGCAACACAGGGTTACAAGACTAAGCTTGTTGGCGTTACAGCTACTGATGCAGAGGGTTACAAGCCAACTGCAAACTCTGATGTTATCGTTGTTACTTCTGGTATTCCTCGTAAGCCAGGTATGACTCGTGAGGAGCTTATCGGTATCAATGCAGGTATTGTTAAGGGCGTTGTAGGCAACGCACTTAAGTGGTCTCCAAAGGCAATTGTTGTTGTTATCTCTAACCCTATGGATACAATGACTTACCTTGCACTCAAGGCTACAGGTCTTAAGAAGAACCGTATTATCGGTATGGGTGGTGCACTCGACTCTTCACGTTTCCGTTGCTACCTCTCTAAGGCTACAGGCGTAGGTATTCAGGATATTGACGGTATGGTAATCGGTGGCCACGGTGATACTACTATGGTACCGCTTACATCAAAGGCTACAATTAAGGGTGTTCCTGCTACTCAGTTCCTTTCAAAGAAGAAGCTTGAGCAGGTTGCTGCTGATACAATGGTTGGTGGTGCTACTCTTACAGGTCTTCTTGGAACTTCTGCATGGTATGCTCCAGGTTCAGCAGGTGCTTATGTTGTTGATGCAATTATCAACGATACTAAGGCTATCGTTCCTTGCTCAGTTCTTCTTGAGGGTGAGTATGGTCAGGAGGATATCTGCCTTGGCGTACCTGTAGTACTTGGTAAGAAGGGTGTTGAGAAGATTGTTAAGGTTGACCTTACAAAGGAGGAGAAGGCTAAGTTCGATGCAGCTGCAGATGCAGTTCGCAAGGTGAATGGAGCCCTCTACGAGATTGGTGCTCTTGCAAAATAATCAAACAACACTATAAAAATAATGGCGAGAAACTCTCGCCATTATTTTTTTGCTATATCTAAAACTGAAGCCTACAAATCGGTATTCCACTCGCCATCTGCGGAGTTGCAGATAATGGGGCGGTTCTTCTCTACACTCTTGAGCCATTGGTAGGCCTTGTACATGCAATATCCGTTTCCGGCCTTCTCTCCACCTATACTGTATGCAATAATGCAGGCATGGTTGCAACTGCGATAGTACATACTTTTGACTCTAAGTAGATATTGGTCAACAAACTTGGGATTATTGGATGGCGTACCTCCTATTTTGCGGTCATCACTGTTTGATGTCGGATTGATTGCTGCAGACTCAATAACATAGATGCCTAAATCATCACACACCTCATAGAACCATTGTGGCTGTGGACAGTCTGGTATAAGGGTGTTGAAACCCTTCTTTTTAAGCTCTAAAATATCCTTGCGACAGGCTGTTCTATCTTTGAGAGCATTGTACTTAAAACTGCGAATATATATAGGCTCTCCATTTCTGTAAATTATCCCATCTTTAAAGGTCGTCGAACCTGCTCCTATACGTACAGAGAGATATTCAAACGGCTTTCCGTTCCTTTTTATATATAGATTTGTGCGGTATAGAGATGGTTTCTCTGCACTCCATAGATATTTGCTCTCTGCGCCTAAGTTGACCTTTACTTTGAGCGTATCTCGACTTCTTCCAGGGACAACAATATCTCGTACTGCGTAATCTACCAACTTGCGCTCCGGTGTATATATATCGTAGCCTACAGATACTGTCTCCTCAAAGTTGAAGTCGTTGTTTACAATAATGTCCATATTTAGAGTCATCTGGCCATTGTTACTCTGTGTGATTGTTGCATTGTAGTCATAAACCGCAGTTCTATGCTGGGCAAAAAGATAGCATCCGTCAAATTGCTTGCGAGCTGAGAATGGAATACCTTCATCTATACGCCAATAGCTTGAACCTCTGAGTAGTATTACAATATCGTTGTCGCCCTGCTTTAGATATTGGGATATCAAAAAGTCGGCTGGTGTATATGGGTCCTCAGAAGAGGCTATAATCTTGCCGTCAATAGCTATATCATAGGCCAAAAAAGTATTCTCTATATGTAGATAGACATTGTAGTCGTTCCAAGAGGCTGGAACGACAATCTTAGTACCTGCAATCTCAGTTTTCCCAACGCTTCCTAAAGAGGCGAAGTTGAGAAACATGTGGTTTATGGTCTTTAGATGGTTGCGGTTTAGAGCATCCTCTCTGGTGTCGTAGAGGGTGAATTGATTGCGAAAAACTCGTTGAGAGTATGCACTGCTACAAAGAGCAAGAAGTAGTAATAATATGGTAACTTTTTTCATTGTCGTAATTTTACTTTGCAAAGATACTATTTTTTTGTAACTTTGCTTTTTCAAATAGCGAAAATACAAAATATAATATAAAAGTTACAATTATGCGTATAGCCGAATTACTGAAATCAACTGCTTACAACAGCGAAGTTGTTGTTAAGGGTTGGGTGAGAACAAAGCGTGGCAATAAGAATGTAGCGTTCATTGCGCTTAACGATGGTTCTTGTGTTGCCAATATCCAGATTGTTGTCGATTTGCAGAAAATCGCAGAGGAGAGTCTTAAGACTGTAACTACAGGCGCTTGTGTTTGCGTTAAAGGTACTCTTGTTGAGAGCCTTGGTGCAGGTCAGGGTGTTGAGGTACAGGCTGAGAGCATTGAGGTTTATGGCACTGCGGATCCTGATACATATCCACTTCAGAAGAAGGGACACTCTCTTGAGTTCTTGCGAGATATAGCATATCTCCGTCCACGTACAAATACCTTTGGTGCGGTACTGAGGATTCGCCATGCAATGGCATTTGCTATTCATAAGTACTTCAACGATAGGGGCTTCTACTATCTTCATACTCCACTCATTACAGCTTCTGACTGTGAGGGTGCAGGTGCTATGTTCCAGGTAACAACACTTGACATGAACAACCTCCCAAAGGGTGAGGATGGTAAGATTGACTACACTCAGGACTTCTTTGGCAAGCACTGCTCTTTAACCGTTTCTGGTCAGCTTGAGGGTGAGCTTGGAGCTCTTTCTCTTGGTCAGATTTACACATTCGGCCCTACTTTCCGCGCAGAGAATTCTAATACTCCACGCCACCTTGCTGAGTTCTGGATGATTGAGCCTGAGATGGCATTCTACGAGCTTGAGGATAATATGGCTCTTGCAGAGGATTTCCTTAAGTATCTTATCCGCTATGCTCTTGAGAACTGTCGTGAGGATCTTGAGTTTATGAACAAGATGTGGGACAAGGAGCTTATTGAGCGTCTGAACTTCGTCCTTGAGAACGACTTTGTCCGCCTCGACTACACCGAGGGTATCCGTATCCTTAAGGAGTCTGGCCGCAAGTTTGAGTTCCCATGCGATTGGGGTTGCGACCTTCAGTCAGAGCATGAGCGTTACCTTGTAGAGGAGCACTTCAAGCGTCCTGTAATCCTTATCAACTATCCAAAGGAGATTAAGGCGTTCTACATGAAGCAAAACGAGGATGGCAAGACTGTACGTGCAATGGATGTTTTGTTCCCAAAAATCGGCGAGATTATCGGTGGTTCGGAGCGTGAGGCAGACTATGGCAAACTTCGTGCTCGTATAGATGAGCTTCAAATTCCGGAGAAGGATATGTGGTGGTACCTCGATACTCGTCGTTGGGGTTCAGCACCTCACTCTGGATTTGGCTTGGGCTTTGAGCGCTTGTTGCTCTTTGTTACAGGAATGGGTAATATTCGTGATGTAATTCCATTCCCTCGTACTCCAAAGAACGCAGAGTTCTAAAAGAGTCTATCTCTCCGGTTTGAGGCGAAAAAATGTTAGTTTATGGCACTTTCACAGAGACAACAACTTTTGCAGCAGCAAAAACTTTCGCCCCAGCAGATACAGATGATAAAACTGCTGGAGTTGCCTGCTGCTATGCTCGAACAGCGAATCAAGCAGGAGATAGAACAGAATATAGTTCTTGAGGAGGATCACTCTGAGACTGAGGGTGATGAGCCGAAAGAGATATCTATGGATGAGTATCTGAAGGAGGATGATACGCCTTCTTATAAGACTCGCCTTAATCACTATTCAAAGGATGACCGCCCTCGAAGTTTTCAAATTTCGGGCGGTCGTTCTTTGCAAGACTCTCTTGTAGAGCAACTCGGCTTTCGCAATCTGACAGAGCGAGAGATGAAACTTGCTGTATTTATTGTTGGTAGCATAGATACAGATGGTTACTTGCGTCGTGATTTACAATCAGTATCAGACGATATAGCCTTTACACTCGGTCTTGAGGTTGAGGTTGAGGAGTTAGAGAGACTCTTAGCGATTATTCAGCACTTAGAGCCTGTAGGGGTGGGGGCAAGAGATTTGCGAGAGTCGTTATTACTTCAGTTGGGCAGTCAGAGCCTTGACACTCCGGCAAAGAGTCTTGCATATACAATTCTGGATAATCACTTTGAGGAGTTTGTAAAGAAACACTATGAGCGCATGATGGCTCGTTTAGGTGTCTCTGAAGATGAGTTCCGTGCAGCTGTGCAGGAGATTCAGCGACTCCAGCCTAAACCTGGCAACCTCTTTGCAGAGGATGTAGATGGGGCTCCTTATATTATTCCCGACTTTATACTTGAGTATAGAGATGGACACTTTGACCTCTCACTAAACTCATACAATATTCCGGAGCTGAAAATTAATCGCCATTACCTTGATGTTATTCGTCAGATGCGTGGTAAAAGTGATGAGCGTATGAGTGAACAAGACAGAGAGGCTGTACAGTTCGTAAAGAGCAAAATAGATGCGGCAAAGTGGTTTATGTCGGCAATAAAACAGCGTCATGATACCCTTATGCGAACTATGCAGACTATACTTGACTATCAGCAGGAGTACTTTAAGGATGGAGACCGTAGCCGACTTAAACCTATGATACTTAAGGATATAGCCGATAGAACAGGCCTTGATGTTTCGACGGTTTCCCGAGTAGCAAATAGTAAATATGTACAGACCTCATTTGGTATAATACTACTAAAGTCGCTCTTTTCGGAGGCGATGCAGACTGTCTCAGGGGAAGAGGTATCAAGTTACGAAATTAAAAACATCTTACAGCAGTGCGTGGCTCAAGAGGATAAACGACATCCATTGACAGATGAACAGTTGATGAATATCCTCAATGAAAAGGGGTATTGTATAGCTCGCCGTACGGTAGCAAAATATAGGGAGATGCTTGATATTCCGGTGGCACGATTGCGTAAGGAGATATAAAAACTATAAAACAAAAAAGAAGAGGTTTTCCTCTTCTTTTTTTGTGCCCAGGACGAGACTCGAACTCACACGGACTAATGTCCACTACCCCCTCAAAGTAGCGTGTCTACCAATTCCACCACCTGGGCAATAAGCCTGCTATCTTTCTCAATAGCGGTGCAAAGATAGGGTATTTTTTTATTTCCTGCAAACTTTTTACACAAAAAAGTGGAAAAATCTACAAATAATCTTTAATAGCAGCAATTATGCCGGCTTTGTCATAGCCACAAAGAGCATATAGCTGTGCTGGAGAACCCTGCTCTACAAAGGTGTCGTCAATACCGAGGCTCTTTATTTTGTTATTTAGGCCATAGTCGGATAGTAGCTTGGTTACTGCCTCGCCTACACCACCTCTCAGAACACCATCCTCGGCAGTTATAATCTTATTGAACTTTTTACCAACCTCAAGAATTAGCTCTGTATCGAGAGGCTTTGCATAACGGAGGTCATAAACGGCAACAGATATACTCTGAGCTGCGAGTTCTGTTGCAGCCTGCATAGCAAACTCGCAACATTTACCAATTGATAGAATTGCAATATCATCGCCCTCCTTCAGAGTTCTGCCTTCGCCAATAGCTATACTCTCGAAATTCTTGTCTTTCCACTCTATACCCACTCCGCAACCACGAGGATAACGGATGGCAAAAGGACTATTACTTTGTAGAGCAGTGTACATAAGATTACGAAGCTCTAACTCATCACTTGGTGCGGCAACAATGATATTCGGAATACAACATAGATAGGCTAAGTCGAAGACTCCGTGGTGTGTTGCTCCATCCTCTCCAACTATACCGCCTCGGTCGAGGCACATTACGACAGGTAACTTTTGTAGTGCCACATCATGAATAATACTGTCGTATGCACGTTGCATAAAGGTTGAGTAGATGTTGCAGAATGGAACCATGCCCGATGTGGCCATACCAGCAGAGAATGTTACGGCATGTGCCTCCGCAATTCCGACATCAAAGCATCGCTCCGGCATCTGTGCCATCATAATATTCATAGAGCAACCTGTCGGCATGGCGGGTGTGATACCGACAACTCTACTATCTGTCTTTGCAAGGTCGAGCAGCGTCTGACCAAAGACATCCTGGTAACGGTCTTTGTCATTTGCCTGCTTTATACGTTCACCCGTGTCGGGGTTAAACCTTCCTGGAGCATGCCATATAGTAAGGTCCTGCTCAGTAGGGGTATATCCATATCCTTTTGTTGTAATGACATGCAGTAGCTTTGGTGAGCGTATATCTTTTAGGGCTGTCAGTGTTCTCACAAGTTGCTTGACATTGTTTCCATCCACACGCCCAAAGTATCTAAAACCAAAGCTCTCAAACAGATTACTATTCTGCAGCAGACCGTGCTTAATTGCATTGCCCGCCTTCTGACAGAGTCTGAGCAGATTAGGTGTATGAGAGAGTATAGACCATAATCCCTGCTTAAAGCGGTTGTATAGGCGCGAGGTTGACATTCTGAGCAGGTAGTTATTCAGCGCTCCTGTTGCTCGGTCTATGGCCATGTGGTTGTCATTGAGAATTACAAGTAGGTCGCTACTTTTGTCCTCGCCTGCGTTATTCATGCCTTCAAAGGCTAAACCGCCCGTCATAGAACCATCGCCAATAACGGCAATAGCCTTGCTTGTTTCGCCTTTAAGTTGAGCTGCTTTGACCATGCCGAGTGCTGCCGAGATAGATACAGAGGCGTGTCCTGCTCCAAAGGCGTCATACTCACTCTCTGCCATGCGAGGGAAACCGCTTATGCCGTCTATCTGACGATTCTTTTGGAACGCATCCCTGCGAGAGGTTATAATCTTATGAGCATAGGCTTGATGACCTACATCCCAGACAAGTTTGTCGATTGGAGTGTTATATACATAGTGAACGGCCACTGCAATTTCGACTGCACCTAACGATGACGCCAGATGGCCTGGGTTTTTGGCGCACTGCTCTATGATGTATTGACGCACCTCGGCACAATATAGAGGTAGCTCATCAATAGATAGCTCTCTAAGCTCTTTAGGGGAGTCTATTTTGTATAGATATTTGTATTCTATATGAGTCATAGTAGCGTCATTTTTAGAATGGATATCCTACACCGAAGTTGATAGATGTATTCTTCCACTTGAAGTCGTGAATCCATCGTTGACCCTCCGGTTTGTTTGGGTTGTGAATCTGAATACCCCAATCGAGGCGGAGTATTGCAAACTTAATATCGAGCCTTATACCTATACCGGCATCAAAGCCAAGTTGTTTATAGAAGTTGTTAAAGTGAAATACAGAGCTGTCTGGATACTCAACGCCATCATGTCCCATATACCATATATTACCAACATCTGCAAATACGGCACCGTGGAACATGTTCCAAATAGGGAAACGAAACTCAAGGTTTGCCTCTAATTTCATATCTCCCAACTGAGTTGGATAGATTACATTCTCAGGTAGCGGACTTGAACCAGGACCTAATGTACGAGGAGCCCATCCACGCATACTGTTGCTACCTCCGGCATAGAACATACGGTCGAAAGGTATCGCCTGAGAGTTTCCGTATGCCACACCAAAACCGGCATATAGGCGACCGGCAAGAGCTGTCTTTTCTCCAAACATGATACGTTGTGATGCGCTGATGTCGGCACGGAAGTATTGTGAGTATCGTATTCCGAGGAAGTTATAATAGTTCTCTCCTGAAACAGGTTTAGAGAATAGGTGCATCAATCCATCAACTGTGTTTCCAACCAATTCGGTATTTATACGTATAACTGTTTGGTTTATTGATGGCTCTAACTGAATATTGTTGTTGTAGGTATATGAGCCTGATACACCTACAATTAGCTGAGATTCGTAACTGCGCTTCAGATACTCGTTTTGCAGAGAGTTAAAGTAGTTCTCGTTGATATATCCTACATTTACCCAGTTAATGCTTACAGGTCTTACAATGAATGAGGAGTAATTATTATCTCTCCAAGAGTATGCCCATACGATACTCGACAGATTTCTACGATAGTAAGGTCTGTTCTGGTGGTTGTATGAGATTTCAAAGCGAGTCTTAGGAGCATTAAAGTTGCCAAGAGCAGAAGTTCGGAATATTAGGAATCGAGGGAATGATAGTCCGGCAGATAGTCCGAGCTCAATTGCACTACGACGATTGGCGTCAGGGGCTTTCATTAACTCATATCCTACAGTACCTGTAATTTCCATCAACTCAGCACCACGAAAGACATTTCTGTTTTGGTAACCCAAAGTAGCCTTTACTCCATAGAAACTTGATGTTGTAGAGCCCTCCAACTCAGCCTTTATACTCTGTCTAAGGGATGGGGTACATAGAATCTTACAATCGAGATATTGCTCGCTGGTGTAGTTAAGAGATACAGAGTCTTTGCCTCCTACGTATGTAAGATAGCGACGAGAGTCTGGTAGAGAGTCTGTTGCGTCAGAGAATACAATTCTGGCGCTCTTGAAACCCATTTGCAAGAGGTTGCTGTATGTTCTCTGAACTAAAGCATCGTTATATATAGCTCCGGAATATAGAGGTATTGTAGGTCGTAATACCTTAGGCCTGATATATGGGCGACGGCCATTAAAGAGGACCTCTAAGCCGTTGTAGTTTGTCGAGTCGAGACTCGCCATATATTTATTGCTCGCTTTGTCTGCCACAGCGTTGTATGCAGGTATCACACTTACATCTCGCAGACGATAGACTGCATTGTTGTCATATATGGCCTCACCACGAGAGTTGTACTCAAGTAGGTTTTGCTTAACAATCATTGTTATACCGACACGGTTTTGTCTTTCAAGAGTGTCTGCGATATAAGCAATATTGTTTACAGAGAACTTGTAATATCCTCTATTTCTGAGCATAAGAGTAATACGCTCTCTCTCTTCATCAAGAGTTGCGATATTGAAAATATCTCCTGTGTGTATCTTTCTATTTACTGTATCAGCGAGCAGAATAGGCTCAAGGAACCTATCTTTAAAGTCGTAGCTGATGCTATCTATGATATATGGTTTGTTCTGTTTGAATGAGTATTTAACTTTGGCTCTTTTTCTGCGAGATGTTGTATCGACACTATATTTAACATCGGCTGCAAAGTAGCCACGAGAGTATAGGTCGGTTTTTATATTCTCAGCAGACTTCTCTGTAAGGTCGTTGTTGTATAGTACAGGCTCCTCACCAATTTTTCGTTTGAGGTTGTTCCACCAATTGTCTTTGTTTGGATTTGCAAAATTATAGACCTCTACGTAGAAGTTCATACCTAAGAAGCGCTTGTTACGTTTCTGCTGGATGTACTTCTCGATATCCTCAGCCTTGATTCTTTCCTTCTTTGGGGCATCTTTATCTGTCTCAACAATCACTTTTTGTACAAGATATGAGTCCTCTGGTAAATTGCGTGTTACATTACACGACGATAGTATTATCGTCGAGATAAGAACAACGAGTATGGAAATCAAAACTTTCATCTATCTCTTTTGCCAAGCTAAAAACTCTTTCCATGCACAAATCTCACTCTCAGTTTTTTTGTGCAATGAGGATGCAAAATTTCTGCCGTCAAATATAATCTCTCCCGTCTCTATGTATGAGGCATTGCCTATAAGTGTTGTTTTAAGACCATTCTCTTTACTACATATACAACGAACTGCGCCACCACGGTTCTCAACATAAATATCTGTGTTGTAGTTACACAGACCTTGCAGAGCCATCGCTGTTGCAGAGCTGGTCATTGCCGTTCCGCAAGATGGTGTAATTCCTGCACCACGCTCAAATGTGGTTACAAAGATGTGGTTTGTCGCTTTTAGCTCTACAAAACTGAGGTTCACTCCGTTAGGAAGGATATCTGTCAGAGTCTTAACTCTCTCTCCTAACTGCTCAAGGGTATCAATGTCGCATTTCTCTACAACGGCAACAAGGTGAGGGTTGCCTACTGATATGGCGCTCCACTTGAGTGTTGGGTGTAGTTGAGGAATTACTTTACCTATAAATGAGTCAACCACTCCACTCTCCATAGCAAAATCCTTGCTCCAAAGATTTACACCAATCTCTACGCCGTATGTAGGAATTTGACCATATATAGGAGCATATCGTGCAGTAGGGTATATCTTCCCTCCTGAGAAGAGGTTAAATTCTGTATGGCCGATGTAGTTTTCGGCCAAACGTGCAATACAACGAATACCATTGCCACACATCTCAGCCTCAGAACCATCCGGATTGAACATTCTCATTCCGAACATATCGTTACTGTCCTTTACGAGTAACAATATGCCGTCAGCTCCAATACCATATTCCTTATCACAACTCTTTATGGCGAGCTCTGAAAGATTGACGGTCTCCATATTATGAGCCACTGCATCAATCATTATAAACTCGTTTCCGGAGCCATGACATTTTATATAATCAAATTTCATTTTGCTTGCAATGATATAAATCGTTCAAAGTTACGAAAAATTTTGTAATTTTGGAGTTGTAAAAATGAATTAGATAGCTATGGTTGAAAAATTTATTATGGCAGGCGATACCGCACTGCATGTTTGCGACTCGGAGAAGGGTGAAAAGTGCGTGCTTCTGTTGCACGGCTATTTAGAGAATATGCTTGTGTGGGAGGAGTTTATTCCGTTGATATACAAGAGTGTACGTGTGATAACTGTTGATATTCCCGGCCATGGAATCTCTGAAGTCAAGGGTGAGGTTCATACGATGGATTATTTGGCAGATGTTATTGTTGGAGCAATGGATAGTTTAGGCGTAGATCGAGCATGTATTGTCGGACATTCTATGGGAGGGTATGTTGCGTTGGATATATGCGAGCGCTATGCAGATAGAGTTTCGGGAATTGTGTTGCTTCATTCAACTCCAAATGCAGATAGTGAAGAGAAACGAGCCAATAGGGAGCGAGAGATAGCGCTTGTTAAGGCCGGGAAGAAGGAGTTGCTTGCAAAAACAGCTCCTGAGGCGGGTTTTGCAGCAGAGAATCGTAAACGCTACGCTTCAGTTATAGAGGATTTGGTAGAGATAGTGCACCTAACAGAGGATGGTGGTATTGTGGCACTACTTGGTGGTATGATAGAGCGTAGAGATCAGAACGATATGCTTAAAAGAACTTTTATTCCACAGTTGTTTATTCTTGGTCGTAAAGATGGGTATATTGTGGAGAGTGTAGCTCAGACAATGATTGAGACGCACCCTCAGGCAAAGGTAGCGTGGATGGAAAACTCCGGCCACATGAGTTTTATAGAGGAGCCTGAGGCTTGTGCTACGGCTCTGTTAGATTTTGTGGAGTCGTTGTAGTATAGGAGATAAAAGAATAAAGGAACCATTTTATGGTTCCTTTATTCTTGTCGTTTAACGAGCTAATTAAAGTGCGTTAACGTGCAACTGAATTGCGCCTTTGAGGTTAGCTGCCTTGTTCTTGTGGATGATGTTGTGCTTAGTCAACTTGTCCAACATAGCAGTTACCTTTGGAAGCAAAGCCTCAGCAGCAGCCTTGTCAGAAGTGTTACGCAAAGCCTTTACAGCGTTACGAGCAGTCTTGTGATAGAGGCGGTTGTGAGCACGCTTTGTAGCAGTCTGGCGAATTCTCTTCTCAGATGATTTGTGATTTGCCATAATTGTTAAATTATTTCTGTTTTTAATTATTACTAATTCTCTTTTTTTATTGGAGCTATCTTAGCCCCCTCCTTCTCTGCTGTTAAGGACAGTAGAAAACCTGTTTGCACTACACCCGTAGGTGGTTTCGGATAGGATTGCTCCCGCTCCTAAAAGTTATTGTCCCCGTAAGGCTCAAAAATAACGAAACTACATCTAAAACTTCAAAGCTTTGTCTCCGTTTCCGTGTTACCTTTGTTTCCGTTTCCGTCTCCAGCTCCTCTGTCCCCTGGCCCCCTGGTCCTCTAGCCCCTAAGTCCTCTAGCCTCTTGGTTCTCTAGTCCCTAAGTCCTCTAGCCCCTAAGTCCTCTAGCCTCTTGGTTCCCTAGTCCCTAAGTCCTCTAGCCTCTTGGTTCCCTAGTCCCTAAGTCCTCTAGCCCCTTGGTCCTCTAGTTCCTGGCCCCCTGGGTGAGTGTAGTGCCGTTACTTTTTGCACCCCTCGTTTGTAGCCGATACGAGAGTCGAACTCGTCTTTCAAGAATGAAAATCTTGCGTCCTAACCGATAGACGAATCGGCCTTACCCTAATGGCGAAGTTCACTCCGCGGCAATTAGTGGTGCAAAGGTATTAAAAAAAAGGGAATTGACAAGTGAAAAGAGTGAAAAATGTTAAAAAAGTGCAAAAAACAACTATATTGGAGAGAGTTATAGCTTAAATAACTCGTTTATAATCTCCTGAGCCTCAGCTGTGGGGTATGTTCTGACAGCAAGTTTGTCTAATACGGCTATGTTGTCGCAAACGGGTATTGCGGCATCAATGTCGTGAGTGGAGAATATAATTGTTTTGCCCTGATTATGAGCCAACTGAGCGAGCAATCTACATATCTCAAATCGTGTAGGGATGTCGAGAAAAGCGGTTGGTTCATCTAATAGTATTACGGGAGTTTGTTGAGCTAATGCACGAGCAATCATCACACGTTGACACTCTCCATCGGAGAGGGTGTCAATAGGTCTTGTTGCAAATCGACTCATGCCTACGGCATCAAGGGCGTTGTTTACAATCTCTACATCCTCTGCCTGCATACTACCTATCCAATTTGTATATGGGGCACGACCTATTGCAACTACATCTCGGCATAGTAGGTTTGCCACTCTTACACGAGAGGTACTTACAAATGAGATTAGCTTTGCACGTTGCTCAATAGAGAGATGATAAAGGTCTTTACAGTCGATAAATACCGAACCCTCTTTAGGCTTTTCTATGGCTGCTAATAGACGTAATAGAGAGCTTTTTCCTGCACCATTGCGACCGATTAGTGCAGATATTGAACCTTTTGCAAAAGATGCAGATGCTTTCTCTAGTAGTGTGTTATTTGAGTAGGCGAGAGATATATTTTCAAGACGTATCATTGCATCAAGTTTCGGTTACGGGTTACAATATATACAACAATCGGAATACCCATTAGGGCCGTTATGGTGTTTATTGGCAGGAGTAGGACCTTTGCCAATATGTCGCCTATAAGCATCATTATAGCACCGATTATGGCAGATGCGGGTATGAGTATCCTGTGGTCAGCGCTACGGAAAATCATCCTTGCAATGTGCGGTACGGCGAGTCCGACAAAACCTATTGGGCCGCAAAAAGCGGTTATAGTTCCTGCAAGAAGAGTGGTTGATATAAATATAAGACGACGGACAGATGCAAGATTAATTCCGGCACTTTGAGCATATACCTCTCCGATGAGTAGTACGTTGAGAGGCTTTATTGTGGCAATGGCAAGTGCAATACCTATTAGTATAATGGGAGCAATAAAAGAGAGCTGTGCTGTAGTAACCTCACCAAGTGAGCCCATGGTCCATACAACAAAAGATTTCAGTGCAGCCTCATTGCTCAGATATTGTAGTATTTCGACTATCGCCCCTAATGCAGAAGAGAGCATCATACCTAAGATAAGGATGACCATTATATCTTTTATGCGTCTTGATAGTATGATTATCAACATCAGTACTGCAGCCGCACCTATCCATGCAGCGCCTGCAGTGCCTATGGCAGATATGAGTGGGGATGTGGTAATACCGATTAGAGGTGCTCCGAGTAGGAATAGAGCAACGCCAAAACTCGCACCCGAACTGACTCCTAATACATAAGGTCCTGCAAGAGGATTGCGAAAG
Source organism: Alistipes sp. (assembly GCA_017381935.1). Classification (GTDB taxonomy): domain Bacteria; phylum Bacteroidota; class Bacteroidia; order Bacteroidales; family Rikenellaceae; genus Alistipes. The sequence continues at coordinate 105,816 of JAFOBG010000005.1, forward strand.
AGAGTCTGCATCTGTAGGCCAGATAGTGATAGAGCGGCACCAGCAAGAATCGCCATTGTGGCTTTCACTATGCGTATGTCGAGTATAATACTGCGTGTTACAGGGTCAACATTACCACCTGTTATTGCTGCAAATACATCTTTGATAGGCAGATATACGCTACCTACAAGTGTGTCGCAGATAAATAGTGCAACAAACAACAACGCAAGTGTAATAAAGAGTATAGTGTTGTGAACTTTCATTATTCAAGACGTTTATAGTAGTAGAGAGAGTCGGTTGGAGCGTTGTGGTGCAACATCTGAATCATGTCTCTTAAGACAATATCCGGATTTACGGCACCAGATTCCCAAAAATCACTTCCTCCACTTGCCGTTGAGCGTTTGGTGTTGTTATATACTTTATTCTGCATTACAGCAGGAGTGCTTGCAAACTTGGGATTACTCTTTTTAAGTTCCTCAATAGTCTTAATTTGTCCTACATTGAGCCATATATCAGCAGATGAGGCGAGTATAAGTGCCTGCTCAAGAGATATTGGTACTGATTGTGATGATGTGTTTTGTGGGTAGATATACTCTCCTCCTGCATCGGCTATAAGCTGTACAGCATAGCTTGATATGGGTGGCATAAACCACGTGTCTCTGTATGGAGTGTTCAGCATTACTTTGGGTGTGTAAGAGAGATGCTCGACACTCTTCTTGAGGGAGTTATATCTGCTCTCAAGAGCATTAAAATACTCGATACCCCTCTCTTGAAGAGAACATAATGCGGCAAGAGCTACAACCCACTCAGCCTTTCCAAGAGGCAAAGGCTCTATGTAGTCTCCTATATATATATAAGGTATGCCGAGTTGATTGAGTTTTGTTGTGGTTGCACTATCCTCTCCATATAGACCATATAGGAGTATGACATCAGTCTTTAATGCTTTCAGTAACTCGAAGTTGAGAGATGAGTCATATCCAATCTCGGCGGCTTTTTGGCGTACAGTTTGGTTTGATATAAACTTAACACCCGATGCACCAATGACCTTATCGGCTACTCCAATGGCATCTAACATGGCGATATGGCTTGAAGAGAGACAGGCAATTCTCTCTACAGGTAACTGTATTGCTATCTGAGCCTCAGGATAGGGCTGACCTTTTTCAAGTAGATATATGCGCTGCTCAAAGTGCTTATCACTTTGGTATGGGTCCCTGATGGTTATAATCTTACGCTGTAGCGAATCGCAATCTATAGAGAATGATTGCGCATATTTTGGGGCGTATATAGTTTGGAAGTGATTATTATCACTCTTTGTTGCAGGGTTGCAGCTTGTAAAGATTAGTAATAGTATGTACAATAACCATCTCATAGCTTGCCGAGCAGAATTTTAGCCTGCTCAATAGCTGCATCGGAGATATTTTCGCCCGATAACATCTTGGCAATCTCTGTAATGCGCTCAGAGTCTGAGAGTAGGCGCATGTTTGTTGTACTATCACTCTTATATACAAGATAGTGGCTATCTCCCTTAGATGCAACTTGAGGTAGATGTGTAATATCTATCACCTGCATAGATGTTGATAGCTCGGCAATAACCTCTCCTACGGCATTCGCCACACGGCCTGATACGCCGGTGTCAATCTCGTCAAAGATGATTGTTGGCAGGGCAAGTGTTTTGGAAAGTACAGACTTTAAAGCCAACATTACACGAGACATCTCGCCACCTGATGCAATTTTATCAATCGGACGTGGCTCTATACCCTCGTTGGCTGTAAAGAGAAACTCAACCTCCTCTATACCTGACGGTAAGAGCTCTTTTTGTGTAAATCCGATTCTGAATTGAGCACTTGCCATGCCCACCTTGTGTAAAATAGCATCTACAGAGCTTTCAAACTCTACCGCCGCAGCCTTGTGCGCTTCAAATATAGAAGTGGCAATAGAGAGAGCTTTGGCCTCAGCCTGCTCTACTTGTAGCTTTAGATGTGCTATATCTTCATCAGCTCTGTCAATAGATGAGAGTTGATTTGAGTACTTGTTGTAGATAGCAATTAGCTCCTCCTCACTCTCTGCACGATGCTTGCGACGTAGATTGTATAGAGTCTCCAAACGGCTATTTACAGCGTCAAGACGCTCAGGGTCTGCATCAATCTTCTCTATGAGCATTTCAGCTGTGGCGTCAAGGTCTTGCAACTCGATAACTACCGATGATAGTCGCTCGGCGGCATTTGCAGCATCGCTAAAGTATTGTCCAACACCCTTTAGAACTTTTGCTCTCTGAACAAGCTGAGATACAACTCCTGTCTGTTCATCAGTAAGTGAACTATGCAAAGCACCGTATGCCTCTGTAATTGCCTCAGCATTAGCAAGCACCTCTAACTCTGCCTCTAACTCAGCCTGCTCACCCTCTTTTAGTTTAGCAGCGCTAAGTTCGTCAACTTGATATCTGAGCCACTCCTCCTCTTTGCGTGCGGATTGTATAGAGTCGATAGCACGTTTTAATGCCTCTTTGGTTTGGCTAAGATTGCTATATGCAGCGTTGTACTCTTTGCGCAGGGAAGAGCAATGTGCAATAGTGTCAAGAGCCTCGATGCGGAATTGCTCAGAGGCTAAGATTAGATTTTTGTGCTGTGAGTGTATATCTATCAGATACTCGCCAACGCTCTTAAGAGTGGTTAATTGTACCGGTTGGTCGCCTATATACGCACGGCTTTTGCCGGCTGGTGTGATTATGCGACGAATAGCAATTTGAGGTTCATAGTCTAAGTCTAACTGCTCGAATAGAGCCTCAAGTTGTAGATTTGAGATGTCAAATTCAGCCTCTACAACACAATTTCTTGCGTTGTCCTTAATTGCAGCACCCTCATTGCGAGCACCTAAAAGTAGCGATAGAGCACCGAGCAGAATACTCTTACCTGCACCGGTCTCTCCGGTGATAATATTCAGGTTGCTATCCCATTCGACATTCAGAGAGTCGATGAGTGCATAGTTCTCAACGCTCAGACGAGTTAACATAGCTCTTGCTCTATTTTATCAACAATCTTCTCGGCAACCTCAGCCTTGCTCATCAGTGGTAGGCTCTGGGAACCATTACTGTCAATAAATGTAACCTTATTTGTATCTACTCCAAATCCTGCACCCTTATCGGTAAGGGAGTTGAGGACTATAAAGTTTAGATTTTTTCTCTTTAGTTTGCTCTGCGCACTCTTTACGCCTGCATCACTCTCAAGAGCAAAACCTACAAGAACTCTATCCCCCTTTACAGCGCCAAGAGCAGCTGCAATATCCTTTGTTCTGACTAATTCAATAGACATATCATCGTCAGATTTCTTGATTTTGTGCTCAGCCACCTTTGCTGGCGTATAGTCTGCAACGGCAGCACACATAATAGCACCGTGGGCGCTCTTGAATGCTTCAGTAGTGGCGTTATACATCTGCTCGGCGGAAAGGACATCTACTCTTGTAACGCCTTGTGGTGTAGGAAGTGTTGTGCGGCCTGTTACAAGTGTTACTTGTGCACCTCTATCCGATAGAGCTTGAGCAATTGCATAACCCATCTTGCCTGTGGAGTGGTTTGTTATATACCTCACCGGATCAATAGCCTCAATTGTAGCACCTGCGGTTACAACGAAGTGTTTACCTTGAAGGCTCTTTTTTTTTTCTGGATTCAGCGTCTGGATAAGTAGCTCCAAGAGTTGCTCAGGCTCTGCCATGCGACCTTTACCTGTAAGACCGCTGGCAAGTTCTCCGGCTGGAGATGGAGCAATAATAACTCCGTGGCTACGGAGTGTGGCAAGATTGTTTTGTGTTGTGATGTGTGAGAACATATCACAATCCATGGCAGGCGCAACGATAGTCTTACAACGTGCCGATAGATATGTTGTAAGTAGTAGATTGTCAGCTACGCCTGTAGCCATCTTTGCCAATGTGTTTGCTGTTGCTGGGGCAATAAGGTAGCAGTCTGCCCACTCTCCAAGGCTGATATGAGAGTTCCACTCTCCATTCTCAGGGTTGAAAAACTCTACAAGGATAGGGTTTTTCGAGAGAGTTGCCATTGTTAGAGGTGTGATAAACTGCTTTGCTGTCTGAGTCATTACAACCTTCACTTCCGCTCCGGCTGTACGTAACAGACGGCACAGCACAGCGGCCTTATAAGCTGCTATGCTGCCCGTAACTCCTAAAAGTATGTGCTTGCCCTGCAACATGGGTGTAGGTATTACTTGTCAGAATCGCGATAGTAAACCTCACCGTCGAGGAACTCCTCCGTTGCAATAATTGCAGGCTTTGGAAGGCGCTCGTAGTAGCGAGAAATCTCAATCTGTTCACGGTTCTCAAAAGTCTCCTCCATAGTGTCAGCAGTTGAAGCCGATGTGGCGAAGTCTGCCAACTTTCTATTCAGCTCCTGCTTAAGTTCTGCAGAAATCTGATTAGCACGACGAGCGATGATGTTGATGCTCTTATAGACATTGCCAGTCTCTGGATCAAAGTCTGAGAGCTTACGAGTTACCGTGTTGTTAGGAATGTTCTTCTTAATCTCCATTGTAGAAACGGTTTTTGAAAAGTGCTTATTATTGTTTTTCTGAATTCTCTGTAGTTGTGGAGCCACTCTCCTTATTTTTGTCAATATAATCTTTTGCCTCCTTGAAGTAGCGGTTGAGCTCCTTTATATGCTTTGACTGAGGAAACTCCTCGATAAAAGAGTAGTATGAGTCGAGCATAGAGAGGTAGCGGTCTGCCTGCTTTTCTATTACCGAGTTGTGAGCAAGGCGATAGTTTGAGACAACGATATAGTACATAATCTCCTCACGGTGAGCTGTATTGTCGTAGTTCTTGAGTGCATTCTTAAATGCGACAACAGCCGACTTGTACTTCTGGATTTTGAAGTATGTATATGCGTTGATAAATGTCTTGTCGTGTAGTCGAACAGTAAGCTCTTCAATCAACTCTCTGAAAGGCTGGGCACGAACAGATGTCGGATAACGCTCGATAAAGTTGCTCAGCGATACGATAGCCTGCGCTGTAAGTGTCTGATCACGAGTAGGTCCTGGTGCAAGATAGTACTGACACATTGCATACATAGCCTCGGCATCCTCAATAAATGTAGAACGGCCAAACTTCTTTCTGAACTCGTCAAAACCGATAGAGGCCTCATGATAGTCGCGATTCTTGTACTTGCTGCGTGCAGAGAAGAAAGAGATACTATCCTCACGCTCAGAACCGATGTAGTAGCCTGCACAAGCGTCAAACATGTCGCTGGCACGGTTCCACTTCTCAGCCTTATAGAGTTTAAGGGCAGTTGAATATATCAACTCCGGATCACCACTTTTGGTAATCTGGCCTAGACCGGAACAAGAGAAAAACATGGTGGCAAGTAGAGCCACTACGGTTAAATTAAGGATTAAATTCTTCATCTCAAAAATGTTACGTACGTGCGCCTGCGTATAAAAACAGTGGTACAATCGTGCAAAGTTACAAAAGATTTAACGAATTTGCAAAATCTTTATTGTGAGATAGTTCTATTTTTAGTGTCTAATCTTGCTAAATAGTATGCACTCCTCTTTTGAAGAGTGCAATACACACTACTTTTTGTTTGCAATAAGCCACTCGGCAATCTGAATGGCATTGAGTGCTGCACCCTTCTTTATTTGGTCAGCTACGCACCAAAAAGTAATAGCATTTGGAGTAGAGATATCCTCACGGATACGACCTACATATACAGGCTCTTTGTGAGCTATAAATAGTGGCATAGGATACCTCTTTTCAGAAGGGTTGTCAAGTACAACAATGCCCTGAGCTGCCTCAAAAGCCTCACGAGCCTGTGAGACAGTTACAGGCTGGTCAAACTCTACCCAGATAGCCTCAGAGTGGGCTCGCATTACAGGTACACGCACGCATGTTGCAGAGACTTTGATGTCTGAGTGCATGATTTTCTGGGTTTCGTTGTACATCTTCATCTCCTCCTTTGTATAGTCATTATCGGTAAATACGTCGATATGAGGGATGACATTGAAGGCCAATTGGTGAGCAAACTTTTCAACCTTTGGCTCCTCTCCATTTGCTAACGAAACGTGCTGAGCTTCAAGTTCTGCCATTGCTGTTGCACCTGCGCCACTTGCGCTCTGATATGTAGCCACATGCACACGACGAATGTGGGCAATCTTCTCAAGGGCAGCCAATGCTACGACCATCTGAATCGTTGTACAGTTAGGATTGGCAATAATGCGACGAGGGGCATTAAGTGCATCTTCTGCATTAACCTCAGGCACTACAAGAGGAACATCGCTATCCATACGGTAGCAACTTGAGTTGTCAATCATCAGCGTTCCATGCTTCGTAATGGTCTGAGCAAACTCCTTAGATACGCTGCCACCTGCAGAAACAAGGGCTATATCGACACCCTTAAAGTCGTCATTGTGTTGTAGCAATTTTATTTCAATCTCTTTTCCACGGAACACTCTTGTTTGTCCGGCACTTCTTGCGCTACCAAAAAGTAACAATTCATCACATGGGAAATTGTGCTCCTCCAAGATTCTAAGAAATTCCTGGCCTACAGCACCACTTGCGCCTACTACTGCAATTTTCATAGTTGTAATATTTATTATAGTTCAAAGTTATTCAAAAAATTCATCTTCCAACTCCTTCTCCTCTACTGTCTCATCACAGATTTGCTCTGTCCACATGGCAGGGCGAGGGAATGTATCATCACGACTAATTTTACTATTTGGGTCGTTATATACTCTTGTAAGGAAGTCTCCTACGATAGGAAGGGCCATAATAGAACCCTCACCACGACGACGTAGGTGTATCTGCTGGTCCTCGCCACCAACCCAAGAACCGGCAACAAGATTTGGAGTGATACACATAAACCAAGCATCACGGTTTTCGTTTGATGTACCAGTCTTTCCGGCAATCTCTACATCTGATAGACCAAACTGCCAACCCATACGACGACCTGTACCGTTGGTAATTACATTTCTCAACATCGTAATCATTGTATATGCGGTCTCTTTGCTTACAGCATCCTGTGAAGAGGAACTGAAACTTGAAATGAGATTACCCTGACGGTCCTCAATATGTGTTACAAAGAGAGGCGAGTTGTGTACGCCCTCATTTGCAAATGTAGAGTATGCACTTACCATCTCAAAGACATTACTCTCGAAAGTTCCTAAACAGAGTGCATATACAGGGTCGATATAGCTTGCAATACCCATATTGTGGATAAAGTCCGCTACAGCTTCAGGTTGCTTCGCCTGCTTCATAATCCATGCTGAGTAGTTGTTTCGGCTCAGAGCCAAACCCCACTTAAGAGGGTGCAACACGCCATCATACTCTACATTTCCCGCCTCCTTTGGAGACCATGCTGTACCTACTGTTGTCTCGATAGTTACAGGAAGGTTTGGCACCATAGTACAAGGGCTCATGCCGAGGTGGTCAATAGCAAAGGTGTATATAAAAGGCTTTACAGTTGAGCCAATCTGTCGCTTACCCTGCTTTGCCATATCGTACTTAAAGTATTGGAAGGATGGACCTCCGACGTACGCCTTTACATGACCTGTCTGAGGCTCCATAGCCACAAATGAGGCTCTGATAATCTTCTTGTGGTGCAGAATAGAGTCTCGAGGAGTAAGCAGAGTATCTCTCTCCCCCTCAAAAGTAAAGACCTTCATGTTGCACTTCTTTTCAAAAGAGGCATATATATCCTTCTCTGATACCCCATCCTTCTTCATGTTGCGGAAACGGTCAGAGTTTCGCATAGCACGGCGTATGATATTGTCAACCTCTTCTCTATCTGTGTCTATAAAGATAGTTCGGGTCTGCTTTACCTGCTGATCCATTGCAGGCTGTATGACACTCTGTAGTTGCTTATGGACAGCCGCCTCGGCATACTCTTGCATAGAGGCGTTGATAGTCGTATATATCTTTAGTCCATCTCGATAGATGTTATACTCTGTACCATCGGCCTTATGATTTTTATGACACCAGCCGTAAAGTGGGTTTTCATTATACTGCTTCAGAGCCTGTTCATAATCCCATTGGGTGTAGAAGTTACGACGTTTTGGCTCTTTGGCTGTCATTACAAGACGTAGCATCTCTCGGAAGTATGTAGCCTGTCCGTAGTTGTGAGATACCGGTCTGTAGTTGAGCGTAATAGGTAGAGCCGAGATTGAATCGCACTGCTCACGAGTGATTGCTCCTACATTGCAGATACGGCTCAGTACAAGATTGCGGCGTTTTAGGGCATTCTCAGGGTTGCGGATAGGGGAGTAGCGTGTTGGCGCATTTACAACACCTACCAACATGGCGGCCTCCTGCAAATTGAGCTCCGAAGGCTCTTTGCCGAAGAATGTTGTGGCAGCCGATTTAATACCGTAAGAGTTAGAACCATACTCTACCGTATTGAGATACATGGCAATAATCTCCTCTTTTGTATAGTTGTGCTCCAACTTGATGGCGGTAATCCACTCCTTGAGTTTGTTGCCTACAAGACGGAAGATTTTTGCAATCTTGCCGTCGTTCTCAGAGGTGTTACGAGGGAAGAGATTCTTTGCGAGCTGTTGTGTAATTGTACTACCTCCACCCTGTCTCATTCCGAGCAGTACAGTCTTGATACCTACACGGGCAAGTGAGCGATAGTCAATTCCTGAGTGAGAGTAGAAACGCTCATCTTCAACAGATATTAAGGCTGCCGCAAGAGGTGGCACCTGCTCACCAGATATAGTGTAGATAGCTGTAGAGTCCTTTGAAAAGAGGTCGGCATACTGCACATAGGAGCGATTTTGGACAAAGAAACTGCCTAATACCTTTCCGTTGTCGGCATATACCTCGGTTGCTAAGTTGCTTTTCGGATTCTCTAACTCCTCAAATGATGGAATACGACCAAATGCGCCCACAGCCGCAAGGGTGAGCATTAGAGCTACAATGAATACAGGCGTCATTGCTATAATCCACATCCAGCGGATAATTTTACTCTTTGTCGATTTGTTATTTCTCTGTTTTGCCATAGTCGTAAATGTTTAGAATGGTAATCCTACACCTGCCGAGAAGTACACCCCTTTTTTGCCATGAGGCTTATATAGGGAGAGGGTTACTGCTGTTGTTGCAGCAGCAGGCATGCGGAATATGTTTATATCGAATGTTACATCACCACCGTAGGAGAATAGATGATTACGTGCCGATTGTAGCTTCACACGGTCAAGCTCAGGATAGGCGATAAAGAACTGTTTGCCAAATGAGGCATAATCACAACCCAAGTTGACACGAATACGCTTGAAGTAGAGCAGTGATGGAATACCTCCCTCCGGATAGCAGATAGGGAACTGATAGTTCAGAGAGACTGCTATATAGTCTCTGTTTTCAACCTCTGCCATGTGGAAACCTCGTGGAATGAGTCGAGACGAGTTGAATGAGAAGTTTGATGCCAACACCTTAGATTCAAAGCCTCCAATGCTATTTTGGTATAGAGCTGCTAAGTTTAGGGAGTGGTGGCGGGCAAATCCCGGTATATACAACTTGCCATATAACGATATAAGTTGACCGAAGTCGGAGTTTATAGGGTTAAAGGCGTAATTGGCAGACACTACATAGCCTAAGCGAGGTAAAAAGTCCTTATGAGCAAGGGCTACTTGGTCCTGGAATCCTATTCCGGTCTGTAACAGATGTAATCCCTCAGAGTATCCGATTGTGGCAAGATTGGTAATTTGTCCTCCCTCAATTTTTAATTTGTCTAATTTCGCCACAAGACCGTTTGAGTAGTTCCATCCCACGTTTATAGCAAAGATTCTTGTGTGGTAGCCACATTGGAAGTAGAGAGGGAGTGAGGCCGATACGCCAATGTTGTAGTATCGTTTCTTTTCAGGTGCATCAGGGAAGACGATTTCATACTTGCCTGTCTCCTCATTCTTATTGTATGTGTAGGCGGTGTACATTTGCTGCTGGCCTCCGTATGAGCCGCTAAGCGACAGATTGACACCTAAACCATAATATCGGATAGTACCCTTGAAGAAGTGTCCGCTTGACTTGTTCCAACCCCATGTTGCAAAGCCCTCGGTATTTGAGAGTAGACTTTGAGACATAACGGTAGCTCCAAGATTGAAATCCATAGCTCCCTCCTCAACAAGCTCAAATGGGTCGTAAGAGGTAGGGGCCCACGAGTGAACGTTAAAGAGGTGGGTAAACTTAGAGTAGCGACGGGAGCGATATCTCTGCATAGTCTCTACTGAGTCAGCACCACTAAAACGGACAGTATCAAGGTTTATCACGTTCCACTTCTTACGAGGTGGGTTGACAATATTCTTTGGAGTGAGCGCAGGATATACACGAGTCATCTTTTGACTATCTACATCCTGTACAGAGAGGTGATAACCATCTTTGTCGTATGTAGTCATTACTACTCGACTATCATAAGTTGGAGCAGGTGAGAATGAACCATACTTTGATTGAGAGATTTGATACTCCTCTCCGGTTGATAGATTGAGACAATGTACTTCATCCTTTCCGGAGGCTATAGAACCAAAATAGAGCACTCCATTCATCGCCTTAAGGTCTGAGATGGTAATGTAAGCACCTTGTGTAATGTGGCTTGTAGTTCCATCTTTGTTTACACGGCCCATCCACATGCCGCTATCATCGGTGGCAATAAAGTAGAGAGACTTTGTTGTGTTATCGTATGCCAAAGAGTGAATCTCAGTACCTGATGCCATAGTTGTAAGGCGAGTACGGGATTGAGCGTCGCCATAGACAATGGCAAACTCTCCATTGGGATAGTACTCTACCCATGCGATTTTATCACTACTCTCAATTGGTGTAGGGTAGAGTGCGTTTCTATAGCGACCCATGCTCTTTGGGATGCAGTTGTCCAGGTCGGTGTAACAGATACGGGAGTTGACTCTCTGTTGATAGAGAAGACTACGACGATACTCGGTCCACCAGATTTTGCCATCCTGCATAGCCGGACGGGATGAGAGCCTTCCGATATTACAAATCTTTCTCTCATTTCCACTCTGCTCGTTGGTTATTACAATGGCGGCAGGTGTATCAAGCGACTCTTTGATTGAGACGATACTCTGACTGCCGAACATTATCGGGTGGCTGTATGTAGTATAGCTCCTTTGTTGAGGAGCCTTTATGCGGACAGATGACTCCTCGACTTGTGGCAAGGTGCTCCAAAAACGGTTTAAATCCATGAAGGTCTCCTTAGCAAGTAGTGTCGCATCGGTCTTGTAAAAACGCTTCATGGCTACGTATGAAGGTACAATCACATACGGATTACGCACGGAGTAGTTGACAACCTTGTCCCAAATATTCTCGTCATACTTAGTATTAGCGTATGCTGTAATCTGATAGCCCATCTGGTAGTGGTCGGGGATGAACTCACGATATGAGCCGCAGAACCACTTGTCGATATTCTTTTTTGCCAGGATATTATCTACATTGGCTCTGTAGTATATGCTAAACGATGGCTGTAATGCTCTGCCGAAGGTTGACATGGCTGTCTCAGAGATAACGGCATCGCCCTCTATACCCCATAGAGGCATAAAGAGCAGACCTATCGTTGAACTCTGCTGACCCAATAGGTAGCTGAAGGCCTTTACCCAGCCGTGGTTGATATTGTTGTATTGTACGGCATGTCTGTACTCGTGAGCCGCCAGTTGCTTGAGCCACGGCATGGAGTAGTTATTTGCTGCTGAAGGGGCACTGAGAATTTCAACACGCTTAGGGAGCCACATCACAAGGCCGTTTGATAGCATATTTTCAGGATGTATCACAAATGGGATATCCATCGCACCATATCTAAAGCCAAAGTCAATAGATGGTTGTATGGCCCTTACATAGTGCATCATGCGGTATGCAACAGTTGTGGCCGTATCGGGGTAGATGACAGATATTTTGTTATCCTTTATCTTGCGCCATGACATACTTTCAGGGTCGGCACCCCATGAGTAGAATTGTGCCGAAGCCGTGCTACAGAATAGTAGCATGGCAAGACCGAGAAGTATGTATCGTAATCCTTTCACTATTCAAATTTAAGATATTTCCATCCCTCAGCAGTATAACAACCTACTTTGCCTGCTTTGGTGTCGTAATATAGAGTACCTACCGGTACGGCTGTTGACTCTAACTGAGAGTTTTGGTAAAATGTCGTTGTCGGAGCCTTGTCAAAGCCTGCAAGGGTAAATGGTACAAATGATACAGCCCAGCGGCGGCCAAAATCAACACCCTCTTTTGCATCATCGGAGCCTAACTTAACCCAACCGAAATGACGCTTTGCCTTGTACAGACCCTTAGGCGAATAGACCTGTATGCATGCAATATCTGGTGCTTGCTTGCCGATGAGCATGGTCAAGCGACAGGTCTCGCTACCATTCCAACCTTCGAAAAGGTGGCCTCCGTCAACAAATGTTGTATATGGTTTGTCGGTGCTATTGTTCCAGCGACCCTTACCTCCACGGACAGAGAACATAGTAGTACTCTCAAATACGCCATTGACAGTATTGAATATCGGCTGCTCTGCAGTGTTAAAGCCGTAGTTGTACTTTACATCCTGCCACTTGCTCCACTCGCTGTTGATGGGCTGCGATTTTACAACGTAGTTTTCAGCCTGCTTTTCAAGCTCAGATACTCTCTCTTGTAACTGCTTGATAAGGGCCAATAGCTCTTTGCGGGCAATCTTTTGTGCAGATAGCTCACAGGTTGTAAATAGCAATAGCGCTAAACATAGGGTTCGGACAATACTTTTCATAGTTAAACCTTTTTTGTGCGACTATATCCCTCAGCAATAAGAATTTGTAGCACACGCTCTCTATTCTCACCCTGTATAATTATCTCGCCATTCTTTACTGAACCTCCTACGCCTATTTTGCGTTTTAGAATCTTGCCTAAATTCTCCAAATCCTCGTCGTTGCCTACAAAGCCACGCACAACGGTAGCTATCTTCCCGGCTCTACCGTGAGTATCACGCCATACACGTAGATTTTGTCTCTCCTTAGGCAGAGTCTCAATGTTTGGGCTCTGCTCTGTCTCGTATTTAAAATCAGGGTTGGTTGAGTACACCACACCAAGTCTCTCTTTCCAGTCCGACATCTTCAATTTAATGTTTTTAACATTAACAACGGTGCAAAAGTAATCAATATTTTGCAGATTTGCAGAGATTGAAGTATATTTGTTACATCCAAGTCTAAAAGTTATGAGCAAAAAGGCTGAAATTAGAGAAAAAAGAGAGCAGGAGAGAATCGAAAAGATGCGAAATAGAGCCTTAATCTCCGGCAAAGTCGATTTGACAACTCTTCCCGAACCGATACGAATAGATGATGGCAGAAAGTGTGTCCGTGTATTTGTCGAAGGTTATGAAGATGTAGCATTCTGGAGGGGAATTTTCGACCATTTTACAAACCCATACCTGCGCTTTGAAATATCGGTGCCCACAAGAGACGATTTGCCTAAAGGCAAAAAGGTGCTTATAAATAATGCAGATAAAGCTTGTGAGACACTACTGCTCTGTATGGATTCTGACTTTGACTATCTGCTTAGCGATGATGATGAACAGAGCCGTCTGATTGCGTCAAATCCATATATGTTTCACACCTACGCTTATGCTACTGAGAACTATCTCTGCTATGCCCCATCTCTGCATAATGTTTGTGTGAAGGCGACAAAAAATGATGCTCGAATATTCAGCTTTGAGCAGTTTATGGCCGACTATTCGAGGATTATATACCCTCTCTTTTTGTGGTATGTCTATTCTGCAAGTCGCCATACTGAAAACGTCTTTCCGCTTGCCGATTTTAAGAGCGCTGTAAAACTGAACTATCTCGATATCCCAAATAACGGGCAAGGTACTCTTGAGTGGTTGGCTCGTCAGGTGGAGCGTCAAGAGCAGAGCCTAAAGCATAACTATCCCGATATGGCAGAGGATATGCCTCGATTTGGGGAGTATTTGCGTACAAAGGGTGTAGAGCCGGAACTGACCTATCTCTTCATGCATGGGCATACATTGATGGATAATGTGGTTATGGTTATTCTTCACGATGTGTGCGAGAAACTTCGCCAGATGTCTATTGCTAAGATTGTCTCCTCCTCAAAAAAAGGTATTGCGTTGAATAATGAGATGAGTAACTACAAAAATACATTGCGCTCAATCCGTGATGTATTACTCGATAATGAAAACTACACTTCATGTCCACTTTATAAACTGTTAAAGGCTGATATTCAGAAATATATAGATTCGACCATTTCAAAATTATATCAGCGAGATTGAGAATAGCAGAAGAGTAATAAAGACAAGAGTACTGCCACTTTTTATGGCAGTACTCTTGTCTTATGTCGGCGTTGTGAACTACTTTAGAACTTGATTACATCGTCAAGACCGAGCTCCTTATAGTGCACTTGCAACTCTTCATTTCGGTCTGAAAGAATGAGTAATTTATCGCCCAAAGTAAGCTCAGTGCTACCTTGTGGAACGAAGTAGTCTCCGTCTCGGCAAACCATAATTACGAGAGTATGTTGAGGCAAATTTATTTGACTCAGTGTATTTCCTGAGGCGAGCATTTGATTGTTAACATCCACCTCTGTAAATGCAGACTTCATCCTATCCTGGAATGCATCTCCGAATGAACTTTCACGCTCTTTTTTCGCCACGCCAAGGGTATTTGCCATGCCACTGACGGTAGTACCTTGCAGGAGCAGAGATACAATGGTTACAATGAAGACGACATTGAAAATCAGCTCTGCGTGTGGAACTCTATCTACAAGAGGATAGGTAGCAAATATTATCGGTACTGCACCTCTAAGGCCTACCCATGAGACATAAAGTCTTGCCTTTTTAGTGAAGTTTCTAAATGGTAGCAGGCTGAGATTAACGGCTATAGGTCGTGCTATAAAGGTCATAAATATAGCTGTTACAGCACCCAAAAGAAGCGTTTTAGGGTCAAGTAACGAGCGTGTATTTACGAGTAATCCGAGCATGATAAACATTATTATCTGCACTAACCATGTAACGCCATCAAAGAATGTTACCATGGTACGTTTATGGACTAACTTGTGGTTGCCAACAACCAAACCTGCTATATATACAGCTAAGTATCCGTTACCATAGATAAGCGTTGTAAATGAGAATGTTAGGAATACAAACGCTAACAGCAATATCGAGTATAGGGATGCGTTTGTAATGTTTATCTTGTTGATAGTCCATACTGCGGCACGGCCAAAACCATATCCTGCCAGAGCACCTACGCCCATCTGGATAATAAACATGATTATACTCGTACCCACACCAGCAGCCTCCTTGCCAGGGGAGAGCATATCTACAAGAAGAACAACCAAAATATATGCTACAGGGTCATTTGAGCCACTCTCTAACTCAAGCAGAGGCCTCAGATTCTCTTTGAGCCCCTGCTTTTTTGTTCTTAGAATGGAGAATACCGATGCGGAGTCTGTAGAGGACATGGTTGAGGCAAGAAGTAAAGCGAGTGGAAAACTAAGCTCTACTCCTAACCACGGAGAGACAGCATATATAAATCCTCCGAGGATAAAGGCGGTGAGTAGTACACCTACTGTTGCCAAAACAACGCCAGGGAACATAACAGACCTAATCTCTGATAATTTGGTATCCATACCACCTGAGAAGAGTATGATGCTGAGTGCAATCATACCCATAAACTGAGTCAGCTCAGGGGAGTTGAATGATAGGATATCATATCCAAAGAATATACCCACGCCGAGGAATAACAACAAGGCGGGTGTCCCGAGTCGGTATGCAACTTTACCGGCTAAAACAGCTACAAAGAGCAGTATGGCGCCAATTAATAGAAAATTTTCGGTTGTTATCTCCATTGTTTATTATTACTTGTTCATTATAGTTACGCTACAGAGCTCTCTGTACTCCAACTCGGCATACTCAAAGAGTTGTACAGCTGCAAAAGAATGGTCTGGCAGATGTGAAATCATCAGACAAAGTGCCGATACCTCGCAAGTAGGAATTGCAAGCAACTTTGAGACATCTTTACTACCTATAGCGTTGATTATCTCACTTCTACGAGAACGGTCAAAGTTGAGGGTTGTGGTAGTCAGAAACACTCCTCTATCCTTGTGATATGGAGCTCCTTTGCCTATTACTCGGCCGAGCAACCAAACACCGCCTGCAACAGCTGTAGCCATGGCTACGATTATTACAGTAGAGTTAATATCGTCATACTGAGGGCCGTTGAGTATGGCTGATGAAATAAATGGAAGAACGATAGCTATAACGATTAAAATTATTGGCAATACAATGCTCTTGCGACGAGCAATAATGTTGTTGCACGAAGCATAGATTGCCTCGTAAAAAATTGTTTTATTCATCTCTTTATTGTTTTAGTTGTTAAAATTGTGATTTTTTGAATGTTTTTTGGTAAAAAGCGGGTATCACAATCGTAACTGACAAAACGTGTAAAGGAAGTATTCAACAATACGCTTGCCACTAAAAAGATATAGAGAAAAATGTATGCGATATTCACCCCTTGCTGCTATTGTTGTAGAAGCGGGAATGTCCGATATAATGCGTGTATGGTTACTTCTTATGCCTGAGCTGGTTGTATTTGTAGTCGGAATGGTTACAGACTCAGTTTTGCAGGCAAAGTCGTTATGGCGATGATAGCACTCAATCTGTGAGATTAATTTATTGGCTAACTGCTCTTTAGGTAGCTCTTTGCACTCCGTATTGCAACGTAAAGCTACACCCTGTCCAAAAAATGAAGAACAGAGTACAAATAGCAATATGGATAATAATCTACGCATTGTGCACAAAGGTAGTAAATCGGCAACGAAAAAACAAGTTTTTTGTTCTCTGAGGTCATGTTTATTATTGTAAATG
Source organism: Alistipes sp. (assembly GCA_017381935.1). Lineage (GTDB taxonomy): Bacteria > Bacteroidota > Bacteroidia > Bacteroidales > Rikenellaceae > Alistipes. The sequence goes on from JAFOBG010000005.1 coordinate 122,635, forward strand.
AATATAAATGCTATTTGGCAAACTACTCTGAATAGCTAAAAGATAAAAAAAATGAGAGAGCCCTCCGTTAACGCTCTCTCCTGGTGGCAATACGATAAAATCACACACGCATCGCCTAGCCACCTCCCTTTTAATTAACTAACTTTACTACCTTTATCTCTTTCGGAAATGATGGAACGGAGGTTTTCAGGAACAAAGATAATGAAAAAACATATTTTCTGGAAATATCATCAGAAAATATGATAGGGGGGGGTAATTATAAGTTTAAATTATGCGATTTGGCCGATTATATGCCGAAGTAGTCTTATTTTTGCTCTAAAGGCTCTTTTTCGGCTATGCCTCGGCTGATTCCGTTGCGCATGCGGAGGAGATATTTTGCCTTTAGAGGTTGAAGGCATAGAGTGTAGAGAGTGGCTAAAATATATGTTGCAAGACGCTTCTTTTTCTCCTCTGCAATAAGGACTCTAAGTTCGTTGTCGTCTCTTGTTCTAAGGCGTTTGCTACATCCTACATTATAGCTCAGTGTATCGAAATATTCGTCAGTCAATTTGCTCTCCGGAATATGGTGATATATGGCGGCATTTGGCACAAAGTATAGAGGAATATTCTGCTCCCTGAGACGAGCAAATAGGTCATTCTCCTCGCCCCCCGTAAGGTTTTTACCATTTCTGCCTAAGCGAGGATTGAATGTTCCTACCAGATCGAAAGCCTCTTTGCGGAATGCCATATTTCCACCTGCCGGAACTCTGCTTTTTGGGAATGTTGTAACGACAACATCTAAGTCGAGTGGATTTGCAATCATCTGCTCGGTATATTTTGACATCCACTTAGGTTTTTTGCTTTCATATTGAGCTATGACTGCACCACCTGCAGCAACAGCTGTGGGGAATGAGTCGAAAAACTCGATGTAGCTCTCGATATAACTCTCTTCAATGGTCTCGTCGTCATCAATTATGGCGATATACTCGCCTTGTGCCTCAGCAATGCCTCTATTGCGGGCATTAGAGAGTCCCTGCTTAGTCTCATTTACGATTTTGAGATTAAACTGAGGATGTTGTGCAGCGAAACTATCAAATATCTCTTCTGTATTATCTGTAGAGTTATTGTTTACAACAATGCACTCCCATAAATCGGCAGCTGCACTTTGCTCTACAGCCGATTTTAAGGTGCGCAAGAGAGATGTTGCGCGGTTGAAAGTTGCTATGATAAGGGTCAATTTCATAGTGCAAAGGTATAAAATTTTAAGCAATACATAAAACCGCCTCTAATAATTAGGGAAGAAATTCCGGCTCATCAATTATATAATGGCAAATCTTCTCATGACAGAGAGTGTCTCTTATAAAATACTCTACAAATATAGTGTTTTCCGTCTATGTAATACTATTTTGGCAAGATAAAATCTTGCAATTTTGCTTTCGCACTAACGAAAAAATTATTACCTTTGGTCAAATTTAATCATAAAAACAACCGAAAAATGAAAAAACTCGCTCTCTATCTGATGCTTATACTCGTTAGTGCATCAGTAGCTACTGCTCAGCCGAAGCAGTCGTTTATTAAAGTTACAGTTACTCCGGACCATGTTGACTGGAACTATACATGTGGTGAGAAACCTAAATTTGCAGTATCTGTAACAACATGCAGCAATGCCCCTGTAGAGAATGCGCAAATCTACTATGAGATTTCGGAGGACTTTTTGGAGCCACTTGAAAAGGGTGATAAGACCCTTAAGGATGGAACTATTGTCTTCTCTGGCCATACAATGAAAAAGCCCGGATTTCTTCGTTGCCGTGTATGGGCAAAGGTAGATGGTAAAAAATATGATGAGTGCGCTACGGCAGCTTTTGAGAAGGAGAAAATCGAGCCTAAGACTGTCATGCCGTCTGATTTCGCTGCTTTCTGGCAGAGTGAGATAGAGAAGAACTCAAAGATAGATATGCTTCCAAAACTTGAGCTTGTTCCTGAAAAGTGTACCCCTAAGGTTAATGTCTATTCAGCCTCTTTCCAGAGCTTTAAGAAGGGCTCAAGAATTTATGGAACACTCTGTGTGCCTGTAAATCACAATGGCAAGTGCCCAGCAATTCTGATTGTTCCTGGTGCTGGTTGTCGTTCTCGTAAGGGTTATTATAGTGAGGCCGAGAAGGGCTTTGTAACCTTTGAGGTTGGTATTCATGGTATCTCTACAGTGCTTCCTGATGAGAGCATCTATGAGAATTTGAAGCAGGGTTCACTGCTTAACTATCCATCTGCAAATGTAGATGATAAGGATAACTACTACTATAAGCGTGTCTTTGTAGGTTGCGCAAGAGCTGTTGACTTTTTGGCATCTCTCGACTTTGTAGATAGCGAGCGTATCGGCGTTATGGGAGGCAGCCAGGGCGGTGCTCTGACTATCACTACATCATACCTTAACCCTAAAGTTAAGTGTGGTGCGGCATTCTATCCTGCAATGTGCGACCTTACAGGTTATCTCTATGACCAGGGAAATGCTTGGCCTTATCTGTTTAAGAATAAGAAACTTGCAACTAAGGAGCGCCTTGAGACTGTAAAGTACTATGATGTTGTAAACTTCGCTCGTAACCTCTCAGTGCCTATCTGGGTAAGCTATGGATATAATGACCTTGTAGTCTGCCCAACCTCTATTCAGGGTGCTATCAATGAGATTCCTTCTCAGAAGGAGGTTATGATTGTGCAGCAGTCTCGCCACTGGACATATCCTGAGCAGAATAGCGCACGCTCAAATTGGATGATGAAACAACTTAAAAAATAGTAAACTATGAGAAAGATTTTATTGTTATTTGTATCTCTTTTTGCCTTCTCTGCAGTAGCTACTGCTGACAATAAGGGCGAGGGCACCCTTACAGAGCACACCTTTAAACATAAAGGTATAGAGTACACCTATTATCTATATATGCCTAAAGACCTTAAAGAGAATGCTCCTCTTATTATGGCATTCCATGGCTACGGCTCTCGTAATATACCATCTGTAGGCTACGGTTTTCACCCTGTAGCAGATGAGCATGGTTTTGCTGTATGCTATCCAAAGGGTCCAAAAGATAATAAGGGCAAACATTGTTGGGCTGTAGGCTATGACTTTCACTTTGAGGCAAATTGGGAGCGTGATGATGTCGGCTTTGCAGTACGCCTTGTAAAACACCTCCAAAAGAAGTATCATTTCTCAAAGCATAATGTCTTTGCTACAGGACACTCAAACGGTGGCGAGATGAGTTACCTCTTGGCTTATAAGGCATCTGATACCTTTGCTGCAGTTGCCCCTATTTCAGGTCTTACTATGGAGTGGATGTATCGTGAGTTGGAGGCAAAACGCCCTGTACCGGTAATGGAGGTGCATGGTACTCTTGATAAAACATCTAAGTGGAATAGTAACCTTGAGAAGGTTGATAAGTGGGGCCCATATATCGCTGTACCACGTGCTGTAGGCTATTGGGCAGCAGTAAACCGCTGTACTCATGAGGTAACAGAGGAGCTTCCTATTATCCGTAACAAAGTGGTTGCACACCGCTATGTAAACGGTATCAATGGCAACCAGGTATGGCTCTATGAGGTTATCGGTGGAAAACACTCATGGGCAGAGAAAGATATGAACACCGCTGCCGAAATCTGGAAATTCTTCAGCCTCTATCTGAAGTAATAAGAGATACAGTACTAAGCAGAGTGTAAAAATAGACCTCTCAGTTCAAAGTTAATTGAAAATTGAGAGGTCTATTGTTTTATAACCCTGTAAAGAGCCTGTTGTCAATTAGAAGTGTTTAGCTTCGTGGCCGAGAATGCCTGACAGTAGGTTGTTAGCAGCTGAAGAGGCACCAATACGGAAGAGCTCTGTAGTGAGCCACTCTTTGCCCAATATCTGCTCTACGATAGTGTAGTATAGCGCAGCATCTTGTGGAGTTTTAACGCCACCTGCAGCCTTAAATCCGACTCTGCGGCCACTCTTCTCGTAGTAATCCTTGATTGCTTGACACATTACAACAGCAGCCTCAGGGGTTGCAGCTACGTCGATTTTACCTGTAGATGTTTTGATAAAGTCTGCACCTGCCTCCATAGAGAGCAGAGAGGCTTTACGAATAAGTTCAGGGCTCTTAAGCGCACCGGACTCGATGATAACTTTCAGTACCACATCTTCATCCATCTCTGAGCGAATCATCTCAACCTCAGCTGCAGCCTCGTCATAGGCACCTGTAAGCATTTTGCCGACATTGAGTACAATATCTACCTCGTCAGCTCCATTCTCAACAGCCATAGCTACTTCGAGCATCTTAACCTCTAAGAAGGTCTGTGATGCAGGAAATCCGCCTCCTACGCTTGTAATACGCATCGGCGTACCATCAACGGCAAGACCCACCGTCTCGACAAAAGATGGATAGACGCAGATAGATGCTACATTAGGGATATCTGGGTAGTTGTCAGGGAAGGTAACAGCACGCTTTGCAAATGCTGTAACTGACTCTACTGAGTCGTTGCAGGTCAGTGTTGTAAGGTCTATTGCCGAGAGGCAGAACTTATAGACATCTACATTCTCGTTAGCCACAGCTGCGGCTTTTGCTGATGCTACGAGCTGAGCTACCTGCTCTTCAGTTATTGCAGGAGCATAAGTGTTAAGTGTATTGCTGTATTCCATATCTATAGTTATTTAATATTTCTAACTCTCTTTTCCCAAGCCCAAGCTGCCTGAAGGGTCTTTTCGAGTGGTCGCTCTGCAACCCAGCCTAACTCAGTATTGGCAAGTGTTGTATCGGCCCATACCGCAACCACATCGCCTGCACGACGAGGGGCTACTTTGTAGTTTAGCTTTAAGTTGTTTACTCTCTCGAAGGTCTTTACTAACTCAAAGACAGATACTGCACGACCTGTGCCGACGTTAAAGATTTCGTATCTCTCTTTATTTTTGTTGTCAACCATGCGACTGATTGCAGCAACGTGCGCTTTAGCAAGGTCAACAATATCAATATAATCTCTTAAACAGCTACCATCCTCTGTAGGATAGTCGTCCCCAAAAACTGACAGACACTCTCTGATGCCTGCTGCGGTCTGAGTGATATATGGCACAAGGTTTTGTGGAACACCACGAGGTAACTCGCCTATAAGTGCAGATGGATGAGCTCCGATAGGGTTGAAGTATCGTAGTGCAATGCCCTTTAGAGTCGGATATGCCGCTACGGCATCACGCAGAATATCCTCACACATCTGCTTTGTATTTCCGTATGCGCTTGTAGCCGGCTTACGAGGTGTAGCCTCGGTTACGGGCAGAATATCAGCCTCTCCATAAACTGTTGCAGATGATGAAAAGACAATGTTGCTTCTGCCTTTTTGACGCATCAAATCAACAATATTCATAAAAGAGAGCAGGTTGTTGCGATAGTACTTCATCGGGTCCTCAACAGACTCTCCAACAGCTTTAAATGCTGCAAAGTGGATTACAGAGTCAAAATCGTATTGGTCAAAGAGTCGAGCAAAAGCCTCTTTGTCGCAACAATCAACATTTATAAATGGGACATCAACACCCGTTATAGCACGTACTCCCTCTACTCCGGACATGTCTGCATTGGATAGATTATCAGCAATTACAACCTGATACCCGGCCTCAATAAGCTCTACAGCGGTGTGAGAGCCTATGTATCCTGCACCTCCGGAGACTAGAACTAATTTTTTATTCATTAGCTGTAAATTTTATGTAGTTCGGTACAAATATATAAAAAAAATCAATACCTTTGTATGTAGGTTAATCAAAATTAACAGTTATGAGCAATATTATCACAGCAAAACACATTACCAAGCGTTTTACAGCCCATACGGCACTTGATGATGTGTCGGTAGAGATTCCGGCAGGCTCTGTCTATGGCCTATTGGGTCCAAATGGAGCAGGAAAGACTACACTTATTCGTGTAATAAACCGTATAACTATTCCCGATCAGGGAGAGGTACTTTTCGAAGGCAAACCTATCACAGAGCAAGATATATACCGCATTGGTTATTTGCCTGAGGAGAGAGGATTGTATAAAAAGATGAAGGTTGGTGAACATGCCGTTTTCCTTGCTCGCCTTAAGGGCCTTTCTCGTCATGAGGCGTTGGTTCGCCTTAAGGATTGGTTTGTCCGTTTTGGGATAGAGGATTGGTGGAACAAAAAGGTTGAGGATTTGTCTAAGGGTATGGCTCAGAAGGTACAGTTTATTGTAACCGTGCTTCACACACCGAAGCTCCTTATTTTTGATGAGCCTTTCTCTGGTTTCGACCCTATTAATGCCAATCTGCTAAAGCAGGAGATTCTGCGTTTAAGAGACCAAGGCGCAACAGTTATCTTCTCAACCCACAATATGTCAAGCGTAGAGGAAATATGCGACCATATAACACTTATAAACAAGTCGAAAAATATCTTGTCAGGCCGTGTGGATGATATTCGCCGTAGTCTGGGAAATAATATATTCTCTGTGCAGTTCTATGGTGAAAATGAACTGTTGAATCAGGGTAATTCGGCCTACGAAATTATTGATATGCAGAAAGATGCTATTACAGACCTTGTAACGGCAAAAATTCATATCGAGAAAGATAGTGATGTCCGTCCGGTTATCTCAATGCTAAACAATGCAGTCGAACTGCGTAGCTTTACAGAGATAATCCCGAGTATGAATGATATATTTATTAGAGCCGTCAATGGCAACCTAAAATAGCAACTGATTATGAGAAATATAGGTTTGATAATAATGCGCGAGTTTAAAGAGCGCGTATATAAGAAGTCGTTTATCATCACAACGTTGCTCATGCCACTTTTGTTGGCTCTTTTGAGTGTGGCTCCTACTCTGATAATGATTTATGGTAAGGGAGAGGCTAAGAGTATCTCTGTAATCGATAATAGTGGTATTATTGCAGACCGCCTTGAGAGTGATGAAGATGTAGAGTTTGTAACTATCCCTAATGGCGATTTGCAGGAGGAACTTAAGAAGTCGTTGGAGAGTGGTAACTTCGGATTGCTATATATTGGTGAGGATATAGTTGAGAATCCGAATAACATACAGCTATATACCAATAGTTCTTCATCAATGCTTATTGAGGAGACTATAACATCTCAGATTGAGGATATTATTGAGACAGAGAGACTTAAGGCCTATAATATTGAGAATTTGAAGGCTATTCTTGAGGAAATCTCGGTTGATATAAATCTCTCTACATTCAGAAATGATGATGAGGAGAGTACCGCATCATCATCTGCTATGTCAAGTTTGGTGGGAATCGTATTGGGATTTGTACTCTACTTCTTCCTTGTTATTTACGGCTCTATAGTGATGCAGAGCATTATCGAGGAGAAAAGTTCTCGTATCCTTGAGGTGCTGGTATCTACCGTCCGTCCATTTGATATGATGATGGGTAAAATTTTGGGTGTAGCCTCTGTTGCAGCTACTCAAATTATAATCTGGGGAGTGTTGATAGTAGCAATGAGCGCCTTTATGTTACCAGCTATTATGCCGGATGAAATGATGGCAAATATCGAGGCTGTTCAGAGTGGGGCAGATGTTACAGCAATGGCGGCATCTGGTGTTGATATAGAGGTGGTTACAGCTATGGCCTCTGTGATGGATACAGGCTATATTGCAAAGATTGTAGGTCTGTTGCTTGTCTTTATGGTCGGAGGTTTTCTGCTCTATGCGGCTATGTATGCTGCTGTAGGCGCAAGCGTAGATGAAGCTCAAGATGCACAGCAATTAACAACGCCGATAACCATTCCGATTATTCTCGCCTTTATAATCCTTACAATGGTTATGAATGACCCAAATAGCCCACTTGTAGTATGGTGCTCTATGATTCCGTTTACCTCGCCTATAGTTATGATGGGTCGTATCCCAAGCGGTATCCCGACATGGGAGATTGTACTCTCTATTATACTACTTTACCTCACCTTTATCTTCATGGTTTGGGTTGCTGGTAAAATATATCGTGTCGGAATCTTTATGCATGGCAAAAAACCGTCGTTTAAGGATTTGTATAAGTGGATGAAATATTAATTGTTTTATTGTAATAGCGGCACATTTCCTGCCGCTAACAAAATAGCTTGCAATGAGCAGTACAGAAGTACAGCCCATCGCAGACAATTTTGCCGAACGTTGTAAATGTACCACTCTGACAATAAAATATTTTATTGAGATTTTGTCGTGAAAAGGCAGCATTTGCTGCCGCTAATAAAAAAGTCCCAGCAATGGCTGTACGTTTTGTACTATCCATCGCTGGGATTTTTTGTCGAGCGTTGCAACTACTACCTTTTGCCAACAAAATAGTATCTCTAAATACCCTTAGTTGTAGGAAATGTACACTCTAACAACAAAATGGTGCGCTGAACAAACTCGGTGCCTTGCTGCTGCAGAACAACTTATAGTTTAAATTCTGTTTTCGGGTTGGGGCTACTGCCGTAGGCAGTGAAATGAAAAATAGACCTCTCAGTTCAAGTTTACTTGAAAACTGCAGAAGGTCTATTTTTTGTTTCAATAACTTAGCCATAAGTTATCCCCAACACGCTACAGCATAGAAGAAAAACGAAGTTTTTCCGAAAGCTTTTTGCACGCCCTGCTTTTTCCCGAAAAAGCGGGCAGTTCTCGGCAACAGTGTGTATAACAAAAAAGTGTATTTTTTATTTGTTAGGGGGATTGGTTGTTTTTTCTTATAGAAAAAATTGGAAAACAGCGTAAAAGTCGCTAAATTCGCAGATTGGAATATTATCATTACAAAAGATGGATTTAAAACAGATAAGAGAGGCACTTTTAAGGGCTGTTGAGCTTGTTGAGGACTTTGAGGTGCGAGGTGCAGTTATAGATCGTGATGTGGCTTTAGATAAAATTCGAGGGGCTTATGAGGCATTGCGTTTTATTGAGAGAGATAGCTGTAAGGGTGTTGAGCAACCATGTACATCTGCTGTTTCTGAGGAGGAAGAGGGGCCTGAGGTGGAGGTTGACTTCATTATGTCGGACGGTGATGAGCAGCAAGAGACTATTATCGAGGAGATGGTAGAGGAGAGTGATTACGACTTAGAACCTGAGGTTGAGGTAGAGTTTGTTCTGCCTGATGAGTATCAGATGGCTGAGGAATTTGAGCAGGAGGAAGATGATACAGATGATAGTGTAGCTGTTGAGGCAAACGAAGATATAGAGGAGGTAGAGCAGAATACTGCCGATACGACAGAAGTGGAAACAGTGTCTGAAAATGATACCGCCCTTGAGACAGATGTTGAGGTAGAACAGGAGACGGAAGACTTTTTGGAGGCGGAGATAGAGGAGACGACTGAACAGGAAACAGAGATAGAGCCTAATGATGAACCTGATGTTGAGGAGGGAGAGCCTGAACTTGATACTGTTGCAGATATAGAGGTGGCCTTAGAGCCTGAGACAGTTGTAGAACCGGAGATTGCTCCAGAACCGAAGGTTGTTCAAGAAACTGAGACTATTCCAGCGTCTGAACCTGTACAAAATGTGGAGGTGAAACCTGTAAAGCAGAGACGAGTTGTTGTTGAGCAGTCTTTGTTTGGAGATGATGAACAGTGGAATCGTACATCAACTACCTCACGCAAGAAGATAATTGCTCTTTATGGTGATGACTTGGCTGTAAATTCTGAGAGAGTTGAAACTCCAAAGCCGGAGAGAGTTGCAGTTGCAGAGGAGAGCACACAGGTTCTTGGTGAGACTATCGAGGCTGCTGCCACAATTGGGGAGTCGGCTCCACAACCTATTCGTGTAGCTGAGAATACTCCTGTTTCATCGCTACGCACAGCAATAAGTGTAGGTGATAGATTTATGCTTATTCGCGACCTATTTGCAGGCAATGTAGATACATACGAGGAGGCGATAGATACTCTTGATACGATAGATAACTTAGACGACTGTATAATTTACATTACAGAAAACTTCTCATGGAGACCCTCATCTGAGGGGGCTAAGTTGATAGTCGATTTATTGCAGCGTAAATTTAGTTAAGTTATGGCAAAACTCTATATTGTTCCTACGCCAATAGGAAATCTTGACGATATCACACTTCGAGCAATAAAGGTCCTTGAGCAAGTAGATTTTATCCTTGCAGAGGATACACGTACCTCGTCAGTGTTGTTAAAGCATCTGAATATAGAGAAACCTCTGCGCTCGCATCATAAGTTCAATGAGCATGCTACGGTGCAGGCTGTAGCTGAAGCTATTGAGGCGGGACGTAATGTGGCGTTGGTCTCTGATGCAGGTACACCAGGAATTTCGGACCCTGGTTTTCTTCTTGTTCGCACCTGTGTAGAGGCTGGAATAGAGGTGGAGACACTGCCAGGTGCAACGGCTTGTATTCCAGCATTGGTGCAGAGTGGATTTCCTTGCGATAGATTCTGTTTTGAGGGCTTTTTACCCCAGAAAAAGGGCAGAACAAAGCGACTTATGGAGTTATCTGAGGAGAGTAGAACAATTATTTTCTATGAATCTCCGTTTAGAGTAGTGAAGTGCTTAGAACAACTCTCCGAGGTTTTTGGTCCGGAGCGTAGGGTAGCAGTATCGAGAGAGATAACTAAAAAGTTTGAGCAGACAGTAAGAGGCACTCTTGCTGAGGTTGTAGAGCACTTTAAAGTCCATCCTCCAAAGGGAGAGTTTGTTATTGTTTTGGCAGGTAAAAATTTAAAGAGTAAAACTACAGATACTGATAGTATAGAGTGTGATGAGTAAGAGTAGGTCGGATAGGAAGATGAGTTTTGGAACGCAATGTTTGTGGTTTCTTTCTCGCTCGGTGGCAATAATGCCCTATTGGATGCAGTATCACTGCCTGGGACAGATAGCCTATTTTTTGTTTCGTTACATTTTGCGTTATCGTCGTAAACTGATTATTGAACAACTTACCTTCTCCTTTCCTGAGAAGAGTGAAAAGGAGATAGTAGATATTTGTAATGATTACTATCATACTCTGGCAGAGGCTGTTATTGGCACAATGACCTTAGCAGGTATGAGTGATGAAAAGAGGCGAGAGGTACTAAAAGTAGAGGTCCCTGATAATATTCAGGAGTGCGTTAAGGGCCGCCATTTTGTATATCTCTCATCACACCATAACTTTTGGGAGTATGCACAATTTGCAGGACTTAAGTTCCCTGAGCATTTGACCCTCTGTGCATATCATCCATTGAGAAATAAAGCTTGGGAGGAGCTCTATTATCACCTTCGATATAGTGAGGATGCTCTGCCTATTGCAAGTGCGCAGTTGATACGTTACTTTTTGCAGCATCGCAAAGATGGTATAGATGGTCGCCAACTCCTGCTTGGACTTATTGCTGACCAAAACTCTCCACCAAAGGGAGAGGTACATTGGTACGATTTCCTCAATCGAAAAACACTCTTCTTTGAGGGTGGTGAGCAGTTGGCAATAAAGTTCAGCCTGCCGGTGCTCTATTTGAGTATGCGCAGAATAAAGGCTGGTCGCTATGAGGGTGAGGTAATTTTGCTCTATGATGGCGACGAGGTAGTAGATAGACATGTAATTACGGAGAGATATGTACGACAACTTGAGAAAGACATCCAGCGAGAGCCTTCACGCTGGTTATGGTCGCATCGTCGTTGGAAGTACGTTCCCGACCCTGTAACAGGAGAACCTATCGTTGTGAAACGAAAGAGGAAACGCTAACTAACCAACTTAACTATAACTTAAATACGATGAAGAACACAAAGCCTAAATTGAGTTTGGGATCAAAGTGCTTATGGCTGTTGTGTCGTTCAGTGGCGATAATGCCTCATTGGTACCAATACGGTTTCCTTACGACAATCATCTATGCTGTAATGCGCTATGTAGTGCGTTATCGAAGAGCTTTGATCCTTCAGCAACTATCCACATCGTTCCCTGAGAAGAGTGATGAGGAGATTGATGAGATTTGTAACGAATTCTACCGACATCTGGCAGAGGTTGTAATCTGTACAATGTCTTTGGCGGGCATTACAGATGAACAGCGCAGAGACGCTGTAAAGTTTAATATTCCGGATGATGTGCGTGAGGCGCTTAAGGATAAACACTTTATCATCCTTGCTTCGCATCATGGCTTTTGGGAGTATGCACAGTTTGTGGGTATGTCCATGCCGGGATATTGTGAGATTGGAGCTTATCACCCACTCTCAAGTAAAGCATGGGATGATTTGTTCTTGCATTTGAGAAGTTTTGAAGATGTGATACCTATATCAAGCAAGCGTTATTTGCGCTACTTTGTTGACCATAAGGATACTGGCGTGAATGGCAAGCCTATGATGCTCGGTATGGCGTCTGACCAAAATGCGCCACCAAAGGGCGATATTCATTGGTACAACTTCCTCAATCAACAGACTCTATTTTTTGAGGGTGGCGAGCAGTTGGCAACTCGCTTTAATTTGCCGGTTGTCTATTTTAGTATGCAACGCCAGAGTGCAGGTCGTTACCATTGCGATATGATTATGGTCTATGATGGTCAGGAGAGTGTTGAAAAGCATGAGATAACAGAGCGATATGTTCGCCTGCTTGAGAAGGATATACAGCGAGATCCTGCACGTTGGTTGTGGTCGCATCGTCGTTGGAAGTTTGTTCCGGACCCTGAAACAGGAGCTCCGATAAAGGTTGCAAAGAGAAAAGTATCGTGAAAGTAGCTGTAGTTATACTCAACTATAACGGGAAAGAGCATCTCAATCGTTTCCTGCCCTCGGTATTGGAGACAAGTGAAGGGGCTGATGTTATTGTAGCCGATAATGGCTCTACGGATGGCTCGGTAGAGATGCTTAAGGAGCATTTCTCGAATATCAGAGTGCTGGAGTTGGAGAGTAACTATGGTTTTGCTGAGGGCTATAACCGAGCATTGGCGCTACTTGATGAGTATGAATGTTATGTACTGCTTAATTCGGATGTCAAAACTCCAAAGGGGTGGCTTACTCCATTAGTGGATAGGTTGTCTGCTGATTCATCTATAGCGGTTGTAGGCCCGAAGATATTGAGTGTTGAGCGAGCTGAGTGTTTTGAGTATGCAGGTGCATCGGGGGGATATATTGACTATTTAGGCTACCCATTTTGTCGAGGTCGTATTTTGTCCACTATAGAGGTTGATGAGGGGCAATATAATGATTGCCGAGAGGTCTTCTGGGTAAGTGGGGCAGCATTCTGCATCCGTAAGAGTGCATATCGTTCAATGGGAGGATTGTGTGGCGATTTTTTTGCACACATGGAGGAGATTGACTTATGTTGGCGTCTGCAACTTGATGGTTGGAAGATTGTTGTAGAGCCTAAGAGTAGAGTATATCACCTCGGAGGTGGTACTTTGGCTGCAAACTCGCCGAGAAAGATATTTCTAAATCATAGAAATAATTTGGCAATGCTCTTCCGATGCGCCCCTCCTATGCAGAGGGCTGTTGTAGCTGTAGTCCGTCCTCTGTTGGACCTTGCGGCAGCTATGAGTTATGCTGTTAAGGGTAATATGGCAGGTGCAAAGGCTACTTTTGCCGCTTGGCGAGAGTTTATACTTTGGCATGGCAGACTCTCTAAGGAGCGACAAGCTATCAGAGGCGCTGTACGATGTGAGTCTAAATATATATATAAAGGTATGATAGTGTTGCGTTATCTTTTAGGTAAGCGCAAATTTAAGAATATGATGTAATGAGAAAACTTGTAATTATTCCTACTTATAATGAGAAGGAGAATGTCTCGGCAATGATTGATAAGGTGATTAGCCTTGAGGGTAACTTCGATTTGCTTTTTGTTGACGATGGCTCTCCTGATGGTACCGCCGATATTATTCGAGAGAGACAAAAACAGTATCCTGAGCGAATTAATCTTGTCTGTCGCAGTGGTAAATTGGGGTTGGGAACGGCATATATTGCAGGTTTTAAGTGGGCTTTGGATGCTGGCTATGACCTCATTTTTGAGATGGACTGTGATTTTTCGCATAATCCGAATGACCTACTCCGTCTTGCATCACGCCTTGAGTCGGATGCAGATGTTGCTATCGGTTCTCGCTATGTTAGAGGGGTAAATGTGGTTAATTGGCCTCTTGGTCGTCTGTTGATGAGTTACTTTGCATCTAAGTATGTCAAGATAGTTACCGGAATGCCGGTCTGTGATGCTACAGCCGGCTTTGTAGGCTATCGTGCTCAGGTGCTTAAGACTCTTAACCTTGACCGAGTTCAGATGGTTGGCTATGGCTTCCAGATAGAGATGAAATATACAGCATGGAAATATGGTTTTAAGATTGTTGAGGAGTCTATCATCTTTGTTGACCGAGAGGCAGGTACTTCCAAAATGTCAAGCGGAATCTTTGGCGAGGCCTTCTTTGGAGTCCTTAAACTGCCATTCAGACGAATTAAGAGTTCAAAATAACACTCAGCTAATATTGGTACTGCCAAGAGAAATGCTTGAGAAAAATCCGTTGTAGATAATATCTACAGTGGATTTTTTTCTATAAATAGAGCTCCCTTTGCGGAAATTTTTCTAACTTTGTAAAGTCAAATTCTATTTCTGCAAATATTAAAATTTTAGCGATATGAAAAAATTCTACCTTTTTGCTGCTATTGCAGCTCTTTTCGCTGTATCATGTACGACAGACATGACGAAAGATGTCGAGTGTCTGCCGATAGGCGAGAATCAGATTTTTGTCTCTTTTGAGGAGCAGAGTGATACACGTATTCAGTTAAACGAAGAGTGCAAAACTGTTTG
>JAFOBG010000020.1 GCA_017381935.1 Alistipes sp.
AAAAATCTTTTTCATCTTGTCTCTTTCTAATTAACTGTTAAACCCATTCATCGCTGCCGCCATTATCCTCGCCGCCCGGAACCTCAAAGCCCGTGCTCAGAGAATAACCCTGCTCAATTGCCATCTCCTCTACCTCAAGAGTTGGCGCTAAGTAAATCATCTTCATCGTTTTATCTTAATTATTCTTTCTAAGTCAAGCATTTAGGCCAAAACACAATTCGGCCAAACCGGGGGCAAAGATAGGACTTTTTAATCTTTTTAAAAAACAATATCTTTAATTTTTTTAAAAAAATTCAACGAATCCCCATTTTTTCTCAATAAACCAAATTTGATTACTTTCGTTGACAAGTACTGCCCATAGCACGCAGTTTAAAAAAAAAGCCTCCGAAATGTAGTTTAGAACGAGCTATTTTTAGGCTTGCGCAGGCTGTAACTTTAAATCCGATTTTCGGTGTGGATTTCTGTCGCTCGGCAAAAAATTAGCAGTGGATAGTACTCCTCGTACATCCACTGCTTAATTTTTATGTTAGCGGCAGGAAATACCGCCTAAAATCGGATTTTACTCCTCAGCAACTACACTCAACGCCACCTCAGCCTTAACCTCACGGTGAAGCTTAACAGCAGCCTTGTACTCGCCTACGGTCTTGATACCCTCAACGGTGATATTCTTCTTATCAACCTCGATGCCCTTCTCAGCAAGTGCCTGAGCAACGTCAGCTGAAGTGATTGCACCGAAGATACGACCCTCCTCTGCCTTTACAGAGAATGTAAGAGCGAGGTTCTCAAGAGTTGCTGCAAGTGCCTGAGCGTCAGCAAGAATCTTAGCGTCCTTGTGTGCACGCTGGCGGAGGTTCTCAGCCAATACTTTCTTTGCAGATGCAGTAGCAGCCTTAGCGAAGCCCTGTGGGATAAGGTAGTTATTTGCATAACCAGGACGAACATTTACAATGTCGTTTGCGTAGCCCAAGTTCTCTACGTCCTTAATCAAGATAATCTCCATAGTGCCTCCTCCTTATTTCATACAATCGGTTACGAATGGCAAAATTGCGAGATGACGCGCACGCTTTACAGCCTGAGCAACCTTCTTCTGGAACTTCTGTGAAGTACCTGTAAGACGACGTGGGAGAATCTTACCCTGCTCGTTAAGGAACTTCTTCAAGAATTCACCATCCTTATAATCTACATACTTAATGCCGAGCTTCTTGAAACGGCAATACTTCTTCTTCTTTACATCAACCGATACTGGGTTGAGGTAACGCAGCTCACCTGCCTGATTTACTTCCTGTGCCATAGTTTACTCCTCTGTGTTTTTGTTAGCAAGCTTTGCACGACGACGGTCAGCGTACTCCTTAGCGTACTTGTCCTGCTTGAAAGTTAAGAAACGGATAATGCGCTCATCGCGACGATACTGAGTCTCAAGGGTGTTGATAATAGAACCCTCGCCAGTGAACTCTACCAGGAAGTAGAAACCGGTGGACTTCTTCTGAATTGGATATGCGAGCTTACGAAGGCCCCAGTTCTCCACATTCACAATAGATCCGCCGTTCTCAGTAATGATACCCTGGAATTTGTCAGCTACCTCTACTACCTGAGCCTCAGAGAGTACCGGAGTGACAATGAAAACGGTTTCGTAATTGTTCATAATGTTTTAATTTTTAGTTAAATGCCATAAAAGCGTGGCAAAGATAGAAACTTTTTTCCGAAAAAACAAAAGTTTTAGTTTTTTATTTTTACAAGTGGATTTATGGAGGTTACAGACCTCATTTTTTGTTTCATACAAACAAAAAATGAGGTCTTCGGGGGTATTCGATTCTTCGAAAGAGCACCTCCCGAGAATCTTAGCAGAGCCCTCTGCTCCGCAACCGCCGATTTCCTCAACCAACCTAAAACTACTAACCTAAAATGAACCTTAAAACTTCGCTGCAAAGATAAGGCCTTTTTTTCATCCGTGCAAGAGTTTTATTAAAAATTTTCAATAATTTTTTGATTTTTCTTAATATCGCCCGAAATTGTCATTTATACCTATATTTATATATGAGATAGGGATTGTGCCATTTGTGAGAAAGTGTGCACTATTTTAGCGACACTATCATTGCAAGCATCACAAGACTGAGCGCAGCACATGTCATATTTTCACGACAGAAGTAGATACCAGCAGACAAATCGAGCACCCTTGCCCACAAGCATCCAGAAGATAGCAGGCAGAAACTTAACACGGTAAAAGCCAAGGGCCACAGCGAAGATATCGCCAATAAATGGGACCCATGAGAGCAGAGCTATAGGCGCCCCAAAGCGGTCAATACGAGACTTCTGCCTCTCCAAGCTCTCACGGCTGACATGCAGCCTTTCAATCCACTCCCACTTGCCTGCACGTCCAATGCCGTAGCTGGTAATGCCCCCAAGCCAATTGCCCAAAGTAGCAACCAAAAGCAAGGCAATAGGAGAGTTAGCCCCAGCAACCAACATCCCAACCAACAGCACATCCGCACTGAATGGAACAACCGTAGCCGCTAAAAACGACCCAATAAATAGACCTAATAACCCATACTCAGCTAAAAATTCCATACCATACATATATTAACCACCAAGTACCACCCATAGTACCCGCCGAGAACTGCCGAGTACTGCCCGCTTTTTCGGGAAAAAGCAGGGCGTGCAAAAAGCTTTCTGAAAAACTTCGTTTTTCTTCTATGCTGTGGCGTGTTGGGAATAGCCCCTTACAGTGGCTATTACGACAAAAAACAGAGCCTTCACACTCTCAAGCGAGCTTGACCTCAGCTCTATTTTTTCTCGTACCATCTACGATGGCAAACCCAACCCGAAAACAGAATTTAAACTATAAGTTGTTCTGCAGCAGCAAGGCACCAAGTTTGTTCATCGAACCATTTTATTGTCAGAGTGGTACATTTACAACGCTCGGCAAAATTGTCTGCGATGGGCTGTACTTCTGTACTGCTCATTGCAAGCTATTTTATTAGCGGCAGTAAATGTGCCGCTATCACAATAAACCATTTTATTGTCAGAGTGGCGGATTTACAACGCTCGTCGCATTTTGAGGCGATGGGTTGTACTGAACGTACTACCCATTGACGAAAAAAAGACAGCGGCAGGAAATGTGCCGCTATCACAATAAAATATTTATCGCATTGAATTCATTCGAATAGAGGCCTTTACAAGTGCTATTGCTCGAATTTTATCGGCAGCCACATCTTTATCGGCGTGATGAGAGTTTTGGCTGACGAGACGAACATAGCCCTCACGGTCGGACTTTTGGAGATACTTGACTGTGATGTACTCCTCGCCATTGATATCGATAGAGAGCAGGTACATATCGCCCCAAAAGACATCCTCAAGGCTCTGCAGCTGCTTATAGAGCACTATATCGCCACTCTTGAGAAGAGGATACATCGAATCCCCGACAACATATATCGCTCCGTCGCACTTCGGCAGGTTCGGGATGTGGATAAAGTTGACCGGCTCGACATTCCCATCGGTAAAGAGTGGCACAAGGCCCGCCGTACCCTCAATAGAGTACAACGGCACGCTCTGAAGCGGTAGAGAGGAGTCAGTACGACGACTAAAAGCTTTAACAAGCGAAGGGTCCGCATTGAACATTTCACCCTCGCCGGTCTCCAACCATGTCGGAGAGACGTTAAATTCTTGAACAAGAACATTCTTGTTTCGGTTAGACAAATTGGCCTTGCCCGTTTCAACCATTGAAAGTGCAGTCTTGCCCACGCCAAGTCGCTGAGCCAATTGCTCTTGCGTCATTCCTAACGCTTTACGTATAAGTTTTAATCGATGTCCCATAAAAAACTATGAAAAATCATTATACAAATTTTGAACTTTTTGAGTACAATTTTCAATATTTGGATGTATCTTTGTAGCAAAGATAAAAAGTTTATCACAGAAATCCAAATAAACAAATAATTTATTCAAAAAGTATGAGTAAAGCACACACTATTACAAAGCGTATTTATCAGCAATTTGCCGAGCAGATAGCTCAGCAGATATTTGACAGGGATTACCTATCGGGACTCTTTACGGTTGATGACAACCAGGTGAGGCACATTTTAGAGCTGTGCATGGTTATCTATCGCAACAAGTCGGGTGAAATAACGGACTTAGCGGATGTTTGGTGGGACTGTTCGACAGTCGAGTACGACCACAATGGCGAGCCGAGGGTAAAGATAAACGATTTTGATTTTGCATTACTTTATAAAGCGTTGATACAATGAGAGGATGGATTGCAATTAACAGAGAGTTTTTAAAATGGAAATGGTTTCGAGAGCCTGAGATGTTATCACTTTTTATCTATCTCCTGCTTAAAGTAAACTTTGCGAAGGCAGACATGAACGGGGTGATGATAGACGCAGGTGAGCTTTTAACATCTGTAGCGGCAATAACCGAGGCTACGGGGCTGACGACAAAGCAGGTGCGATACAGGCTCTCCAAGTTAAAGAGAGATAAAGAGATTACTATCACCTCCACCCCGCAAGGAAGCATAATAAAATTATGCAACTACAGCCAATATATAATCAAGGAGCTAAAGTATGCAAAGGCGAAAAACTTAGCCAACCAATTAGCGACCGACTTGGCAAACGATTTGGCAAACGACTTGGCAACAGATTTGGCAAGCAAATTGGCAAACGATTTGGCAAATACATTGGCAAACAATAATAACAAGAATAATAATAATAACAAAAAAAATTATAATAAAAATTTTAATTTCAGTAATTATGGAGAATCCGATTTCGACCCTAATAAAACAATCGCCAATCAAGACGATTATTTTTCCGACCTTTAAGTTGCCACTCTCTATAGAGCAGTGTAAAAGCCTGTTAGACGGATACTTAGAGAAATTGGTAAACCTCTACAAAAAGGCTGAGGTCTATGACCGCACCCAAAATACCGCCAACATAGAGCTTGTGGCAAAGTGGCTCAGCGCCGAGACAAACAACACAAAGCCCTCGCTGATGTTAAACGGAACTGTAGGTCGAGGCAAAAGCACAATAGCCATAGCCATAAAGGAGATGGTTGCATCAATGAAGAGCGCAAACGAGCAGTATCTGATACGAAACCGCTACAAACTTCCCCCTGAGCAGATACGTTATTACGAGCAGTGGAGCAGAGTTCACAACATCGAGTACATATCCGCATACGAGGCTGTGGCAGACGATATGTCATTCGCCAAGGCTTGCAACACCCCCGTACTGATAATTGACGACTTTGGAGTAGAGCCATTAACAGTCAAAACATACGGCACAACATGCACCCCAATTATCGAGATTATCTACAAGCGTTACAACAAGCGCATGCCGACAATATTTACAACCAACCTAAGCCCTGCCAAAATCTCAGAACGATATGGAGAGCGTGTCTGGGACAGAATGAAGGAGTGGTGCAACTTTATCGACTTTAAAGGGGAGAGCCTAAGAAAATAGACACAAAACAGCACCTACTTAACGTCATAAACAACTTACACACAATGACTTTTGAAGAATTCTCAACAACAGTATATCCCTTTATCACCTTCAAGCAGTTTCACAGCGCATACTACCGTCTGCTTGAGGCCTTTGCTGTGGGCAAAGTGAAAAAACTTATCGTTACCATGCCCCCTCAGCACGGCAAAAGCGTAGGGGCAAGCACCCTGCTACCTGCATTTATGTTAGGGCTCAACCCCGACCTGAAGATTGCCATAGCCTCATACTCAGCCTCCCTGGCTTCCAAGTTCAACCGCCGTGTGCAGAGAATACTCGAAAGCGACGAGTACTGCGCCCTATTTCCCGAAACTACAATAAAGCGTGGCAGCAAGGGCAGCTCATACATCCGCACAGCCGACGAGGTGGAGATTATAGGACACCAAGGCTCGCTAATCTCCGTAGGCCGTGAGGGCAGTCTGACAGGAAACCGTGTCGATTGTTTTATCCTCGACGACCTCTACAAAGATGCTATGGAGGCAAACTCCCCCATAGTGCGAGAAAACTGTCGCGAGTGGTACACCTCCGTTGTCAGAACCCGTATGCACAACGACTCGCAAGAGATTATGGTCTTCACCCGCTGGCACGAAGAGGACCTAATAGGCACAATACGCAGTTGCGAGAAGGTTGTAGAGCTGACCGAGTGGAGCCAGATAGACAACACCCCTCCCGACGTCTGGCTACTACTCAACTTCGAAGCCCTAAAATGCAGCAACCCAACTCAAATAGACCCCCGACAAGTAGGACAACCTCTATGGCCCGACAGGCACAGCGCCGAGCTGCTCGCATCAAAACGCCGACTCGACCCGCAAACATTCGAAGCTCTCTACCAAGGAAACCCTACAGCCAAAGAGGGTTTACTTTATGGCAATAACTTTACAACATACTCAACAATACCGCACGAAATTGTAAAATTCGCAAACTATACCGATACCGCCGACATGGGAGATGACTTCCTATGCTCCATAAACTACGCCGTAGATAGCGACGGAATAATATACATCACCGACTGCATATACTCCAGAGAACCAATGGAAATAACCGAACAACTCGTGGCAAATATGCTCAAAAACTCACAAACAAGAGTCGCTACAATAGAGAGCAATAACGGAGGACGTGGCTTCGCTCGTGCCCTGCAACGACTATGCCCAACCGTGAAAATAGAGTGGTTCCACCAAGCTGATAACAAAGAGGCCCGAATACTGAGCAACTCCTCTACCGTAATACATAACATCAGAGTCCCCGAAAATTGGAGACTGCTTTGGCCTAACCTCCATAACCATATCACTACATACCGCCGACAGTTTAACTCAAACCGCTGGCACGACGCCGCCGACGTGCTGACAGGTATCGTCGAACACGAAATCCACCACCGACATATCCGCAAAATCCACTTCCTACGATAAACCTTAATCGAAACCTTGTGTACTACTACAGTACTGTCCCTGCCGAGAACCACCCACAGTACCGCAGCTTTTTGAAAAAAGCCGCCCCAAAAACTTTCGGAAAAACTTCGTTTTTCTTCTATGCTGTAGCGGATTGAGGATAGCCCCTTACAGTGGCTATTACGATAAAAGATAGTCAATCATTCGGTTTCAAGCAAGCTTGACCTTTGATGACTATCTTTTCTCGTACCATCTACGATGGTTTGTCCTCAATCCGAGAACATACTGACAAAACGATATTAAGCCACTTGCTTGTTAATGCAAACAACTTATAG
>JAFOBG010000021.1 GCA_017381935.1 Alistipes sp.
ATCGTAGATGGTACGAGAAAAGATAGTCATCAAAGGTCAAGCTTGCTTGAAACCGAATGATTGACTATCTTTTTTCGTAATAGCCACTGTAAGGGGCTATCCTCAATCCGCTACAGACTACAAGCGAAACAGAGTTTCGCCAAAAGTTTTTGGTGCCGCTTTTTTCAAAAAGGGGCAGTACTCGGTGGTACTGTGGGTGGTACTGTATTTAGAATATAGAATTTAGCAATTTTGCCAGGCGGTATCCGGCTTTACGGATTTGTTCTTCGGCAAGTGGGGCATATTGGTTTAGGTAGAGGCGTTTATTTAGTTTTTCGTTCTCTTTGATATCGTGTACTTTCAGGGAAGCTTTTGCTGAGTCGTATCCCCAATCGTATGGGCCGCCTGCTGTGATATTTTCGATTTGTTCTTTGGTGCATATATCGAGCATTGCTGCGGTATCGCTAAATCCCCATGGGTTTCGGGATGCGATAATTTGGGTATCCCACAGACTATGGTATCTCACCTTCTCTTTACCCCAATAGACGAAGTAGTAGCCTATAGTTTGGTCATGAGGGTATCGGATATGTTCAGGGCAATGCATATCGCCCACGAAGTGTACCAGGAGTGCTATAGATGCTATGCGTGCAGAGTCGGGCATAGTTTTAGCGTTTTGTTTAAGGTCTTGGGCTATCTTTTCGATGTAGTAGATAGAGTTTTTAACGAACTTATCGCCCTTTCTGATATCACGATAAGGGGTACAATCTGCGTTTGCCTCGAAGGTATGTGGATATGTTACAAATCGTTTTGCGTTAGAGGGTTCAAAGCCGAGGTCTATGAGCAGTTCTGGCTTAGCGTCATCGGCATAAGAAGCCCACTTGACGATAGACTCTCCATGCAGATACTCTGTAATCTGCTTTTTTGCTCTTTTGGTAAGGTGATTTTCGGCAATTTTTGCCACTGTTGCATGGCCTAAGCGCCCCCATGCGGCTGCACTACCTACAGTAAGGAGTGCAACGAGTGTAAGAGTTAAAAGTCTTTTCATGTTATATTATTTTAGGTTTTTTCTAATAGAAAGACACTTTAAGAGGGTTGTTCCCCTAAAAAAGTTCTATCCCAGCGCGATATCGAGCACCATCATAGCGGCAAAGCCGAGGGCAAAGGCTATGGTTGGCATATTAGAGTGTTTTTCGCTATGGGCCTGAGGTATAAGTTCTTCCACCACCACATATATCATTGCGCCTGCGGCTGCGGCGAGCATATAAGGGAAGAGTGGTATCAGAATATCTATTGCCAGGATAGTTACTGCGGCGGCTATAGGCTCTACAATGCCAGATAGTGCGCCATAGACAAATGAGCGTTTAGCCGACATGCCTTGTGAGCGCAGAGGCAGAGAGATAATAGCTCCCTCAGGCATATTTTGCATTGCTATACCTGCCGAGAGGGCTATTGCGGCGGCTATAGACATATCCACCTGCCCTGACACGGCACCTGCCAGCACCACGCCCACGGCCATACCCTCAGGGATATTATGGAGTGTTACGGCGAGCATAAGCATTGTTGAGCGACCAAGGGATGATGGTAGTCCCTCAGCAGTCTGGCTATCTATATGTTGATGCGGGGTAAAGCTATCCAAGGCGAGCATGAGTGCCATACCGCCCAGAAAGCCTACCAAGGCCGGCAACCATGCAACCCCTCCGGAGCTTTGAGCCACATCTATAGCGGGGATAAGGAGCGACCAGACCGATGCGGCCACCATAACGCCCGACGCAAAGCCGAGCAACACTTTTTGCATCTTAGCTGCCACACGCTCGCCCAACATCAGGGAGCTGGCTGCGCCTACTACAGTTCCCGCAAAGGGGATAAGGAGCACCAATATTATCTGAGCTGTTGTCATAATAATTCATTTTGCCACAAATATAGCAATTTTCACGCAAGCGCCCAACACCAGGCCCAACTTATAACAAACAAAAAACAGACCCTTGCGAGTCTGTTTTGTTTAGCTACCACTTATGAGGAGTCAGCTTAAAGCTCTGTGTCGGCTTTTTAAGCGATGTAGAGCATAGTCCCATGCGGCTTGTTGTTGTCGGCTCTTCAATAGGCTCCATGATACATGGATAGGTTGGAGATTGGCTCATAGAGATATCGTAGTAGTCATTTCCAATCTTTGCCATAAAGAACATCTTATCAAATGATGGGTAGTCGGTAACGCCCACGCCATACTGCACAATTGCACGAGCTCCGTCATCGAGTATTCCGCCAATGGCAATGCCGTAGCCACTGCCTGACATCTGATAGAAGTAACCCTCGTCATCGCCGGCAAGGAAATAGACATCACCAATGCCATAGTCGCCCAAGTTAAAGTCGTATGCTACAATCTGTGAATAGAAGAACATCGAGTCGAGCTCTGCATTGTAGTCAACGACTACCGACCAATCGCTCACGCCACTCCAGCCGAGCATATAGAATGACTTATTGGCAACCTTTGTTGTAACAAGAATATCGCTTGTAAGGTTATTGCGGCCTGTTACCTTCCAATTGCCCAACCACGCCTTATATGCATCTGTAGCGATAGGCTCCTTAACCTCGAAGGTCTCAGAGACTGCATAGAGGTTAGTCAGATTACCCTCGCCATTCACGCCTATAGCCACAGCCTTATAGTAGCCGGGGTCGAGATTAAAGGCATCCTGTCCATCACCACGATAGAGCATATCGTTCAATGTATAGTTTGTATTATAGGCCTGGTTGAAGTATGCCAGATACTCCTTCAAATCGACAATAAGAGCATTACCAAGCTCCGGAAGGAAGAGTGGGTTCCACTCAGAGGCATAGACGATAGTTACAACATACGGATTATTGTCTGTGCTCTTCACCTCGACAATATGGTCGAACTTCTGCTCATGGAGCTCTCCTGCGCCAATATAGCGGACACTCCAAGCGCTGTTGACCCTCATAGAGCCGCTTATCTGCTCGTCGTCGTCATTATCATTATCACCCTCATTGCCACCAGAACTCTGCTCAGCCTCGGTAATAAACTCATAAGAGGCACTATTGCCATATACCACGCCATCCTCAGTAAGGCCAAAGGCGATATACTTATATGATGTTTGCGGCTCAAGCTCTTTAAGCACAGAGACATAGCTCTTGCTCTTATGTAGCCCCTCAGATGCTCCATCGGCAACAAACTTATCTACGGCCGAGTTTATAATCTCCTGCTCGTTAGTATCGACATCAGAGGTAAGTATGCCAAACCAGCTATCTGACGACAGACCATCATGGGTAACCTTTACCTTAGCCGTTGTCGAGGTTACATTGTCAATCTCGATAGTAAGAGTAAGGTTCTCGTTAAGCTCTATTTCCTGCTTCTTGCCACTATCCTCAACCTCTACACAAGAGGTTACAGCCATGGCAGCTACCGCTGCCACAGCCATACCAAATATAGTTTTAAGGTGTCTCATAGTCAGTTATTATTCAAAAACAACGCCCTTATCAAGACCCTCAATTACAACCTCATATCTTGCATCATCACGACAGTCGCTTACAGCCTTATTTACCGTTGTAGCTGAACAGATAGTGTTAGGTTTCGATGTCTCAAAGATATACTTAAATATTGGTGCGCTCTTTATAGTGCTTGTTGAAGCGTTATACTGTCCACCAACCAGTGCACCCACATAGCCTACAGCAGGCAATGTAGCATCTACGCTGTTACTTGCAAAGGTATAGTTGTAATATGAGTCATTTGTATTTGTATTTGTTGCAGAAAGCACTGTAGCACCTACAAGACCACCAATCATAGATTGTGCATTGCTGCTATTTGCAGTAGAGATTGTGCCATTGTAAGAGTTATTAGTGTATTTGGTCTGCATACCAGAGTGGCCGACAATACCACCGATATAGAGCATCTGACTGCCTGCGTCAACAGTAATATCGCTCTGAACAGTATTATCTTTAATAGCATACTGTTTTGCTGTTGTTGAGCTCCAGTTATGACCATATGCCATAATACCGCCAACATACCAAGTTGCAGGGAACAAAGCCTTCATATCTCCGCTGTTGGTAGATGAAACAACATTTACAGCATAGTTTGTACTGCTTGACGCTGCAACAATACCGCCAAAGTATGCCTTTGTTGCGCTTGTAGCTGTAAGGGCCATATCACCCTCATTTGTGCAAGAGTCAAATACTGATGCGTTCTTTGCAACGGCACAAACTCCTGCAGCGTAGAGGTCTGTCATAGTAGCATTTGGTGCATTCAGTGTAACAGCACCGCTATTTGACATATCGGTAAATGTAGCATCGTCAGTAGTCTCCGCCATAACGCCACTCAAGTAGATATAATCAATATCTGTAGCCGCCACAGTAACGCTCTTGGTATTTGAAAGGCTTGTAATGCTTGTACTTGCGCTTGAGCCTACAACACCACCAACATAGAGATTTGTCAACTCTGCTCCAGTATAGTTTACAGCACCATTATTAGTCATTGAGCTAACAGTGCCACTAAGTGTTTTAGCTGCAACACCACCGACATAACTCTTAACTGTGCTGTCAGTGATTGTCATAGTACCGTTGTTGACAAGAGTATCTCCATTTGCCATAGATCCCGCTACGCCACCAAAGTATGCAGCCTTTTCCGGATTACCAGACACAGTAAAGGTCAGAGAGTTGTTGTTTGTAGCACTCTTAAGGGTGCTTCCAGTAGTCATATTACCAATAACACCACCCAAATATTGGCTAACAGTTGCAAGATGATAACTTGCAGTGCGAGAGAGAGCAAATGAGAGGTTAGCATTGTTTACAGCACTCTTAATATCGGCATTAGAGTTACCCACAACACCACCAAGATAGTTCTCATTTCCAGTTGAAACGACAGTAACAACGGCATTATTTGTAAGGTTAGACGCAGCGGTCATATTGTTTGCCACAACGCCACCTACATAGTGAGGCGTCTTGGTATTTGATGCCATATTGAATGTACAATTTACTGTTCCGTAGTTGTGGCAGTTCTCAAGAGTCTTGCTCTTAAAGTTTACTCCCACGCCTGTCTGTGCAATAACACCTGCAACAGAGGCTCCCTTTGAGTTTCCACCGCCAAGGTAAGAGCCTGTACCATCATTTCCAGGGCCAAATGAGCCTGAAACGACGATTGGCGCATAGTTTGTGTTATTGCTACCACCAGCAAGGGCAAGTCCTGCAACGCCCGCAACAGTAGCTCGTGCAACAACATAGTCAGCCTCAAGAGTAGGTGTTGTGAAGGTAACCTTACCCTTTGTCGCACTATCCTTAACTCCATTTACGCACTGCGAAACGCTACCCTCGCAGTATCCGATAACGCCTGCTACATAAGTGTAGTTTGACTCATCATCACCTGCGCCAACAGCCGTTGCACTATTTGGATAGATGTGTGAGATTGCTCCCGTATTACTACAGTTAGTAACATTCGCCTTAAGTAGAGTAGCGGCAGCAAGCTTCTCTGTAGTTGTACCACCTGCTACTCCACCCATATACATATAACCACCACGGCCATTGATTGTATAGTCGATATCGCCCGTATTGTGGCAGTTTGTCATATCGTTATCAATAAGACCTACAACACCTCCGATATATACAATACCACGAATATCATCTCCCGTAGGAGTTGTTGCAATTGTAATATCGCAATTGTTTGTACAGCCTGTAATCTCGCCATAGCTCTTTCCTGCAAGTGTTCCGAAATATACTGCATCGTCAGCCTGAGAGCTACCTGCACCATACTTAGTTGCATTGAGGGTTATAGAGGCTACATTGTTAGTGATATTCTCAAGAGCACCTGTCTTCTCTACCACAGCAGCAATAAATCCAAATGCGCCCTTTGCATCGGCAGGAGCAAGTGTACAAGAGCTGTCAATAGTAAGGTCCTTTACAGTACCTCCAAGGCTCTGGAACAGAGGAGCTGTTGCGTTCCAATTCTTCAATTTATAGCCCTTACCGTCCAAAGTACCAAGATAGCTCTGAGCCGTCGGAACAGTTACACCCTTAAGGTCGATATCGCATGCAAGCTCTGCATCGCCAAGGTTTGCACAATTCTCAATAAACTCAACGAAGGTCTGAGCGTCAGAAATCTTACCGAAGTCTGCCTTCTCCCAATTCTTATCTGTGGTCTTAAAGCCCTTGTTGCGCTCAACGGTAATCTCCTTGCTTGACACATAGAGGGTTGTAGTGCCACTCTTACGCTTAAAGTCAATACTAAACTCGCCCGCAGGGGTTGTACCAGGCAGCAGAGCTACATAGTATGTACCAGGGGTAAATACCTCACCCTCAGGAAGCAGGGTAACAGTGTTCTCTACTGACAAAACATCATTAACCTTTGGCAGTGCGGTTGTACTTGAACTCTTTGAGAACTTTGTTCTACCTGCAATCTCATTTCCGCTAACCTCAACTGATGTAATATCATCAAATGTAAGGTTGAGCTGAAGGAAACCAACAGCGGTGTTAAATGAGAAAGAGGTCTCTGTATTGGTAAAATATGCTATTGATACAATCGCTCCGTCGGCCACATTATTTCCATCCTTAAGTTGCTGAACAGCAGGCATATCAACATTAAAGTAAGTACTGCCACTACGCTCAACAACAGCCTCATAAGGGTAGATAGCAAAGAACTTTGTTGCGCTCTCTGAAACCTCGCCTACAAATGTAGCACGCTTGCCATTGACAGAGCCAGGGACAATAGTAAACTCTCGGATAGTCTTATTAGAGCTATTTGTACCCTCAAAAATTGCGATTTTATCGTCCTCATGCCAGCAGATGCTCTTGCCATCCTGCCCAACAAAGGTTCGTGTTGCCTCACCCTCAACGGTGATGGTCATTGTTACCAGATTCTCACTCACATCCGGCATAATATCCTGCTCCTCAAAACCCTGAGAGCAAGAGATTGTCATCAAAGCCAATACGGCGACAAAGAAATAGCTAAAAATCTTCTTCATTTGTTTTGCTCTTTAAAGTTTGACATTAGAACAGCTCTTCGAGGTCTCCCATATCCTCATTTTCGCCTCCCATAGAGAGTTGGAAGCCTCTCTCGGCAACAGTTTCCATCATCTCCATAGTAGGAGATAGATACTCATTAACTGAAAACTCTTCTCTTTTCATAACCATCATATATTAAATTAGTATATTCTTTGTCGTAAGCCTATTTTTCGGTCGCTTTGGGGGCTATTTTGGCATCTTCTCCAGCTTTTCTCACTGCGCTCTCAAAAGAGCAGAAAACCTACTCAAAATATTCTCCACAATCGTCTTAACCTAATTTATAGAACCTACCTTAAACTATTTACTCTCCTTTACACATCTTACAGAGGCTGCATAGCAACGAGCTCCATAAGAGTACCACGCTCCCGCCTCGGCAGGGTCTAAAATTGGATAAATTCCGTAATAGACATCGTTAAAAGCCACAAAGAGCGTTGCACTCTTACCAAAGCTGTTTTCCGATGTTCCGAAGGTCTCGGCAGTCCAATAGAGCATCTTCTCGCCCGTCTCACCTATAAGGCCCGACACGTCAAGATTACCGCTACTTGGGAAGTAGTCGCCATTGCCACCTCGCCATCTCCAACCGCACGAAGCTGTCTCCCACTCATCACTCACATAGCTACAAGCATAGTTACGGTCAAGTGTTCCGAAGGCTCCGCATGGAGGTACAGCATAGCCTACAGGACATGGGTCGAAGATACTCTTATAATCTGTTCCCGCCTCGGCATTTCCCCACAAGAAAGATTGCGACTGCTGCATCATGCCGTTTGCCCCTGCAAGGTCCTGCTGAAGGTACCAATCAAAGACATACTCGCCAATCGGTATATCACTGCGGCAAGAGAGAACGGTTGTCGGGTGCTGCACGGCATACTCTATATTTCCGGGAGCTGTAAGTGCCACAGGAGCAACGGCTCCAACATACTGCCACTCCAGAGCTCCATCGCCACGCTGAGTATTTTGTATATTTACAATCTGGCGAATTCTCACCCTCTCGCTCTCGATTGCATCATACTCCTCCTGGCTCTCAAGAAGGTTATAATCCTCGTCGTATTTATGTGTCGGCATATCTATATACTCAACAGCTGACGGGAGGAAAGGCTCCTTACGTCCCCATTGGTAGAGCATGCCTCGGTTAGCCACATCACCAATTTCTGCGGTCAGAGCGCCAAGATTGCGGTCCATCCAATAGAGTTTCTTACCATAGGAGGTGCCGATTTTGGCATTGGTAACCCATATATGCCAACTCCACAATATCTCGTCCTTACCATTACAGATTGCAATCAGCGCATTACCCTCGCTTTTTCCCGTAGTAAAGCAAATCTCGCCCTTTGTACTATCAAAAATAGGCTCGCCCTTAATCACATCGCAGCTGCGAGTCTTATCGCCATCGAAGGTTGACTCCCACGCCAAAAGAGCGTATGCGCCATCCTTGATTCTCAGGCCGTTATTGAGAATATAGTTTGTATAGCCGTCGCTTGCTCCATTACCCTTAATTGATGCATTGAAGGTATATGAGCCATCGGTTGATGCTATATAGCAGTTTGCAGTACCCTCTGAAGAGAGATTATGAGTATTTTCCGAGTTCTGCAGCACCTTAAGACGGCATGTAGCAACATCAGGGGCTATACCTGCCGTAACATCGACAACCGCAAGGCGGGATGTAGCCTCACTATTGCTATCCACAAAGAGGGTAAGAGTGTTTCCCTCAATGCTTATATCTACCCAATCGGCACTGCACTTGGTCTGCCACTCCTCTCTATTTGAGGCCACAAAGATAACCTTTGACTGCTCCTTACTATCCAAAACAACTGAGGTCGAGGAGAGAGCAACTGAGGCATACTGAGCCTCGGCCTGAATAACCTCTGCCGCCTCTTGCTTACAGCCTACGCCTACAAGCAGGGCAAGAATTGATATATATAAAACTCTTTTCATAATCACACTTTTTATCTCCAACTTGAAGGCATTTGACCAAAATCAGACAACTTAGTACAGCCTGCAAAGCAATCGGCATGGGCAGAGTCCGAAGTTGGGTTGATAATAAACTCTTCGCCCTTTGTTCTCTCGTAGAGATGGACCTTTGTCTGGCCTACAAGGGTATATGGGCTCTCGCCTGTAAGGGAGCTACAATTCTCAAAACACTTGCCGATATAGCTTATTCGGCGAACTGTATCAAATAGCTCTGCCGGAAGAGAGGTCAGAGAGCTACAGCCACTAAAGCACTCGGTAAAGGTAAGGCTTGTAGTCTTTGTTCCTATAGCAGCAAAGAGTGAACCAGGGATAGAGGTTAGAGAGCTACATGAGGCAAATGTACGCTCAAACGATGTTATGGCAGGGGCCTGAGCAAATATCTCTGCCGGAATGGCTGTAAGTGAAGTACAGCCACTAAACAGAGCCTTGACTGTCGAGAGTTTCTCGTTTTTGCCAATCAGCGTTGCAGGTACACTCTTGAGCGCAGTACACTCCGAGAAGGTCTCTGTAAGCTGTGTAGCGATGCTATTTGCCGCAAACAACCCCTCTGGCAGCTCCTCCAAAGCGGTACAGCCCTTAAATGTGGCTGTAAACTTAACCTTCGATTCACTCAACGGCTCAAATATAGATTGTGGCAGGTTTTTAAGCGATGTGCAGCCCGCAAATGTATATGCAAGCGAAGTTACGGTAGTAGTCTGTGGGAAGATACCCTCGCCGATAGATGTAAGAGCTGTACAACTGTTAAATGTATTCTCAAAGCCTGTGCTGACCTTGACATTGGCTGCAAACAGGGCTGCAGGGATACTCTCAAGGCCTGAGTCGTAGAATGTATATTTAAAACCTGGCGAAGTTACCTTAGTAAACCTTGTAAAGAGCTGAGCTGGTACTGTTTTAAGGTTCTTACAAGAGGCAAAGGTATAAGAAAAGTCGGCTGACGAGTAGTCTCTTGCCTCTGCAAACAGAGCTTCAGGGACTTGCGTAAGTGCCGTATTCTCAAAAGTATATGTAAACTCATAAGCTGTAGTAACGCCACCAAACAGAGCCTCTGGCACAGTCTGTAGAGCCGTACAATCAGAGAAGCAGTATCTAAACGAAGTGGCAGCTGTCAGGCCATCAAAGACACCCGCCTCGATAGTTGTCAACTCTTTACACTTATGGAACACTGCGCCCATAGTTCTAACGCTTGTAAGGCCCTCAAAAAGACCCTTCTGCAGGCTCTGTACACCTGTCATGTAGAAGATATACTCAAGATTTGTAACCGTCTCTAACCCCTTAAACAGGCCTACAGGCAGGCTCTTTATCGAGTTACAGCCGGCAAACATATACTTTATATCTTTTACCGAGTCGGCCCCACTAAACAGGCTCTGAGGAATAGACTCTAAATTCACACATGCCGAGAAGGCGCCCATCATCGTTGTCGCCTGACTACATGTGGCAAAGATTGACTGAGGTATCTCCGTAATAGCTGTAGCTCCAAAGACATAGTCAAGCTGCGTTACCTCCGGACAACGAGCAAAGAGGTTTGCAGGTATAGAGCGTACAAGTCCTGCTCTTACTTGTGGCTCTATCTGCTCAAAATTCGGCAGCGTAGATGTGGTATTTACAATACCCGTACCCAAGCCATAGAAAGCGTATGAGAAGTCCTCCGCCATAGGGCAGTTATCCAACAGCCCCTCAGGAATAGCACTCACCGAACCGCAGTGGCTAAAGCAATCCTCAAAGTTTCTGGCTACAGTAGCATATCTGAACAGACCCGCAGGTATCTCTTTGAGCGACAGACAGCAAGAGAAGGCTCCGAGGAACGACTTGACAGAGGCAAACGAGCCGCACACATCATTTGGTATCGACTCTAAGGCCGAGCAGCCCAAACACATATCGACAGCCGTTGTATAGCCCAAATTACCCCACGAGATAATATTCTTCAAATCTGTTGTCAGAGAGCTCTCACTACCAAACTCAAGCGACTTGGCACTACCACTTATATACAGTGTATATAGTCCCGGCTCTGCGTAGGTATGAGTTCCACGACGAGCCTCGAATGTCTCTACCTCCGAGCCATCGCCCCAATTGACAGTTATAGACCCCTCGGTAGAGGTTGTCAGCACAGGGGCTGCAGTGTATAGGTAGTTCTCATAAGGCACCTCAATCTCATAGATAAGCTCCTGAGTGTCGTTACCTATCTGATGCACCTTGATTGCCGCCGTTGCGTTATTATCCTTGTCGCCCACCGTAACCACGATATTTCCAAAGCGCTGATTTCCGGCGTTATTTTCATCAATCGTTACCTCAACGGCCCCCTCACTCTGCTTGGCTACAAACCAATCGCTATCGCCCTCAACTCTCCACTCAAGCTCAGGGTTGGACATAATGGCAATTGTCTTGACACCTCCCTGGCTATCTACAGCCACATTATGAGATTTAAGCTCCACAAAGGCACTTCCATCCTGACTTACCGAGAGACAATCACTCTTATCGCCCGCCACAAGGGTAATTGTTGTCTGGCGCATTGCTCTATCCTTATTCGGGTCAGCCGTAATCTTAAGGCCTCTCTCTGTGCGCTCGATAAATAGCCAACTGCAGGTAGCCTCCACTCTCCAATCCTCGCAAGTGGTCTCGACCTCAATCTGCTCAGACAAATCTACATAGGCGGCAAAGTGATGCACATTCTTAGCCAAAGCAATCTGAGGCTCTAAGGCCCCTAATTGATTTACGGCGATAGTTACGCTATTTATCGTCTCGCCCCTCTGTGCCGTAATTACAATTGTTGCCTGACGAGCAGCCTCGCCACTATTCTCCGCAGCTGCGACAGTCAAAAAGTAGTCATTACTCTCCACGCTTAGCCACTCTCCGCCCTCAACGTTATAGCTCCAGCTATCGGTATTGGTTACAACGTCAATGACAACCTCTGCGCCACGACTCTTGATATTCAGCTCTCCGCTTTGACCCGACTCAGCCATAGTGAGCAACGGGTTATCAGAATAGACCTCCATTGTCAGCTGACCCTCAGAGGTAGGCGGAACAATTTGAGGCTCTACGTTTTTTGTACACGCCACGACACAAATCAGTGCCACGACTGAAAATATATAATGTCTCATTATCTCAATCAGTTAATATATTTTCTAAACACTATATCTCCCATAGGGAACATTGTCGGCTGAGAACGATAGCCAAAGGCCACCTTATTGCCGCTATCATCGTATGTCCACAAACCAAAGCCCACATAGCTAAAGCCCTCAACCTTAGGCATGTTGAGCTTCATCGTTGCATAGTCTGCAGATGGGATAGTCTCCACCTCAAGTGAGGCAAACGAGAACTTATTGCTGTTAATGAGTGTAATATAGAGGAATACATCATACGATAGCACACTCCAGCCAAATGGGATAACAATACCGCCACCCTTTTTGTCATACTTAACCTCAAGCGAGGTACTTGGATAGAGGAAATCCTTCATTATAAAGGTCTTGCCATACTCGCCCTGCTCCAAATCGAAGATAAGGAAATATTGGCTCTGACTTGGGTTATAATCCAACTCATTGAGTGAGCCATTTGGAGAGTAGAACCACTTTGTAGCTGTAATCTCCCACTGACCCAGTAGCTGAAGATAACCATTCTGGCTACGGCTCTGCTGCTCCACTGTAAGGCAAAAGCTCTCATTGCCATCTGTAGTTGCCACAACGACCTTACCTGTACGAGAGCTCTTATCATCGGGATTTGCAGCCGAAACAACCTTCACACGCTCCGCAGTGCGCTCTACAGTAAGCCAATCGCTATCACTTGTAGCCTCCCACTGCAGCTCCGAGATAACGGTAAAGGTAAAGCTATCCCCCTCAGAGTCAAACAGGCAACTCTCCGGTGCGCTTGTCTTCAAATCAAAGGCTCTGCCCGCCTCCTGACACACACTCACTGCATACGGCTCTACGTCCGACTCTCCGACAACCTCGATATAAAATAGCGACACTCGCTCTGAGAGTGTCTCGTTAGGCTGAGCGACAACAACTACCCTATCCTGCTGCTTGGTCAACTCATACCACTGCTCAGCATCAGCCGCCGTTGGGGTTATCTGCCACTCTACACTTTCAGGGAATGGCGATACGGCAACACTCTGCTCGCCACCCTTACAATCAAAAACAACGCTATTTGCCGAGAGGGTAAGCGACTGAACCACAATAGGTTCAGGCTCCGAACAACTCCCACAAAAAAGCAAAATTGCCAAAACCGGCAATAAATTGTAGATATGTTTCATAAAAAAACTTTGCGACTCCCCCGTACGGGAAGTCGTCAATATACTATTAAATCGTTTGTGAATTTTTCAACTTGACTGCAAAGATAATTATTTTAAAATTAAAAAAACGAATATATTCACAAAAAATGCACTTTTTCACTCTCCCCTACTCTGTAGAGTTCACTTTTCAACAAGATATTGGCAACAATTCACCCCTATCACTGCCGTTTGGTCAAATATGCCGACAAAATAATATTCCAAATTTAAATTAATTGTCTATCTTTGTAATATGAATACGACAATAATAGTAATAACCTCATTTATTGTTTCCTTTGTAGGAACTGCTATAATTCACCCCTACCTTGTCCGTTTTGCCAAGGCTAAGGATATTGTTGACAACCCCAATACACGCAAGTTGCAACTCCGCCCCGTCCCCGTTTTAGGTGGTTTGGCAATCTTTTTCGGTATTGTCATGGGGCTTATTGCCTGCTGTACGATTACCGACTGCACCCCTCTGTTTATTGTTGTAAGTTGCATGATGATAATGACTTACGTCGGTGCATTGGACGACGTGCTGGATATTTCCCCTATTATTCGTCTCATTTCGCAGGTCGTAACCGTCCTTATATTGATATATGTAGGCGGCTTTTCGCTCAATAACTTCCACGGCTTGTGGGGCATCTATTCTCTGCCTGAGATAGTCTCTACGCCGCTAACCATTATTGCAGTTGTGGGCATTATAAATGCTCTAAATCTCATTGATGGTGCAGATGGACTGTTTTCGATATTCTGCATCTGCGTCTGCACACTCTTCGCCACGATATTCCACGCAGTGGGCGATTTTCCACTCTTTGCACTCGCCATTGCATCTATCGGAGCGATGATACCATTCTTGTTGCACAATGCCTTTGGCATTGAGTCCAAGATGTTTGTTGGCGATGGCGGCTCATTGCAGATGGGTGTTGTCCTCTCGGTATTTGTCATGGAGGTTATTTGCAAGCCCGAGTATAGTGTTCTTGTAGCTCAGAGCAACCTGAGCCTTGTGGCATTTGTCTTGGCAGCGCTCTCTATGCCTGTCTTTGACACTCTGAGAGTTATGATAGCACGCATAGCACACGGCACCTCGCCCCTTATTGGCGACAAGACGCACCTGCACCACCTCTTTATCGGCCTTGGCATTTCGCATATCGGAACAGCAGTACTTATCAACCTGCTCAACCTGAGCGTTGTTGGAGTGTGGTACCTCTCAGCCCAAAATGGCTGCAGTGCAGATGTGCAGTTCTACACCGTTATCTGCATGGCGCTACTGCTCAATTGCGGCATCTACTATGGTGTTGCATTGCTCGATAAACTCATTCCAGAGAAGATGCATCAAGCACGCCTCTGGAAGATAAATCACCGCCCAAGTCGCCGATTTTTCGATTTTATGCGAAAATTTGTTGACAAGATGTAGCTGAATTGGAAAAATTGTATTACTTTTGCGGAGCATTTTGCAAAATACGGCTGGTTCCGTAGCTCAGTTGGATAGAGCAACAGCCTTCTAAGCTGTGGGTCGTGGGTTCGAATCCCGCCGGAATCACGAGCGATGCAAACAAACATCATTGGCAAGCCACTCCGAAAGGGGTGGCTTTTGTAATATAAGCAGTTGCGGGTGCTTGCACACTTACAACTGCTTATATTGCAAAAGATATTCTGCTATGCAGAACTTGCCAATGATGTTTGTTTATATCCGAGGTTCCGTGCGGGAAAGACGCAGTAAAGCGAAGCGGCTGCGTCAATCCCGCCACCAGTAATGCTTGCGCTCTCTATGCCGAGGATTACAAGGGAAAGGCGTTAAGCGGAGCAGACCTTGGTCTGCGCAGTAGCCAATCCCGCCATTGTCGGGCTTGCACGAAACAATGCACAGAAATAACAAAAAATACCGTACAAAGTACGGCTTTCTTGTTGCACATTGCCGAGGACTCCAAGGGAAAGACGCAGTAAAGCGAAGCGGCTGCGTCAATCCCGCCACAGGCAATGCTTGCGCTCTCTCTGCCGAGGACTCCAAGGGAAAGGCGCAGTGTAACCGAGCAGGCCAAAGGCTAGTAAAGTAGTATATCCCCTTTAGACGCAGGTAGAACAAGGCCATGACTATTACTACGATTTAAAAGCAATTACTCCAATTGCGTTGTGCCATTTGCTATTATAATAGACGATTCTAACATTATTTTAAGACTATATCTATCCTTGAATTTTATCAGTAAAGTCAATTTTTATGATAATATAGTGATATAGTAACCAATATTTTACTACCTTTGCTTTTTCAAAGGTTAGTTTAAATGACTAAAAATACTTAATTATTTATGAGAAAGGTTAGTAGAAGTTACTCTGGTTATCAGAGTCCACAGTTGTCCATTTTTGAAGTTGAAGCCGAGGCCGGTTTTACTATCTCTGATGGTTTTGGAATGCCAGGAGAGAATCCTGATTTTAACGATTATGGTGATTTTTAACACATTTACAGCTATGAAGAAATTTGTATATACATTTACAGCTATTGCAGCTCTTCTCAGCTCTTGTGTTAAGAGTGCAGATGAGCAGATTGTTGTCGAGAAGAGCACAACTATTGCCGTAGAGGTTGCTCCGGCAGAGTCAAGAACATTTATCGAGGGAACTGAGATTCGTTGGGCAGAGAGCGGTGAGCAGCTCAATATCATCTACTTTGCTGACGATAGCACAACTCGCCGTCAGAGTGCAACCCACGAGGATTATACGCTGACAAATAACTGCGCAGAGTTTACAGCAGATATTACAGCTACAGATGGTGCTACACAATATACCTTCGGCGCCTTCTATCCATACGCTTATAAATATACCACATCATCTGTCAGCCTTACAGTGCCTCAGGAGCAGACTCCTACAGAGAGCAGCTATGACCCGGCAACAGATATCTTGGTATCAGAGAATCCTATTGTTACACAGAGTGTTCCTAACAAGATTAGCTTTAAGTTTGCACGTATGGTTGCATTTGCAAAGATGACCCTTGTAGGTATTGCTGCCGGTGATAAGATTGAGAAGGTTGTCTTCTCTTCCCCTGCAAAGCCTGCAGGTGCTGTTGAGTTCAAGGTGCACGAGCAGGGTACCCTTGAGACAGCAAAGTGGTATAACAACTACGAAGATATCACCATCAACCTCGGTGGCCGCACTGCTACAGGCGAGGATACAGTGTGGTTTACAACTGTTCCTACCGACCTTAGTGGCTCATCATTCACCGTAACCGTTGTAACAGATAGAGTAAACTACACAAAGACTGTTGATTTGACAGGCAAGAAGCTCTCTTTTGAGCGTGCAGATGTTGCCCAATTCCGTGTAAAGGAGCTTGTTGAGGAGCAGAAACCATTGGCATATAAGCTGCTGACAGACGCCTCAGAGCTTACGGCTGGCGACCAGTTTATTATTGCCACAAAGAGTTATGCAACATCTTCTGCAAGAGCTATTTCTACTATTGCAAGTGGTACAAAGTTAGTTCATACAGATTCTTTTGCTATTGAGGATGGCCCACAGATTATCACTCTTCCAGAGAATGTGGCTCTCTTTACCGTAGAAAAGGGTGCGACAGAGGGCTCTCTCGCATTTAAGACTTCAGAGGGTTATCTGTATGGTAATTATGACTCAGATGCTTGGGCCAATACGCTCTCATTTAAGGCTACTGTAGATGATGAGGCATCTTGGGTTGTTACCGTTAATAGCAGCAATAAGGCGAGCATATTTAATGAGAAATACTCTCGATATGTGAATTACTACTCTACTTCTTCGTTCAATTTTGCTAATAGTGCTTCTTCTACCTATATCTACTACATCGACGGCACAGCAACTGAAGAGCCTGAGACTCCTGAGCAGCCTGTAGTAACTCCTCTTGCAACCCCTGTTGTTACTGCTACCGCTACTGCAAACACCGTAACCGTTGAGTGGGGAGCAGTTGATGGCGCAAAGGACTATACCGTTGTTTGTGGCGAGCAGAGCGTAACCGTGGCTGCTACAACTGCAACCTTTGAGAATGTGGCTGCAGGCTCATATAAGGTAACCGTTACTGCAAATCCTGCAGACGAGGCACTCCATACAGCATCTAAATCTGAGGCTGTTGAGGTCGTTGTTGAGGATGCTCCAAGTCAGGGTGGCGATGCTCAAGCACAAAGCGTAACACTTACCTTCCCAACCAATTTCCCTGAGGGTGCAACAAGTGGTGGTAGCGTAGGTACTATCTATAGC
Organism: Alistipes sp.; assembly: GCA_017381935.1. Lineage (GTDB taxonomy): Bacteria > Bacteroidota > Bacteroidia > Bacteroidales > Rikenellaceae > Alistipes. The sequence continues at coordinate 17,411 of JAFOBG010000021.1, forward strand.
GGTGATGTAATCATCTCATCTACAGGCTCTTGGAGAACAAACAATACAGATGGTCGCGATTGTATCTATATCGGCAGAACAACCTCTGGCGAGCTTCGTATCGAGGCGCAGAATGGCAAGGTTATCACAAAGGTTACCCTTACCGCTCCTGTCGGTTATCTTGTAGATTTGAAGTGGAAGGAGTATGATGGTTTCACATCAGGCACCTACTCAGATAGTTGGAGTGGCGAGTGTAAGTCTCGTATAGTATTTACCGCTGCAGGCTCAAGCCACTCAAATATCGAGTCAATAACAGTGGAGTACAAGTAGGCAATCTAACGACCCAAAACAAAAATAGCACCCTGCGGGGTGCTATTTTTTGCCTATATCTTGCCACTATTTATAGCTGATTACATCGTAGTTATCGACCTTCATGTCGGCAATAGATTGACCTTTTGCAAGGATAAGCGATGTAAGAGGATTACCCTGCAGATAGAGGGTTGAAAGTCTATTATTATTGCTGCAATCCATTGTTGTAAGAAGGCAATCGTTTGCAATAAGCGACTCAAGCAGCGAAAGTGTCGTTACATCGAGTGCTGTAATAGATGTATTGGCGCACGATAGCTCTGTAAGAGCTGTACAAGCGGTTGCAGAGATAGCCGAGAGCTTATTGCCACCACACTTAACAGAGGTCAGCGAGGTATGCTTATTAAGGTCCAGACTACCTGTAAGGCGATTGTTGCTACAATCAATCTTATGCAGTGTTATACAATTATCAAATTTGAGCTCTGAGATAAGATTATTCTGACAAGCAACGTATGTAAGAGCAGCATTAGCTGACAGGTCAAGTGTTGCGAGATTGTTTGTATAGCACTCCAAGAAGCTCAACTTTGGAAGCTCACTAAGGTCGAGAGTAGCAATATTATTCTGATGACAACCAAGTGAAGAGAGCTCAGGAAGGCCCTTGAGAGAGAGCGAAGTAAGGCTGTTGTTACCAACGGCTGCAATCTGTAATTTAGGGCAGTTATCAATCTTCACCTCACGTAGTGAATTGAATAGCACATCGAGATATACAAGATTAGGCTTATTGCTCATGTCGAGAGTTGTGAGCCTGTTTTTATATGCCTGGAAGAAAGCAAGATTATCACAACCATCATGCAAAACTGTCTCAATCTCGTTCATATAGCAATACACCTGCTGCAATGCCTTACAACCGCTTATATTAAGGGTCTTAATTTTGTTATAGCAGCAGTCAAGATACTCTAACTTCTCCAAGCCGCTAAGATCAAGTTCGGTGAGCAGGTTACCATCACAATCGAGGTTTACAAGATTTACAAAGTTCTTGATGCCTTTAAGTGATGTTATTGGCTCCTGACTTGAGTCAGAGTTCTCATCTAAGGTAAGTGTAAGGTCTGTAACGAGTGCAGCCTCGTCTGTAGAGATGATGCCATCGCCATCAAAATCGCACAAACTAAGCATAAGTTGCTCGAAAACAGGGCACTCGAAAGTAAGCTCTCCTCCTGATGTTGTGCCACCACGCTCAACCTGCTCGATAGTAATTGTTTTCTCCTTGACCGTTGTACCTGTCAATGCCACAATCACAATATCACCCTTACGAGTGGTATTGCTCGTATTTTCAGGTGCATAGATAGTAATTCCCGACTCTGTGCGCTCTACCTCTGCCCAAGAGGTAGCATTGACAAAATCCCAAGACTCAGCATTCGTAACAACATTTATATCGGCTATACCACCCTCAGCAATAAATGACACCTCATAACTGCTTAACACCAGAGAGATAGTTATTGTCTGCTGTTCACTCTCAGAACTATTATCCTTATTACAAGATGGTGCTACAAGAGTTGCAACTGCTACAAGAGCTGCAAAGAGTATATTTTTAATTCTATTCATAACTATTAATAAGCCTTTACACATCGTACATTATAACCATTACCCCAAGAGGCACTATTACTAGCATAGTAGTGAGGATAGTTGAAAGTAAAACAGTATGACAACTCTGCCACCTCAAGCTCTGAAGACCAAAGCTTTACAAAGCCCGTGTCGTTCTGTACGCTCATCAGCGCTCCTGCATCTGCAGGGTGTGCAGAACGGTAGCCTGCTGATGGATACCAAACACTCTGACCTCCATCTGTGGTATTGACAAAACCCTTGTACTCGGTATGTACGCTATTTGTACTTACCAAACTTACCCACATAGCCTTACGAGGGACCTGATAGCCTACAGGACATGGATCGTAGTTGCTCTTAAGGAATGGACGCCAGAGCGATTTATCGGCATCATAGATGATATTATTCTTCTCGGCACCCAGATTGTTGAGGTTGAGCCAGTTAGCCTTGCTTGCTGCCGGATCACCGGTAAGGAAGGTCATAGGGTTTGCTGTAGCGTACTCAATTGAGCCGATTGCAGCAGATGTTGCAGTCGCACTCCATACTGCCTGAGTGTATGCGCTGTTACATACAGTAAGAGCACTACTATTACCGAAAGGAGCTACAACATTCATCCAACCGCCATTCTGTACATCTCGTGTACGCTCCTCTGCAGTATCGCCGATAAATGGATCCTTACGCCCCCACTGATAGTACAGGCCAAATGTCTCATAGTCTCCCAAAGCTGTAGCATCTATGGCTCCGAGGTTACGGTCCATGCAGTAGTAGCCATCTGTCTGTCCATTGCTCTGAGGAATAGCGTTGTTCTGATAGTCAAATACCTCAGGCTTATCAGTCAGCCAAATATGCCAAGACCAAATGATGTTTCCTGCGCTGTCAAAGGCTGCAAGTAGTGCATTTCCCTCATGCTCAGATGCTGTAAAACTTACTGTACCGTCAGTGTATTTAACATTTGAGATAAGAGCATTGCCACTCTGTCCCTCAACCTTTGACGCCCAGAGCCAATCAACCTTTGCAATATTGTTGATAGGTGAATTGTCAACCTTTCTGGTCTTGAATGTATAGTCGCCTGCCATGTGAACCATATAGCAGTTTGCATAGCCAAGTCGGCTAAGATTATTTCCATCACCCTGTGCGCTCTGCCACTCTACATCTGTAAGTGCAGAGACTTTGTTACGGCTAACTGTGCAGCCGGCAATCTCCTGGCTCATAGTCTGGCCATTGGTATCAAGCATAGAGAGTGTAAAGCCCTCAGTGTAGTCATCAGCCGGTATAACGAAGCTGAAGCTGACTCCACCCTCGATATTTACACCTGCAGAGCCACAATCTACAACCACCTCTTTTGAAGCATCAGAATTGAGCGAGAGGCGAGCCGTTTCTGTGGACATATCTACAACGCCAGAGCCAACTAGACGGCGATTATTCTTGCCTATAAGACTTACTTGGCGAAGTGTGTGAGGACCTGTAATCTTTACCGTTGCCACACCACACATATAGCTGAGCGACAAAGTATTGGTTGTAGATTTTGCAACAGCCGGATTGATAGTGGCAACAGCCGCATTATAGCGCTGGGTAGCCGGAATAGCAATGCGCATTGTCTGACCACTCAGACCATTTGCAGATGCAGAACTGGTCGATGCATAGTAGATATCGGCAGTCGATACCGGACCAAACTCGCCATTTGCGCTTCCCTGACCACTAACCAAAGATACCGGTGTGCCATTGATGTAGAGAACTGAATTGGCATTCCATGTGTAAGGGTTGCTGTTAACATCATTCTCAACAGTTGCTGTGATATATGTTGGTGCCTCAGCATCAGGTGTATAAGCAACATTAACGGTCTGAATCTCTCCACGTAAAACCTCGGTAGTAGAGATAGAGTATCCATTCATAATCTCATCATTTGTACCATACGCAGTAAGTACAAATCCAGAATATGCCATTGCAGGAAGTACAACATCTACATCTGCAGGTAAGGTTACGCCCTGACCCAAATCTACGGTAACAGAACGGCTACCATCTGATGCAATATCCAAAATAGGCGCACCTACAAAGTCCATATCAACCACACCATGACCGGCAATAGCGGTATCAAGTGAGCTAAGGACCAAACGTGTTACAGTACCACTGCCACTAAGAGACAAACGTAGTGTACCGAGCAGATTTTTGAATACCAACTTTGTATTTCCATTCGATGCTACCATTGGCATAATGGTAGATACATTCGGACTCTGCACTGCAGGTAATGTGAGCTCCAAATTGGTATTATCAATCGTTCCGGCACCAAAATCATAGGCTGCATAATAGTAGTCAGCCGGTTCAACACCCTCTATGGAGGCGGTTGATGTACCATCTACATCTATTGTGTATTTAACATTGTTGATTACAACCTCATCTCCTGAACGCCACTCACGCCCATTCTCCAACGTTGCCAAGATAGTAACAGGAGGGTTCTGATCAGACTCCTTAGGGTTGTCCTTACAACCTATGCATAGCAAGAGTGCTATAGCCAATAGGGGTAAATTAAAAACTGCTTTCATAACTCTAACTTTTTGTAAAATTTAATCTATTTTAAGCAGCAAAAATAGTAAAAATTTCACACAACAAATGAGATTATACGCTTTTTATGCATTCTCGGCAACTCGTCATTATGCAAGAAGTTTCTTATCGAACATTTTAGAGCACAATAAAAAGGTGTTATATCTTAGATGTAGCAACTATGACGCTATATGAAAGGTCTCAAAATATTGATAATTTTGTAATAATTTACGAGTTATTCTTATTTTGTCTCTATCTTTGTAGCTATGAAAACAAATAGGAGTGTTTTATTGGGGATGAGTGGAGGTACCGACAGCTCTGTAGCAGCATTACTGCTACAAGAGGCCGGATATGACGTAACGGGGGTAACATTCCGCTTTTATGAGAAGGATGGATGTACTGAGTATTTAGACGACGCTCGTGATTTGTGCAACCGTTTGTCTATTCCGCATATCATATCCGACCAAAGAGAGAGGTTCAAGACAACCATTATCGACTATTTTATCCGTGAATACATGGCCGGACGCACTCCTGTTCCCTGCACCCTTTGTAACAACTACCTCAAGTGGCCCTTATTACAACAATTAGCCGACAAGATGGGCATCTACCACCTCTCTACCGGCCACTATGTACAAAGACAAAATATAGACGGATATTGGTATATTTCCAACGGAGAGGATAGGGATAAAGACCAATCGTTCTTTCTGTGGGGCTTGCAACAAGATATTTTAGAGCGTATGATTCTGCCTTTAGGTGGACTAACAAAGCTACGTGTCCGTCAGATAGCTCAAGAGCGAGGTTTTCTGAAGGCTGCACAGAAGAAGGATAGTATCGGCGTCTGTTTTTGTCCGATGGACTATCGTACATTTCTTCGCAACAATGTCTCGGCTGCGGCTATCCAAAAAGGCGAGTTTGTCGATGAGAAGGGCAACTTTATAGCTCACCACGAGGGGTTTCCATTTTACACCATCGGTCAAAGACGTGGCTTAGGTGTTGTGCTTAATCAGGCAGTCTTTGTAAAAGAGATTGTACCAGCAGAGAATAAGGTTGTTTTGAGTCCTCTCAAATCATTAGAGCGTACAGAGATGTATCTTAAAGAGTGGAATATCGTAAATCACTCTCTACTATTAGGAAAAGATGATGTGATTGTAAAAATCCGCTATCGCAAGCAGGCAAATCGTTGCACCGTTACCCTATTGCCGGACAACACGCTACACGTTCAACTCCACGAGCCACTTACATCAATAGCAGCAGGTCAAGCAGCAGCCTTCTATCGAGACAATATTGTTTTGGGAGGCGGTATTATTATGGATAGATAGTCTCTTAGCAGCAATAATACTGACTTGTACTATACAATCTCTTTGATAGACTCAATGCCGTTGCGGGAAATTGAGACTCGGAAACGTTTATAGTCTGTACGGTCATCGTATTGGTACTGCATAACGATATTAAGGAAATAGACCTTCTTACAGTCGATACTCTGCAGAGTGTTATCATCATCCAGAATATTCAACGGCACATAAGGGTTATCCATCTTCTGAATATAGTTGCTTATATTGAGACGGATAATATCGTTAATACCGTCAGTATGATAGACATTATTTGCCTCTAAGCGAGCACGGTCAATATGTACCCACTTACGGTAAAGCAGCACCTTGTCATCCTGAATAGAGTTCTCTGCAGGCGAGATTGGTTCACGGTGGCGCAACTGCATAACCTCATTAGGAATTTTCTCTCTGCAGAAAATCTACGCCCTCCTTAATCCAACCTATATTTTGGTCCTTGATATTTATCTTTGCCTTGTTATCAAAGTATTTACTGCCCTTACGGTGTGCAAAGTAGTAACGAGCCAGCTCTTTAATACGGTCCTTGCCCATATAGCTGATAACAAGCACAAGGAAGAATGGCCATGTGAAGTTACCAAAGCGTTGCTGGAAGTAGAAGCTGACAATGGTAGCAAAAATCATCGACAACCCTGCCGCAAGGCTATAGTATATCTGTTCCACCATAACGCCATCACGCTTCTTTGGCACACGCAGATAGAGTGCGCTCTCGACATACTTTTTCAGTACACCGTGTGAATAGATAAGGTCTCTATTCTCCAATCTATCATCCTCCTTTACAGAGAGATAGTTCATCTGCTTACGGTAGTGCTGTTCATCACGCACAAGAGCAGAGAGTGCAGCAATCTGTTCACTATACCGTCTGCCACTATTAGAGAGGTGGGTTATCAGTCGGAGGGTGTATTGATTGAGCATATAGCTCATAAATGTTTATTACCTCTATTTATAACTAGCCAATGTAATTTTTAATTAAATTTTGTTAAATATATACATCGGTAGGAATTTTTTATTATCTTCGTAGATGTTTTATTTACAGCACACAATTTTACTTTTTATTAACCAATAATTCCTATTATGAGAAAATTTGCATTATTTCTACTTCTAATGATGGGTATAGGTTTTGTAGCTTGCGAAACGCAAGGTAACGATCTTGAGCCTATATACCCATCTCCGGAGGCTGTTCTCGTGGATGACGAGGCCTGTGGAGCAAACAGCGTTACAATCCTTTTCAATGGTAGCGCTGCAATCAAAGCCGGAGCAAAGAGCTTTACATCGACTCTTGTTCCAACTACCGGAGACCCTATCACTGTAACAAAATCTGCCACTGAGGCTGATGCTTGCAAGCACGTATTCAAGGGTCTTACTCCTGGCGTCTATACAGTTCATGTATCTGCCACCTATCCTGACGGCACAACTACAAAGCCTGTGTATCTCAAAGATTCCAGAGGTGGTGTTGTTAAGTTGAATCTTGCCGGTTCAAGCTTGGCAGTTAAGTTTGCTTATGCAACCTCTTCAACTCTCGCCTTCACTTGGAGTGCAAGCGGATTTAAGGATGCAGCGAAGGATTTGAAGGTTGCTTACAGCTTCGGTATCTACCGTGATGCAGCATGTACTGACCTTGTTGTATCTTGGGAGAGTAAGCCAAATGAGCCAATCTGGGAGGACCTTGCAGATGGTTTCCCTCAGTTTGAGTTCTCTGGTTTGGAGAAGAATACCTCTTACTGGTGTCTTGTTGAGGACCTTAGCAATAAGGTTGCGGCAGAGCCTGTTGAGGGTAAGACTTTGGACTTTACAATCGTTGAGCCATCAGCTACTGCAATGGTAGAGGAGGGCGGTATTGTTCTTGCTGAGGACTTTAGCGAGCTTGTTTGGGGTGGTAACTACCTCCGTGGTTCGGCTGCTTACTCTGCTGACGACCGTAACCTTGCAACTGCATTTGACAAGGCTGAGGGTGTAAATCCTGTTGGCGGTGGTCCTTGGAAGTGGTACCTTGTTGAGCCAAGCGTAGAGATTGGTCTGTTTACAACAATGAAGAGTGCTATCGAGAACTCTCGTCTTGCAACATGGGGTTGCTGTAACGAGCTTTCAGGCGACACAACATCTCCACTTTGTGGCCGTATCGGTCATCTTAAGTTGGGTGCAAGCAGCAAAACAGGTCTTATGTGTACTCCTGAGCTGGTAAACCTTAAGTCAGCTGCTACTATTGAGGTACAGTTTGACCAGGCACTCTATGACTCTGACCCTAAGACAGCTGCTGTCTATATTATCTCCAACTCACAGCACGCAGGTAAGTCTGGCGCATCTTCTGTAACTCCAGCAATGGATTGCCTTGTTCCTGCAGCTGAGTTTGCAATTAAGGCAGGTCGTCAATTTACAACCGAGAAGATTGTCCTTAAGAACGTATTCCCTGGTGATCGTATCGGTATCGGTCCTATCCGTAAGGATGGTTCTACTGCAGGTTCATCACAGCACCGTATGTATCTTGACAACGTTATTATTAAGGTTGTTGCTTACGAGGTAACTAAGACTGAGCTTGACAAGCCTGTTATCACTTCTGCCGTATCTACAGTTGATCAGATTATGGTTAAGTGGAACAAGGTTGAGGACGCTACAGGCTATGTTCTGGAGTATAAGGAGGCAAGCGCTGCAAATTACACTGTAGTAAATCTTGAGAAGGTTCTTGAGTACAATATTACAGGTCTAAAGAGCGATGTAACTTATCAGATCCGTCTTAAGGCTGTTGAGAATACAACTGAGAGTGAGTCTGAGTACTCTGACGTTGTGGAGGCTAAGACCCTTACAAAGGCTTCTTTCCCAATGACTGCTAACAATGCCGATGAGTTTATCGCTATCCTTAGCAATGCAGAGGGTCTGCGTTCAGCAAGCGCAACTGATGAGATTCAGATTAAGGGCAACCTCGACTTTACAGGTAAGACACTCCCTGCAGGCCCTATCTTCCCAGGTACACTCGTAGGTAATGGCAATACTATCAGCGGTGTTACTTCAGACCACGCAATCTTCGCTTCTGTTGGTAGCGTATCTAACCTTACAATTGATGAGAGCTGTACTTTCACAGCATCTAAGGCTGGTTTCCTCGCTGCTCTTGCTGCTGAGGCAACAGGTACTCTTACAAATGTAGTAAATAAGGCTAACGTTACTGTAGCTATCGCCGGAGCAGGTGATGCAACTGTTGCTGTTGCAGGTCTTGTTGCAGTTGGTCAGGCAGCTATGGAGAACTGTAAGAACTACGGTAATATCACTTATACCGCTTCTGGTGCATCATACGGTGCTCTTGTTGGAGGTCTTGCAGGCTACAACGATGGTGCTATGAACAAGTGCGAGAACCACGGTAAGGTTACTATGTCTGTTGAGTCTGTCTCTGCATACGGTATTGTTAAGAGCATTGACAACTTGCCTATCCACATTGGCGGTCTTGCAGCTCAGCTTGGTGCTTCTGCCCCTGTAACAGAGTCTGTAAACAATGGTGAGGTTGATTACGACATCACTAAGATTGAGAATCTCGCTGTATCTTGCGAGACAAACCGTCCTCGTATGGGTGGTATTGTTGGTCTTACTCAGAGTTCAATCACCTCTTCTAACAACAATGGTAAGATAAACGTACACGTTGTAACATCAGACGAGTCTGTACTTACCGGTAATAACTACCCTGTAAACGTTGGCGGTATCTCTGGTGGTGCTCCTATAGACGCTACAGGTGCAACAGGTGCTGATATTACATCTTGCGTAAACAACGGTGAGATTACTTGTGTTACTTACTGTAAGGGTACAGTACCTACTTGCGGTGGTATTGTTGCACACCCTGGTTATGAGGACCCTACACAGACTAACACTATTACTCGTTGTGAGAATAAGGCTAAAATTCACGCAACTACCTTCACAATTGCTCGTGTTGGTGGTATCTCTGGTGGTTCTGGTAGCGTTACCTACTGTAAGAATACCGGTGAGATTGATGGTCATCTCTCTATTGAGGATGGTAACATCGGTGGTATTATCGGTTGGTTGGATAAGGGCCACAAGTTTGAGTACAACGAGAGCTACTGTAAGTTGAGCAATACTCGTGCTCCTGGTACAAGCGGTACTTCTGAGGTTGGTGGTCTTATCGGTCAGCACGGTAACTATGACAGCTGCCCAGGTGAGGGTCGTGGTTGTAAGGTTAAGTGCGACATCTCTTATGACTACGGCAATGAGAAGTGGTATGGTATGCTTCTGGGTTACTTCTGGTCAACATCTCATACAGTTGTTCTGGGTACTGAGGAGGAGCCTATCATCGTTCTTGGTGGTAGCATGACATACACAGGCGGTACAACTCAGATTACTGCAGAGAACTACACCAAGTACACTAACCACAGCTCTGCCGGTGGTAACTCTGGTAGCAAGCCATTTACTGTTCACGTAAAATTTGGAGAATAAAACTATGAAGAAGATATTTTATATATTAAGTATGTGTTTGTTGTTTGTTGTTGCCTGCGAACAGGAGAGTACAAACAACGAGGAGCAAGTAGTGTCTGCTACAGCGCTTGAGTATGCAAGCGTAACTATTGCCGGCCACAATGCTGTTGTGGTAAAGCCAGAGGACATCGCTCCATCAGCACCTGTTGTAATTGTTGCAGCTGAGGACCTTGAGCTTAAGACTCGTGCAGCTGAGCAACTTGAGATTAACTTTAAGGCCGCAGAGCACTGTCTTATCGGTCGCTATATTCTTTGCATTGTTGAGGCAGGCGATACTGCTGATGCTTCATTCTTGGCTGATATTAAGGAGTCTTTCCCTTCTGCATCCAAGACTTATCTATTGAGCTACTGCAATGGTCTTGCTTACACAGCAGCTATGCAGATGCCTGATACATTCAATGCATTTGGTTGTGTATCTGCAACAATCAATCCTGAGGCTTACAAGGCAAACAGCTTCACAAAGCCTGTATCATTTGTTCATGTACACGCAACTCAGAACTCTATCTATAAGTGGAACGGTGTTGAGAACAGCTCTGTATCTGTACCTCTCAGCGTTGGTGCTATCGTTGCCATCGACGAGTGTACTCACTACACAACTACCGACTTCCTTCCACGTGATGGCAAAGGCGTAGTATCTTGCACTCATTATCTTGGCGGTCTTAATGGCCACGATGTAAAGTTCTACTCTGTTGAGAGTACAAGCAATGGCTGGTGCGACGCAGAATTTGAAGTATATAACCAAATTTGGAATTTCTTTAAAACTCATTAAGCAATATGAAGAAGTTTTTAATTTTACTGTCAGCACTCTTTGTATGCCATGCGGCTAGTGCTGGATCATTGAAGTCAGAGACTATCGAGGATCAGGGTCTTACAAGATCATACTATATCTACCTTCCAAATGACCTACCGGCTAATGCGCCGCTGGTATTTATCCTTCACGGATACGGAGGTAACGCACAGTCTTATGTAAACAACTCTTCCCTTAAATTCAAGGAACTTGCAGAGGAGTATAAGGTGGCTCTTTGCTACCCACAGGCTACTACAGACCCTCGTCCAAACACAGGTTGGAATGTATATTACCCTTGGCAGATTGACAAGATGAAGGTTGACGACTGCGAGTTTATCTGTAACCTTGCAAAGCACCTTCACACAAAGTATAACTTGTCTGCAAAGAATACCTTCCTTACCGGTATGTCAAACGGTGGTGAGATGTGCTACTTGATGGCTTATCGCAAGGCTAAGGAGTTCGCTGCTATCGCTTCAATGGCAGGTCTTACACTTACAGAGATGGCTAAGCGCCACGACTATACCGAGCCTATCGCATTTATGGAGGTACACGGTACAGGCGATATGACCTCTCGTTGGGAGGGCGACCCTACAAACCAATACGGTTGGGGTGCTTACCTTGCAGTTCCTGTTGCAGTAGGTGCTGTAGCAGCTGCAAATAAGTGTATGTATCAGCAGACTACTGAGCTTCCTCAGATTAAGAATAAGGTTATCCTCCACCGCTACTATGGCTCGCCTTATGGCAAGGAGGTACACTTCTACGAGGTTCGCAACGGTGGTCATAACTGGGCAACAGACTCATTCGACTCTTGTCGAGTTATCATGGAGTTCTTCAAGAAGTACATGACTGAGTAAACCAAAACAAGAAAGGGGAGCATAGCTTCCCTTTCTTGTTTACAAAGAGACGATGCAAGGTATCACTTTGCATCGTCTCTCTTTTATATATGCTCAGCCACCCAATTGGTCAGCTCCACAAATTGAGCAACAGATAGCTGCTCGGCACGAGTGGTAAAGAGTGGATGTTCTGCCCCGCCGAAGTTTCCAAATACAGCCTTAAGGGAGTTACGCAACATTTTACGGCGCTGCCCAAATGAGGCCTTGACCACCTTTACAAACAGAGTCTCATCGCAAGCAAGCTCCTTTGTCGAGTTACGGCGCAGACGAATAACGGCGCTCTTTACTTTTGGAGGCGGATTAAAGACCTTTTCAGAGACTGTAAACAGATACTCTATATCATACCAAGCCTGAAGCAGAACGCTCAAAATACCGTACTCCTTAGAGCCTGGAGGCTCAGCTATGCGAACAGCCACCTCCTTTTGTATCATTCCGACACACTGAGGTACAAGGTCTCTATTTTCGATAATCTTAAAGAATATCTGCGACGAGATATTATATGGGAAGTTGCCAATTACCCTTACACCCAGAGGGAAGAGACGGGCAAGGTCCATCTTCAAAAAATCGCCCTCAATAAGACGTGGCGTAAAATCGGGATAGTGCTCTTGAAGATAGACAACGCTCTCCGTATCTATCTCTGCACCATAGGTAACAATATCTGTACGCTGGAGTAGATATTGGGTAAGCACACCCATACCACATCCCACCTCAAGAGTGGCCTGAGGCTCATCATCTGCCCGTTCTGTAAGGGAGTTACATATCTTCTGTGCGATATTAAGGTCGGTAAGGAAGTGTTGTCCTAACGCCTTTTTTGCTCTAACTTCTGCCATAGTAGTACAAAGATAGGGTTTGAATTTTGAAAAAACAAGAGACAGAGTATGCTAATGCTGCTCTGTCTCAAATTATTCTTTCGCCTCTTCGTTTAGAATGGTAGGTCATCTACCTCCTGAACTGCTACATTCTGAGCATATACAGGCTCTTGTGTAGGCATTGGAGAGTTATATGCCGGTGGGTTAATACCAGAAGCCGGAGATGGTGCAGCTTGCTCCTTTGCCACTATTCTCCATGCACGAACATCTGTGTACCACTTGCCGTTATACTCACGAGACTCGATATCTATAGATACATTATACTCTACACCAACACTCAGACGAGCAACCTCCTCAGGTTTATTAAAGAATGTAACGCATATCTTACGAGGATACTGCGACTGGCTCTTCATATCAAAGATAACCTCCTGTCGCTGCCATGCGCCACGAGCAGATTGACCGCTGGTTGCAGGCATAATTTTAAAGACTGTTCCTTCAAATTCCATAATTACTACTTTTATAAGGCAAAGGTATGCAAAATAAATGAGAAAAAAAAGAGGTTATCATTTGATAACCTCCTTGCTGTGCTAAAGAGAGACTTATGCCTCAGTCTTAGCGATGCGACGCTCCTTGATACGAGCCTTCTTACCGGTAAGCTCACGGAAGTAGTAGATACGTGCACGACGAACTACACCACGCTTGTTAACCTCAATCTTGTCGAGGTGTGGAGAGTAGAGAGGGAAGATACGCTCAACGCCCACGCCGTTAGAAATCTTACGGATGGTAAACATCTTAGTCTTGCCTGTACCCTTAATCTGGATAACAACACCACGGAAGCTCTGGAGACGCTCCTTGCTACCCTCTACAATACGGTAAGTTACGGTGATAGTATCACCTGCATTAAACTGTGGAATATCAGCCTCAGACTTTGTCCACATCTGCTCGTTCACGAGCTTAATCAACGAATCCTTGTTCATTGTTGCAACAAAATTTAATAGTTTCCGCTCAACATTATCGCTGTGTTTGACATACCATACAGGAGCACTGTCCCATAATCCCGCTGCACTACCCTACCGCCTCAAAAAGAGGTTTTAACAGGTAATTGTACACCCTATTTGTCGCCCACCCAAGTATAAGAGGTTGATACGCAGGCGCAAAGATAGTAAAAAAGTTATTAACTACAAAAAAGTTTTATCTTTTGCCCATCATAATAAAAATAAGGTATATAAATCCCCCTCAAAAACAAGGGTCCCACATAAAACAAGGGACCCTATCTACAAAACAAGGGAGGCCTCTATCTTGCCCCCCTTGTCTATTATTGAACGGTTGTGATTAGAAGATAACCACTACACGGTTCTGCTCCTTCTTGTTGAATGGAAGGTTGCTTGTGCCACCATTCTTCCACTCGATCTTAGATGCAGGTACGCCCTGAGCAATCAGATACTCGTAAACAAGACGAGCACGCTTCTCAGCAAGACGGAGGTTAGCCTTCTTACCACCGGTCTGAGGATCAGCAAAGCCCTCAATCTTGAATACCTTATCGCTATCAGAGTTCTTAATCTGCTCTGCAAGTAAGTTAAGACGAGTCTTGTTGTTCTCATTAAGTACGCCATAGCCGTACATGTAGAACAGAATCTCCTCGAACTTAGCTACAGAGATAGCCTCCTGTGCAGAAGCAGCCTGTGCATTTACGTTAGCGAGCTTAGCCTGAGCTGTACGCAGAGCAGCATCACGCTCAGCAGCCTGTGCAGCAGCAGCCTCAAGAGCCTTAGTCTGCTCAGCAGCAATCTTTACAAGACGCTCATTCTCAACCTTTGAAGTAGCAGCAGCCTTCTCAGCAGCCTCAAGACGTGCAAGAGTTGCCTTAGCCTCATCCTCAGTAGCACCTGAACGGAGGAATGTACGCTGGTTGAAGCGGTAAGTAAGACCTACATAAGCGTTAAGTGCGTTGAAACGAGAGTTCTTAATCTTCTCTACAGGGTAGAGACGTGCACGAGTAAGCATGTAGTTAAGAGTGATGTCGATAGAGAGGAACTTGCAAACGTTGAGACGGTTCTGCAAACCAACGTTGTAAGCGAACTCCATATTACGAATATTTGGATGGTTCAAGTTAGTTACAGCAAGACCGAAACCATTGAGCAATACTGCCTCATAGAAACGCTTCTCCTTGTAACCACCAATCCAGTTATTCAAGTTTACCATAAGGTCTGGGTGAGCAAAGATAAATCCTGCCTCAGTCTTTGCGCTGTTAGACTCTCTCAAGTAGCTGAACTGACCGCCCTCGATAGCGAAACGAGCACCAAATACAGGGTGCAACCACTTAGCACCAGCGACATAACCTGCCCAATTATTGTAGTTACCTGAACCACTACCTGTCTTAAGTGTGAAGGTTGGACCGAAACCTGCCTGAACCTCCCAGTTATCCCAGAACTTGTTAGCGATAAAGCCCTTTACGTGTGGCTTATCATTCTGTTCCTGAGCTGTAGCAACGCCTGCGGTTGCGACAAAAGCAGCCAATGCTGCAACAAAAACGAAGATTTTTTTCATACGCGTTATAATTAACATTTAATTTATACAGTCTGACACATTAATACATAGTGCAAATATACTAATTTTATTTTTATCGACAAATATTTTGTATGGTTTTTCAGTAAAAACAGTATAAAAACAGGCCAAAAGTGTGAAAATATGCCAAACTGCAGGTCGTTAAATCCAAAAAGCCCTCTGAATTATTACACTCAGAGAGCCCAAAAATCATTTCTAAATTATCTCTAACCGCACTTTGAATAGCCACAAGACATACATGTCAGACAGCCGTTCTGATATGCCATATTCTCCTGACCACACTGAGGACACTTACCCTTTGAACGAGTACCATCCTCGATATACTGCTTAAGAGCACGCTTTACACCATTCTTCCAAGTGTTGATATTCTCATCGTCAAGGTGCAGACCATCAATGAGCGATACAACCTTCTCGATAGGCATATTATAACGAAGAACACCTGAGATTAGCTTTGCATAGTTCCAGAAACTCTCGTTAAAGAGACGAGATACACCACCGATAGTATTTGTGTAACCATAGCGGTCTGTATATTGGAAGTCATAACGCTTTGTGCCGTCATCCTCACGAACCTTAATAATATTACCCTTTGTAATCTTTGGAGGGATATACATCGCATCATCCTCAATCTTACCGGTAAAAATCTCGTAAGGGTGGCCATCCTGCAGACCTACGAAGGCAATCCAATCCTCCTTACCGTTCTTAAAGCGTACCACATCGGTAGGCAAAGACTTTGGTCGGCGATTTACATCTGTAGGCTCCTCAC
Organism: Alistipes sp.; assembly: GCA_017381935.1. Taxonomy (GTDB): domain Bacteria; phylum Bacteroidota; class Bacteroidia; order Bacteroidales; family Rikenellaceae; genus Alistipes. The sequence goes on from JAFOBG010000021.1 coordinate 33,463, forward strand.
ACTTAGCATTTGTACTCTTCTTACTCTTCTTGTCAACAAGCACACCTGCACGGCAACCATCTCGATAGACTGTAACACCCTTACAGCCACACTCCCAAGCTGTACGATATACATCGGCAACAAGCTCCTCTGAGACATTGTTTGGAAGGTTCACAGTTACAGATATAGAGTGGTCAACCCACTTCTGAATAGCTCCCTGCATACGTACCTTTGCCACCCAATCAATATCGTTTGCCGTTGCACGGTGATATGGAGAGGCTGCAACCCACTTGTCAAGCTCCTCATCAGAGATAGTCTGGAGACGAGATGTATCATAGCCGTTAATCTTGAGCCAATCAACAAACTTATGGTGATATACATTGTACTCCTCAAATGCCTGGCCCTGCTCGTCAATAAATGTAGCCACCACATTCTTATCATTAGGGTTAATCTTACGACGACGCTTATATACAGGACGGAAGACTGGCTCAATACCTGATGTTGTCTGAGACATGAGCGATGTAGTACCTGTAGGAGCGATAGTAAGCATTGCAATATTACGACGACCATACTTCAGCATATCCTCATAGAGCTGAGGGTCAGCCTCACGCAGACGGGCAATCATCGGATTATTCTTCTCCTTCTCGGCATCGAAGATTGTAAATGCGCCACGGTCGCGTGCCATCATTACAGATGCACGATAAGCCTCAACAGCAAGGGTCTTATGTACCTCTACGGTAAACTTAAGCGCCTTCTCTGAGCCATATCTAAGACCCAAAGCAGCCAACATATCGCCCTCTGCAGTAATTCCAAGGCCTGTACGACGACCCTTAAGAGCCATATCCTGAATCTTATTCCAGAGGTTAATCTCCACCTGACGAACATCCAAATCCTCAGGGTCAGACTTAATCTTCTCAATAATAAGATTAACCTTCTCAAGCTCAAGGTCGATAATATCGTCCATAAGGTGCATTGCTTTGTGGACATGCTCCTTGAATAGGTCGAAATTAAATGTAGCATCCTTTGTAAACGGGTTCTCTACATAGCTATATAGGTTGATTGCAAGCAGACGACAACTGTCATAAGGACAGAGTGGAATCTCGCCACAAGGGTTTGTAGAGACTGTTGTAAAGCCCTGGTCAGCATAGCAGTCAGGCACTGACTCACGAATAATGGTATCCCAGAACAACACACCTGGCTCTGCAGACTTCCACGCATTGTGGATAATCTTACTCCACAACTGACGAGCGTCGATATTCTGAACATACTTAGGCTTGTCAGAAGCAATTGGGAACTGCTGAGTATATGTGCGGCCCTCAATTGCAGCACGCATAAACTCATCATCAATCTTAATAGATACGTTTGCGCCTGTAACTTTGTTTGTATCGAGCTTAGCATCGATAAACTTCTCTGCATCAGGGTGCTTGATAGAGAGTGAAAGCATCAGCGCTCCACGACGACCATCTTGAGCAACCTCTCGTGTAGAGTTTGAGTAACGCTCCATAAATGGAACAATACCGGTCGATGTGAGAGCCGAGTTAAGCACAGGGCTACCTGCAGGACGAATGTGAGACAAGTCATGTCCTACACCACCACGACGCTTCATAAGCTGAACCTGCTCCTCATCCATACGGAAGATTCCACCGTATGAGTCAGCCGGATTCTTATGACCGATTACAAAGCAATTTGACAGAGAGGCTACCTGGAAGTTGTTACCAATACCGGTCATAGGACCTCCCTGCGGAATAACATAACGGAAGTGGTCCAACAACTCAAAAATCTGAGCCTTTGTCAGCGGATTTGAGTACTTATTCTCAATTCGCTCTAACTCGGATGCAATACGCTCGTGCATCTGAGCAGGAGATGATTCGTAGATATTGCCAAATGAGTCTTTGAGCGCATATTTGCTCACCCATACTGTTGCAGCAAGCTCGTCCCCCGCAAAATACTCTTTTGCGACAGCTACTGCATCGGCATACTCTACCTTTTTAGGTGTTTTATTCATAAATATATAAGTTTTATTTATTTGTTTTCCTTCTTAGGCGAAAATAGCCCCTCGAAAGGGACTACTTAATTCTGATATTTTGTACCACAAATATAGGGATATTTCCCTCTATTTCCCAAATTTTTACCGCTGTAATTTTTGACAAGTTATTAACACTTTCACAAAAGATGCGCTATACACATCTACAGGGCAGTTTTGCTATTGAAGATTTTTTGGAGTACGCATAGTAAGTTCTACTATCCGACGAACAATAGCAGCTCTTTGCTTATCGTTTACAAGATAGTATTGACGATTTGAACTCTTATCTTCTGTAAAGTCTGTAATAGATTTCTGGTCAACGGTAACATATCCACGCTTTGTCAACGACGCATAGCCCTTATGACCCTCAGCAGCAAACAGAACTGCAGTCGGATCCCACAGCGGACGGTTGTATGGCATTTGGGCGTAGTAGTGGAAAGCGACAACCAGAGGATGGTTATCTACATACTTAAATCCCTCATATACAGCCTGATAAGGATAAAGCACACTCTTACCGAGCACTACATCTGTAAACAACATTGGCACAGGGCACTCTGCATAGAAGCGAACAGCTGCATAGTGGTCATTCCATACATTATACTCCTTTTTCTTCTCGTGGAAGTTACCCGCCATAATGACAACCTTGTCCAATTTCTTTGCCAGAAGAGACTTACCATCAAGCTCTGAATACTCGTCTGCCTTTGAGTCAAGCATACGCACCAAATTGGTAGAGAATCCAACCATAACAAGGGTTACGCTACCATCCTCCTCCTTGCTCAACAGCCTGCGAAGGAGCTTATATCCATCCTCTACAGCATCCCAATCTTTAATGGTATGAGGGTAGTTATGTTGAGCCACAGTATAGTCTGCATAGTTGAGTTTTTTATCTATGCACACATACTTCTCATCAGGGTAGGTTTTTGCTATGCCGACTGGAATATTAGGATAACCATAAATTGTGTTCATAGCATCAATAAATTTGATACTTCCTATCTCTCGCTTGCTCGAAAGAATGCCAAGCAGATCAATAGTACCCTCATCTACATATTTATATAACATATCGAGAGCCACAACATCATCTACATCGTTACCCATATCGGTATCGAAGATAATCTTTACCGGCTCTTTAGCCTCAACTTGCGCTACAGTCAAAAGTGCACCAAAGATTAGTGCGATAGTAATAAATACTCTTTTCATAGTTTTATAGGTTTGTTACTCTACAAAGATACTATTTTTTCAAAAAAAATCACTACATTTGTGATTAATATTTTAAATACAATTTGACATGACTGCATTATATCCTCAAATAGTATATGGTCCTGTACGCTCTCGCCGCCTCGGTATCTCACTCGGAGTAAATCTGCTACCCCTTCAGGCAAAGTTATGCACATTCGACTGCATCTATTGTGAGTGTGGCTGGAATGACGACAACCGTGGCTCTCACCACTTCAACACTCTTGAGCAGGTAGAACACTCTCTTCGTACAGCCCTTGAGCAGATGGCTGCCCAAAAAGAACTACCGGATGTAATAACATTTGCAGGCAATGGAGAGCCCACAATGCACCCCGACTTTGAGGCTATTATAGAGAGTACGATAGCTCTTAGAGACGCTTTGGCTCCAAATGCCAAAATATCGGTCCTCAGCAACGCCACTCAACTGCATAGAGAGGATGTGGTTCGTGCATTGAGACGTGTTGATAATAATATCCTCAAGCTCGACTCAGCCTTTGACGCAACAGCGGCCATACTCAACAAGCCTTGTTGCAAATACTCAGTTGCCACAATCATAGAGCAGTTATCTCAGTTTAATGGCCAGTTTATTCTGCAGACAATGTTCCTTAGTGGAGTGTACAACAACAAGCCGTTTGACAACACAACCGAGGAGGAGGTAGTGGCATGGCTCAAAGTTGTAGAGACGCTCCGTCCGCAATCTGTTATGGTCTATTCTATAGCCCGTGATACCCCTTGCAAGACCCTTAAGAGGGTTGAGCGTGAGCAGTTAGAGGCTATTGCCAAAAGAGTCGAGGCATTAGGTGTTACCTGCACTGTAGCCTAAGCAAAAAGGCAGGGGGGGGGTGGTAAAGTCCACCATTAAATAGTCAGTAAATATGAAGATTATACTTACAGGCGCAACAGGATTTGTAGGTGAAGGGGTACTACTTGCGTGTCTTGACAATCCGGAGGTCGAGAAGGTGCTTAGCGTAAGCCGTCGCCCCTGTGAAATCTCACACCCCAAGCTCGAAGAGTATATCGTGAATAACTTTATGACCTTACCTACGGCTGACACGAAGTTACAGGGCTATGATGCCTGTTTTTTCTGTGCGGGCAAGAGTAATATCGGCATGTCTAAAGAGGATTACTACCACCTCTCATACCAGATTACGATGCACTTCGCTGCGGCTATCGGCCCAAAGCCTGAGTTTGTGTTTATCTATGTCAGTGGTGCCGGGACAAGTGAAACATCTCGTCAGTTTTGGTCGCAAACAAAGGCTAAGACCGAGCGAGAACTACGAGAACTGCCTTTCAAGGCGGCATACGGTTTTCGCCCTGCAGGAATGAAGCCTTACAAAGGTCAGAAGCGACTACAAGGCTGGGGTAAGTACCATTGGCTCTTTACCTGGGTACCAGGCTTTTCAAATACTATAGAGCAAGTGGCCAAAGCAATGATAAGTTGTGTCAAGTTTGGCTACACCAAGCCTATTGTCGGGGTAAAAGATATTAATAGGCTTTGTAAGGTATAAGGGATAACTTTACCGTATTATCAACGGTGGCGTATGTAGAGATTGTTCCCACATACGCCACCATAATTATTCACATTGTATCTATTCAAGCTCTACAGCAGAAAGTATTGCACCGAGATATATACAGGCAGCAGTATTATCACAGCCCAACCGACATATGCAAAGAATGACGGCATTTTGACACCCTCCTTCTCGGCAATAGACTTGACCATAAAGTTCGGACCGTTGCCGATATATGTCATAGAGCCGAAAAAGACTGCGCCCATTGCGATTGCTTTAAGTATATTCTCCGAAACGCCTGCCACAAGTGTTCCGCCCTCAGATATACCTTGAGCTACGGTATGAAAGGCTACGGCTGTAGGAGCATTATCGAGGAATGAAGAGAGCGCACCTGCAACATAGTAGAACTGCCAAGGCTCCGATATACCCAGGCTCTGAGCATTCTGATTAAGGAATATCAGGGCAGGGGTCATGGTAACGAATATACCTATAAATATAATAGCCACCTCGGCTATAGGCTCCCAGGTAAAGTGGTTATCAACTCTAATCTTGCGCTTAGTGATTTTTAGCGAGAGTAGGATTATAGCAACCAGAACAATCTCTCTAAGGAACTTCATATATATAGGCGCATCTGGCGCTGCCATTGCAGGGATGGTTGACGGATTTATCATCGCTACGCTCAAAACAATTCCAATAAGTAGGATAAAGTTCTTTGCGCCACGCACATTTATAGAGAATCCACTCTCATCATCATAGTGATAGCTCGGACGCACTCCAATATACTCACGACGATGGTAAATATATGAATCCACAATAAAGTATCCTAAGAGCAATATTGCACCCACAGCAACCCACTGAGGGTACATATCCATAAACCAACTAAATGGGGCACCACGCAGATAGAGCAAAAACAATGGTGGATCTCCAAGAGGTGTAAGAATACCACCACAGTTAGCCACAAGGGCGATAAAGATAAAGATAGTGTGGGCCTTGAAATTTCTATCTCTATTCATCTCCAATAGCGGGCGGATGAGCAACATAGCAGCTCCCGTAGTTCCGACAAATGAGGCTATGCAGTATCCCACGAAGAGCATTGTTGTATTTACGGTCGGCGTAGCCACGGAGTTACACGTAAGTCTAATGCCGCCCGTAACTACAAACAAAGCGCACAGCAATATAATGAATGGGATATAATCATAGAGCATCTGATGCATAAGCTCATGCCCCAGATCATATACAAAAAGTATAACCGATGTCGGTAGTGCAAGACAGATGACATAGAATAGTTTGTTGCTATTACTTTCCCACCATTTATTTGCCACCAATGGGGCCACGGCGATAGTGAGCAACATTATCACAAATGGTATAAGCAACCACGGAGCGATACTTTGCATTTTAACAGTTCTATTTAAATTCTCAAAAACCTGTGCAAAGGTAACACCAAAACCGTCTCGTTGTTCTCAAAAACAAGACTTTTTTGCCTATAAATATACTATATGTCGCTTTCTACGTCGTTTTCTACACTTTACAGAACAGCTCCGAGCTCTTTGAGTGTTGACACCAACTTAGATGTATCAACATCTTGTACCGCACAGCGTTGAGCAATGCTCTGAGCCGCTGCCACACCTGCAGCCTGGCCTGTACCCATACAACTCGCCATTACTCGCAACGAGGCAAGGGCCTGACGGTCAGTAGAGATGCATCGGCCTGCAACAAGGAGGTTTGGATATTGAGGGGCAATAAGGGCTCTATATGGAACATAGGCAGGCTTTGTAAGGTCTATTCTTACTTGACTTGTACCTTTGCTGGCATGGATATCAATAGGATGTATGCCTCGAGAGATGCTATCCTCATACTTAAAAGCATTTACATACTCGTCAGCCGTTACCGTATGCACGCCAAGAATACGACGAGACTCTCTAATACCTGCTTGCGGAGCTGTAGAGGCTACATAACAATCCTTAAACTCCTTGAAGTTCTCCTTAAGAATCTTGGTAAAGGTAAATATATCCTCACGCAGCTGGCACTCCACAGCACTGAAATTGCGGTTGTCTGTCGCATTGGCAGCTCGACGAGTCATATTCACAGCCACACTGCCCTTGTGTAGCACATTGTTAAACCATGGACCTCCGAAGTCTGGCATATCCACACCTGCAGCCTTCATGGCAAGCAGTTTCTCTCGAACAGGCTTACACTGACTCGGTCCATTAATACCGTTATGATACATGCACTTATTGAGCAGTTCACTATCTGTATCGACTCCTGAAAGGATAAAGCAGAATGATGACGGCTGTAGCTCATTATCGGGATTTGGTTGCATAGGCACCTGAGCCATATATGCCAAATCGCCATCACCTGTACAGTCAATAAACACCTTTGAATTGATAGTCTCAAGACCATTCTTATTCTCTATAATTACAGAGTCAATACTCTTGCCACTCATCTGACAGCCAACCATTGCCGAGTGCATATACATATCTACGCCTGCCTCAAGAATCATCCTCTGACAGCAGAGCTTGTAGAGTTCAATATCGAAGTCTATATTCGCCTTTGGCCACTCAATAAATGCGCCACCCATCTGTTCAAGTCTCTTAACAAACTCCCACGGAATACCGCCTATAACAAGTTCATTCTTAAGGGCAAAAACACTTATCGGCGCAACATAACCAATGGTTGCCATGCCTCCCAAAAAGCCGTATCGCTCAATAATTGCCACCTTAGCACCTTGGCGTGCTGCTGCAATGGCCGATATAAATCCTGCTGGGCCTCCACCCACCACAACTACATCATACTCACCTACCAAAGGAGCGATTTTTCTTATCTCCTCCTCATGCTCATCCGTACACGAAAGCAGGCTTGGAGCTACTGCCAATGTCGCCAAACCGGCTACAGCTCTTTTGAGAAATAGTTTGCGCGAAATCTTCTCCATAGTTATATTTTATCGTTTTAGGTTATTTTATTTTGCTAAGGTAGTTAAAATAAATCAAATTAACAAAAAAAATACTACTTCTCCTCTGATTGGCACAAAACATGCAATGGTAATAGTTACAAAGAATCTGTTATGGGAAAAAGTTACTTTATGTTTACAGTTATGGCTCTTTCAGCCCTCAGCTGTTATGCCGAGCCGAAGGTTGAGATAGACAACTCAACAATTTCAAAGTTTGATACTGAGCGTTACATGGGGCGTTGGTACGAAATAGCACGTTACGACCACCGTTTTGAGCGTAATTTAGAGTATTGCGAGGCGCTATACACCCCTCTCTCAAATGGCAAGATAGAGGTCAAAAACAGCGGCATGGATACATCTACAGGGCGCATCAAAGAGTCTATCGGCAAAGCACATGCTGGCAAAAAGACAGGGCAGTTGCGTGTCTCATTCTTCCTATTTTTCTACTCTGATTACAATATTCTCGCCCTAGACAAAGGGTATAATTGGGCACTTGTAGGCAGTAGTTCCCCGAACTATCTATGGATACTTTCTCGCACCCCACAACTCGACCAAAGTACACTAAATCACATCCTCGCCATCGCAGAGAATCGTGGATATGACACCTCGAAGTTGATATTTGTCAAGCAGCGACCAAAACTCTAAGCATAGGCATCATATCTGCAAGCTATTGTCAATCAAACAATACGCCTCTATTCATCATAGCCGGCGAACGCCACTTGACACCGAACTGTTCGCAGAGCACTCGTCGCTTTTCATGCCAAAGTGCATGGCAGAAGCCCATTCCTCGAGGATGGTCTGATAGATTTTTATAGGCAATCTCCTCAGCTTGGTCTATAACCTCCTCCCAGCGTGCGCTCCACTCTACAGGGTCATATTTTAACCACCCTTCTTGGACTATTTTATCAAACTCATTATTGTCGGCATAGCCGATATTGGTAGTAATTTGTAGCAACTTCTCCTCGCAGGTCTTAATTGTAGAGAGCAGCTTATCTGTTTTAGGAGACATTTGGCGTAAAACGCCCAATCGAAACCGTATCAACTCTGCCTTTAGGCGAGGTCTATCGAAAATTGTATCAGCCATACGCTCTGCGGCTATCTGAATAGAATCAAGGCTCTCTACAGAGTTATTCAACATAGCGGCATAGCCCAAAAACTCTTTGGCTAAGGCGCTATTCACCCAACTGCCGTATTGATGTCGATTATTCTCCTCTGCCAAAAGAACACAACAATAGAGCCCATCCTCAACATCTGCAGGTGCAATATCTGAGGTAGGCGAAGAGCTATTGTTAATCTTTTCCCTAATAGATTGTAGTTTTTTCTGATAATCAACGGCCTCCATAATGTGCTATTTTTCACAAATATACACAATAATATGTAAAAAGCGAGAAAATATCACATTATTATTTCTCCCCGCTACGCTCTTTTTGAGCAGTAGAGGTCGGCAAGAGGTATCAAAATCAAAATATCACACACTGCAAGCATGGCAATAGCACCCAAAGCACCTATCGTAAGAGCCATTGCAAGAGCATAGAGGAACGAGAGAGCATGGAGCAGCACTATAGCTATTGCTGCAAGCAACCACACCTTAAGGCGTGTGATGCGGTATAGCAGAAGTGCAATAGTAGCTACTGCAAGCGGGATGAAGAACATCAAATTCTCACCCAAAGCAACAAGCAACAGAGCACTCAGCATAAAGGCAAGCAATAGTGCTCCGTAGAGTCTGTTTAAAGCATACTGATTGACAGCCACGCTCTTTGCGCTCTCACGAATTGAGTTAGCGCACTTTTGAGCAGCCTCTCTACGACGCAGAAGATAGATAGCAGCAACAACAACTGCCATAAGAGCAACAGTTGCAATCATCACCCCATTATCACACTTTATACCCTGCAGTATGCCAAATGGTTGAAACTTAACGTCCGATGCTAAAGCGCAGAGAAGAGCCACAACCTCGCCTACAACCAATGCCGACACTGCTACTGCAAGAGTAACACCCGCATTACAACTCACCTTTTTAAGCGACACACTACCTCGAACTACATTTATAAACAGCATTAGTACAAAGAGTACGAAGAGCGCAATATTGAGCCACATATACCCTTTTGCCGAGAAGTTAAACAGTCCAAGAAGTGGTATTGTAAAGTTTGTTGTATCCTCTGTTGCTCGCAAAGAGTCTTTATCCGAATAGAGTGTATTTGTCAGATACTCAACAGCTATAGGCACAATCTGTTCGCCATAGTGCTGTATAGATTTAGGGTTTATATTCGAGAAGTTGTCCAAATCTGTATGGTAGTGGTTGATATCGGCAACAGTCGAGAAGTTCATGCCCGGAATATCATCTTTGACAATTGTAAAATCTGTAAAATTAGGCATAAAGTTATAGACAACAGTTGTCAAAGAGTAAGTAAACGGATACTTAGCCGCCTTACTGTAAAGGTCCATTATCTTCTCGTTACCCTTAGAGGTCTCAAAGAGCAGAGCAGGGCCCCAAGGACCACGAGCCTCAATGTTAATCATCAGACCCACATCCTCAAACTGCTCTCTATTCTGTGCCCACATAGTCTTCATACCCTTCATACCAACCTCCTCAGCATCGGTAAAGAGCACCTTAACACTCTGCTTCCACTCATCTCGAACTTTAAGAAGTTCACTTATCGCCTCAAGAATTACGCCAACACCATAGCCGTCATCTGCAGCGCCGTATGACCACACGGTATCTCTGTGGGGCATTGGCTGAGAGTAGCGTGAGTCATAGTGAGCAACAAAGAGTAGAGAAGGGGTAGTTTGACTTGTCTGACTCTTAAACTCAGCCAAAACATTGGTCGCATCGAAGGTATATACGACATGTTTATTTTCAGGACCTGTAAGTCCTTTATACTCAAACAGCTTTACTGTATCTGCACCAAGAGCATTAAGGCGAGAAACAAGATAATCCCTCACTTGAGCACGCTCAACCGGATGGGCTACAGAGTGGTGTGTTTTTGAAATCTGCTCAATATCCTCTACAACACGAAGTGCAGAAAAACCCTGACCATCAGTCTCTACTACACCAGGTCGTGTCCACAAACCATACGCAATCATTGCTGATAGAGCTACTGTAAGGGCAAGTATAAAAGGTCTAAATTTATTCATATCTCTCTGTTTTAATAATCTGTTTCTAATTTATAATTGCACAACAAATGTAGCAAATTTTTCTTAATCGAGCCTATTTAAGTCTATTTTCATCACGAAATTGTCGTGGACTCTGACCCTCCATTTTGCGAAAAAGTGTCGAAAAATGGCCCGTATTTTCAAAGCCGAGCGTATAGGCAATCTCAGCAATACTCATATCTGAAGTTACAAGTAACTCCTTGGCACGACTGATTATAAGCAGCATCTGGTAGTGCGAAGGCGAGATGCCCGTTACACGCTTAAAGTTCTGGCGAAACCATGAGTAACCGACGCCCATCTTGGCCGCTATATCCTGCACTCGCACAGCATGACTTATATTTTGGCGCATCAGCAATCGAGCCTCCCCTATAGTCTCCTCGACATAACCGGTTTTGGAGTTTTTGTTTTTCACCTTATAATATATCAACCCCAAGAGGTGAAAAACAATGCCCGATATCAGCTGTTGGCTACCTATATTCTCCCCCTCGGCAAGTCTGATAGCCTCCTGATAGAGCGAGACTATCGAGTTACTCATACCTATATATAACAACGCATTTTCACGGCAAAAGAGCTCCGAGCGAAAGAGCATCGATGCTGCAGCCCCTCGAAATCCTATCCAATACTCGCTCCACCCCTGCTCTTTATCGGGCGAATAGTTATGCCACTCACCAGGAAAGAGCAGTATAACTGTTCCGGCCTCAACACGGCACTTAGGGACAGACTGCGACTCAAAAACACCACACCCTTCAGTGATGTAGAGCAGCTGATATTCATCAAGTATGCGACCATTATTGGGCTTAAAGTTATATGTTGCAGGATGCTGCATGGCAGGATAAGATGCATTGGCCGATATTTGTTGCCAACCCACCGTTGTAGTAACCACTCCCCACGCCTCATCATTTGGCCCGATGGCAAGATATTTAAGCGAGTTACTCTTTAGAGTTTGCATAGCGTGTCAAATATGAAAACTTTAATATCATTTTTGAAATCCAAATATAGCAAAACTATCCTTAAATTTGCAATAGTATGACTAAAAATAGTTGAGAACTATGAAGAAATATAACTTTTTAGCCTTTGATTTGGGCGCAACCAGCGGCAGAACACTTCTCGGCACTCTATGTAATGGCAAAATTGAAACAAAAGAGCTTACCCGTTTCCCAAATGCCATTGTGGAGGTTAATGGAAAATTCTATTGGAACCTACTCTCCCTCTATCTGAGCATCTTAGATGGTCTAAAGGAGTGTGCTCGTCAGGGCATTGAGGTTTGCTCTGTAGGTATCGACACGTGGGGTGTTGATGTTGTGCCAATTGGCAAGGATGGCTCTATCTTGGGCATGCCTCGAGCATACAGAGACCCATATACAGATGGTATGCCGGAGCGTTTCTTTGAGATAGTTTCTCGTGATACAGTCTATAATGCAACAGGTATTCAGGTGATGAACTTCAACACCCTCTACCAGATATACGCCGCCGTAAAGGAGGGCTACACCCCTATCATGGAGGCAGAGCATCTGCTCTTTATTCCCGATGCACTATCGTATATGCTTACAGGCAAGTACTTCTGCGAATATACTATCGCCTCAACCTCACAAATTCTCAACCCTCGCACCGCAACATGGGAACTGTCCCTACTTGAGGCTGCAGGCGTTAAGAGCAACTTACTTTTAGAGCCTCAGGCTCCTGGTTGTGTCATCGGGCCTCTGAGAGATGCTATTGCAAGCTCAACCCGCATCGGCAAGGTAGATGTTGTCGCCGTTGCAGGCCATGATACAGCCTCAGCAGTAGTGGCAGTACCTGCCAATAACGAGCGTTTTGCATATCTATCATCGGGCACTTGGTCGCTGATGGGTATCGAGACCGCTGAGCCGATAATTTCAGAGCAGTCATTTAAGCACAACTTTACAAATGAGGGTGGTGTATATGGCACTACACGCTTTTTAAAGAATATATGCGGCATGTGGATATTGGAGCAGTGCCGCAAGGAGTGGGAGAGTGTTGGCAAGCACTACTCATACACCGATATTGTCAGCATGGCAGACTCAGCAGAGCCATTTGTAAGCTTTATCAACCCTGATGACCAATCTTTTGCCAACCCTAAATCTATGCTTGCAGCAATTGAGCAGTTCTGCATCCGTACAGGTCAGAGTGTTCCTACAAGCGATGCTCAGATAGTCCGCACCATCTTTGAGAGCCTTGCCCTCAGATATAGAGAGGTGCTGGAGATGTTAGAGAGCATGGCTCCATTTGCAATCGACACACTTCACATCATAGGCGGCGGCTCGAAGAACCCTCTACTCAATCAATATACCGCCTCCGCTATTGGCAAGAGGGTTATTGCAGGCCCTTCAGAGGCAACAGCTATCGGTAATGTTATGATGCAGGCTATGGCGGCAGGTGTGGTCAGTTCTCTATCAGAGGCTCGACAGATTATCTGCACCTCAATAGAGACCGAGCAGTTCACTCCTCAAAATAGCGACGAGTGGCAAAGAGCATACAAGAGATTTCAAACCTTAAAATAGTACTATTATGGACCAATCAAAGATTAAACAGAGTTACGAGATTGCCGTTGAGCGTTATGCCGAGTTTGGTATCGACGTGGAAAAAGTATTGGAGACTCTACAATCTGTAGAGATATCTATGCACTGCTGGCAGGCTGATGATGTTAGCGGTTTTGAGTCAACAGGAGAGCTGACAGGCGGTATTCAGGCAACGGGCAACTATCCGGGCAAGGCTCGCAATATTGACGAGTTGCGTGCTGACATCCTTAAGGCGTCATCACTCATCCCAGGACGTCAGCGCCTCAACCTGCATGAGATATATGGCGACTTTGGAGGTCAGTTTGTAGATCGAGACCAAGTTGAGCCAAAGCACTTCGAGAGCTGGATTGAGTGGGGTCTGGAGCATGGCATAAAGCTCGACTTCAACACAACATCTTTCTCTCACCCTAAGTCTGGCGACCTCTCGCTTTCAAATCCCGATAAGGCTATTCGCAACTTCTGGATTGAGCACTCAAAAAGATGTCGTGCCATTGCTGAAGAGATGGGACGTCGTCAAAACGACCCTTGTATTATGAACTTATGGGTACATGACGGTAGTAAGGATATCACTGTAAATCGCCTTAAGTATCGAGAGCTGCTCAAGGACTCTTTGGATCAGATTTTCGCTCAGAAGTACAACAACATGAAAGATTGTGTCGAGTCGAAGGTGTTCGGTATCGGTCTTGAGAGCTACACTGTAGGCTCTAACGACTTCTATATCGGTTACGGAGCGCAGAACAATAAGATTGTAACCCTCGATACAGGCCACTTCCACCCAACTGAAAGCGTAGCCGACAAGCTATCTTCACTCCTACTCTTCGTTCCTGAGGTTATGCTTCATGTAAGCCGCCCTGTACGCTGGGATTCTGACCACGTAACAATTATGAACGACGAGACTATGGACCTCTGCAAAGAGATTGTACGCTGCAACGCTCTTGACCGCGTTCATATAGGCCTTGACTACTTCGACGCCTCTATCAACCGTATCGGAGCATACGTTATCGGTACTCGTGCAACTCAGAAATGTCTGTTGCAGGCCCTGCTTGAACCACTTACTCAACTGAGAGAGTATGAAGCAAACGGACAAGGCTTTGAGCGTTTAGCACTCCTTGAGGAGAGCAAAAACCTGCCTTGGAACGCCGTTTGGGATATGTATTGTTTACGCAACAACGTTCCTGTAGGTCAATCGTTTATTGCCGATGTTCAGCAGTATGAGCGTGATGTAACGTCAAAACGATAAGTCTCTAATATACAAATATGTAGGGTCGGCTAAATTTTAGTCGGCCCCTTTTTGTTAAATCTCAAATTATTTGTTACTTTTGTAAATATTGACAAAATCAAATAATTATGAGGCATCATAAATAGTTACTCTGCAGCAAATATTGGGGGTTCAGCATTGGATAACCATCTCACAGATACAGACTTTTATTAAAACTACTATTACATACTTTTATGAAGAGACTTTTTTTCGTCATCCCGATACTATTTGTAACAACAGTTGTTCTAACTATCTTAGGGCTGTTTTTTGGAACTACATATCAGCGTTTTTTCTATGGCGATGCCACAACCGATATTGAGCCTATAGAGATAACACTCAAGCAGAAAACGCCACTCTACACCAATATTTCGGGCAAAGAGCATGTCATGCTTAAGGCCGGCACACGCCTTAAAATTACAGCTTACCACTGCAAGGATAAAGACCGTTTACTACTTGCTGAGACCTTAGATGGTCGTCGAGGTATTATTGACAGCTACTTCGAGCCTCTCGACTTAAAGTATGGCTATGACTACAAAGATGGCTTCTATAAGATGCCTGCATGGCAGTTTTATGAGGAGTGCATCGGCAAAACATTCGAGGAGTTTGACGGCAAGTATCGCAGAGCCGTCTTTGTTCCTAAAAACCCTGCAAAGGCCTCAAGTGTTACTATACCTATGCCTTTTGCAATACGCATGTCTCCAGATTGGAAGGTCTATGAGCCGCAAGTGGTATATACCAACGGTGTGGCAACAAATATTGAATACAAGCGTATTCACGGAGGCAACTCTCTTATTCTCAAACTATTACCAGCCACAGAATGGTTAATCGAAAAGCCTTTCGTGCAGCGAATTATCTCCAGCCCGCAGTTTGTAGCAAGTCAAGACCTGCACAAAAATAAGTTCCTACACTACCTATCCTACCCTATCCGTTGGTTAGGCAGTATTCTATATCTCTGCTTTTTAGCCACACTCCCTGTATTTGCACTTGTATTGCTGATGTTGCTTATACCTATATTTAGAGTATTCAACAATACAATCATGCGATTAATCCTCATTGCCACATCTGTTACAAGCTCCTACTTATGGTGGCTTATCGCCATGATGGAGGGTTACTCTTGGTGGTATGCTTGGGTTTCACTTATATTCAACCTCGGCATAGGTATTGCTGTAAGTATCCTGATTATCAAATGTCGTTGCGAAAAGTGTAGGCATATAACCATTATCTCTCGTATCGACTCTAAATATCTCTCAAGCCACACCCGCATCTATGAGGAGACTATAAAAAGAGATTTTGTAACTCGCCATAAGGAGAAGGGCATTAAGGTTACAGAGGAGTATCTTGGCGACAGGCTTGTTGACCGCACTAAGAAGGAGGTTCCTATTATTAATGAGTCTGGCGGTGTTCATATCGACACCTATGACTTGAAGTACCGTGTAGATAGCTACCGCAACAAGTACCAATGTGCACATTGCGGCCATATCTCCGAAAAAGAGGAGGAGGAAGAGACTCTACTCTCCAGAACTCAAACAGGCCACAAGACAGTTGTCAACTATACAGACCACCTTACTGAGGATAAAAGTAGATAGTTTGCTTCCAACTAAAAACAGCCCGTTTTTGACGGGCTGTTTTTATCATATTTTTTATCTTAGAAACTCCATTTGAGAGCCAAAGTTGGTACAAAGTAGAAACCCTTAGCCACAAAGTTATTAGACAACTCTAACTCTGTACCCACGCTGAGGTTAAACTTCTCACAACCCTTGATTTTGTTAAGATTTACCCAGAGCTGAGACTCAAGCAGCAGAATGTGCGATGTTCCCTACCATGCACGCCACTCACGCCAGAAGTCAATAAATCCTGAGAATGAGCACCAGCCACTTGCGAAGTTGACACCCCATACACCTGTAATTTGGTAGTTATGCACCTGGCTTGCGCCCTTGTCATTTACAGTATGAGGAATATACTTATACATTACAGACAAAGACCACGTCTTGCTAAAGTCTTTTGAGTGGCCGGAGTATGTTGCACCGGCTAACCAACTATTATTAAATGAGCCGGCTGCCTTACTCATACCTCCGTTATACTCAACATGGACAGAGAGCCAATTCAATTTACTCTGCTGCCAAAAACAGAGTTTACGGCTAATCTCCCAATAGGCACCCTTAACACCTGTCGAATAGTCTAAATCGACAAAGAAGAAGGTGCTTCCAAATGAGTCAGGACGAAACATCTCTACAGTAGTAGTCAACTGAGGACGGCCATAGGAGAGCTCACTTTTGCCCAGCTCCTTATACAGGCTATTTTTGCAGTTTTTCGCAGATATTTTAAGATTTTTGCATTTTTTTTGCTAAAAAGTTTGGAGAATAAAAAATTTTGCCTACCTTTGCACTCGCAATAAGACCAATGGTGGATTCATCTAAGGGCTAGGATACGTGCCTCTCACGCACGACATAGGGGTTCGAATCCCCTATCCACTACAAAAGGCGCTGATTATCAGCGCCTTTCTTATTTTGCAGCCATTTTACAGCCTACTTTCGGGGCTTATTGGTCGGCTTATTGGGCTTATTGTTCATAGTACATGGCAAGCCACCTTTCTATCTCCTCTACAAAATGATTGACAGTTGGTATATGAGGCAGAAGCGGTTTTAGGTTTCTAACCGTACTATGGACCGATTTTACACCCTTCCCTCGCAACGATTCATCACCTCGCAAGGCATTATTAAGCATCTGTAAATCAGAGTCAAAGAGCAATGTCCCATGAAAGAGCACACGTCCTCGGCTGACCATGCTTGCACTGCCTGAAATCTTCTCTCCCTCTACCGTTATCTGGCCACGGTTTCCTTCAAGAGCATCCACACCCATCTGTTTAAGGGTCCAGACAATAGGCTGAGTATAGTCTCTATCTAACGGATTAGAGCCTGCATCACAGATAATGGCATAGTTTAAATTTCCGCCATCATGATAGACCGCCCCACCACCCGATAGTCGGCGAACAACCTCAATACCCGACTTCTGGCAATAATTACAATCGACCTCCGCCTCGACTATTTGATTACGGCCCACAACAACAGTTCGGTCATTTATATAGAGCAAAACGACCTGCTCCGACCCTAAGAGCAGTTGTTGCTCCAGGGCCAGATTTTCTGTCGCTTTTCGGCTATTGCTAAAGAGGATTTTCATTGAAAAGAAACCGACTTAATCAGTTCTAATTAAGCATTACCTGACCTCCTGTAATAGGCAACGCCTGACCCGTCTCGCAGGTCTGCTCAATAAGGTAAAGTACAGCCTTAGACACATCCTCAGGAGCACATCCTTTACGCATCGGAGACTGAGCCAAGTAGTACTCTCTTACATCCTCAACCGTCTTAGCACCAGGCACTTTACCTGCATTGAGGAACTGCACAAAAAGTCCATCTACAGGGTCGCTCCACAACGGTCCATCGTAGTAGTTTCCAGGGCATATCGAGTTGACCTTAATACGATACGGAGCAAGTTCAAGGGCAAATGACTGAGTAAGCCCTATACCACCAAATTTACTACCTGCATAGGCAAAATTGGCCTTCGAACCACGCAATCCACTCTTAGAGTTAATCTGTATTATATCGCCCCAATTATCCTCTCTGTATCTATTCTGCAACTTCATCACACGACTGACTGCTTGAACAGAGAGAAAGTAGGCTTTATAGTTCACTTTTGCTATCAAATCGAAGTTTTCGACACTCATCGTCTCAAGGTCTCCTGCACGTGCTATACCTGCATTGCTAACAAACACATCAACTCCGCCAAAGGCACATATCGTACTATCAATAAGTCTGTTAAGGCTCTGAACATCAGTAATATCGCACTTAACAAACAGCGCTCTGTTTGCTTTCGCAGATGCATTTAGCTCGGATACAGTCTGCTCTCCCGTACACTCATTCAAATCGGCAACAACGATATTTGCGCCTTGTTCGATAAGAGACTTTGCCACACCCTTTCCAAAGCCTTGAGCAGCGCCTGTAATAATAAATATCTTATTTGCCACACGTCCCACATTGAGAGCCTTCATATTTGGGCGATGGGACTCCCAATTATCGACAAAAACAATCTGCTCAGGGGTCATCGAATGCTCTCCACCAAAGGATTGGGCAAGATAGCTAATCTTCATCATATCGGTATATACATCCTCAACAATGGCACAATCCTTTGCATTTTCGCCAATAGAGATAAGGCCGACCCCTTTTATCAAAATAACCTTAGGGCAATATCCATTTTGAGCCTTATATGCAGCTATCTTACTCTCAGCCTCACTAAGTATCTGTTCTATGCTTTGAGCCGAAATATAGAGATATTTTGACCTGCAGTAGATTATTGAATCCGGAGAGAACGGGTTGGCCACCTTTGCAAAGTGCTCCTCATCTTGTGCAAACCACTCCACAAGTGGATTATTTATGACTCTAAGTGTCTTTATATCATCCCCTTGGCTTACTATCATCCTTATAGCCGGCACAATCTCTGAGAGATTGTGGCAAATCTGAGATTCACCCTCAGGTAGAGGCATTACAATATGGTTCTCTATTGTAGAAAACAGCTCCTCGTAAACACGCTCTATCTCTTCTACTGTATCAGCCCCGACAAATACGCCATGATTTTGCAACATAATCGCCTTCGGCTCTCGTTGATACTCTGCCCAATACTCTTCAACAGCTATGGCAACCCTCTTAAAGAGGGCGTAGCCAGGGTCAGAATATGGTACATAGAGCACGCTATCCCCAAAAAGAAGTGCAGTCTGGCGTTCCACATCCCTGCTCGACATAAGGCCATTGATCATAGTCGGGTGCAGATGCACCACAAAGCGGGCGCTGATTATATTATGCAGCAAGGTCTCTACAGACGGCTTACGGCCTTGCGATACACATGCAGCCAAAAGGTCTGCCGAAGCCTGAGCCTCTCGCTCTAAAGCCTTATCACTATACTGCTTTGTCGAGATTTCATTTAGTCTCTGCCTATCAAGCACCGCAAAGCCCTCCTCAGTAATAGTTCCCAAAGAGTACCCACTTGCCTTGACATAGAGTCTGTCTTCGGTTTTAAACGAGGTATTACCACCTCCCGCTATCACATAACGGCTATCTCTGCCATACTTTCGTGAAATAGCTACAAGTTGCTCTAAACCAGTCATATCTACACTCATGTTAAACACCAACCTTTGCACGACGACAAGCCTCAGCCTCTGTCATATTTGTCTGAGGAATATAGCCCGCAATTGGTGCAATTCTCTGATGATAAGCATCTACAAACCACTCTAGCTGAGGGAAGAATGCGCTCTCCAACTCATGACAAGGTGTAATCCAATTTCGAGAGCCCAAAACCACAGGTGCTGCATCCAAATAGTCAAATGCCATAGTAGTAATATTGGCAGCAAGGTCATTGAGGAACGAACCACGAGCCGTTGCATCACCGGCAATGATAATCTTACCCGTCTTTTTAACCGACGCAAGCACCTTTTCGTAGTTAAACGGAACAAGCGAGCGAGCATCTATTACCTCTGCACTAATGCCATACTTCTCCTTGAATATATCTGCCGCCTTAAGTGCTCGGTAGAGTGTTGCGCCGATAGTAAGAATTGTTATATCACTACCCTCTCGCTTAATATCAGGCTCGCCAATTGGAATTTCGTAATACTCCCTCGGCACGCCGCCCTGATGGAACTGCTCGCCGATGTCGTAAATTCGCTGACTCTCGAAGAATATTACAGGGTCTGTACCCTGCAGAGCCGAGTTCATAAGGCCCTTTGCATCGTAAGGAGTTACAGGGAAAACAACCTTTAATCCAGGAATATGGGTGCAGAGTGATGTCCAGTCCTGAGAGTGCTGTGCGCCATATTTACTACCAACAGACACACGCACAACCACAGGCATTTTAAGGATATTACCACTCATAGCCTGCCACTTAGGAAGTTGGTTGAATACCTCATCGCCACAACAACCCAGAAAGTCGCAATACATAATCTCCGGTATCACTCTTCCTCCACACATTGCATATCCGATAGCAGTACCAATAATTGCTGCCTCGGAGATTGGCGAATTGAATAGTCGGTGGTATGGCAGAGCCTCTGTAAGGCCTCTATACACCGCAAATGCACCACCCCAATCACGATTTTCTTCGCCATAGGCAACAAGCGATGCATCTTTGTAAAAGCGGTCTATAATAGCCTCAAACAATCCATCTCTAAGACCGAATGTCTTCATCTTTGAGAAAGGTTTACCATCTTTATCAAAGGCAAAGCGTTCCTTTGTTGCTATCTGTTTAACCCTTGGATTCTCCTCCATAGGATGATTTACATCAGGTGTAGCATCACTCATAGAGTTCACACTGCCATTTGAGTACATCATCTGACTCAGCAGTTCACTATTCTTCTCCAAATCCATACGAGGAGAGAGTGTATCATCAATAGCAAGCTTGTACATCTCGAAGATAACGCTCTTCATCTGCTCTACGATTTGGTCTAACTCTGCTTGTGTTGCCACGCCTGCCTCGATAAGTTTTTGGCCAAAACATTTGATACAATCAACCTCCTCCCAAGCCTTAACCTCCTCAGCAGTACGATAGGTCGATGCATCTGATGGCGAGTGGCCGCTATAACGATAGGTTACAATATCGAGCAGAGCAGGGCCCTTCTTCTCCTCAAGCAGAGCCTTCTTTCGACGAAAACCGTCAATGACAGCAAGTGGATTATAACCATCAACACGCTCGGCATGCATCGAATCGACATTAAAGCCTGCCGCAATGCGGGCTGCAAAGTTGTACCCCTCAGTCTCGCCACGAGTCTGACCACCCATAGCATACTGATTATCCATGATACTGAACAAAACCGGCAAACCTCCCTTCATATCGCCCTGCCAGAGCTTTGTAAATTGGTCCATCGAGGCGAAGGTCATACCCTCCATTACAGGACCACGGCCCAAAGCTCCATCGCCAAGGTTAGCAACAACAATACCCCTCTTTCGATTAACCTTTTTATATAGTGCAGCACCAACAGCAATACTACCACTACCACCCACAATAGCGTTGTTCGGATAGATGCCAAATGGAGTAAAGAATGTGTGCATACTGCCTCCAAGGCCCTTATTAAAGCCCGTTACACGAGCAAAAATCTCAGCCATAGCGCCATAGAGCAAAAAGCAGACTCCCAAATCCTTTGTCGTTCCACCCTTAAAGCCTTTTTTGGCAACCTCAAGTGTAGCACCGCCCCAGAACTGCTCCATAATACTCTTAAGCTCGGCCTGAGGCAAAATCTCAATTGAGCGTAGGCCCTTTGCCAAAATCTCGCCATGACTACGATGAGAGCCAAAGATAAAATCGTCTGTATCAAGAGCATAAGCCATACCCACAGCGGCTGCCTCCTGACCCATAGAGAGGTGAGCAGGTCCAGGGTTGTTATACTCCACACCGTTATAGCCGCCCGTTGTCTTAACCAGATTTAACATCGTCTCAAACTCGCGAATGATAAACATATCGCGATATATACGCTTTAAATCCTCATGTGTAAAGTTTTTATCGGCAATCTCCTCTGCAATACTCTTTTTATACTGATTGACAGGGATAGGGACAAAGGTAATTTGGCCCGACTCTCTCAACTCTACCGGATCTACAAATAATGACTTTGGCATAATGTTTAGGTTTTTATTTAGGTTTGAAGGTTAGCTATTTACTACTTTATTGCGAAGGCAGTCTCCTTGAAGATTTCAGAGACTGTAGGATGCGGAAAGACAATCTCCTCAAGTTCTTTGAGTGTCAGCTCTGACTCAATTGCCATACATGCACCGTAAATCATCTCGCTCGATGGATTTCCGAGCATGTGTACGCCCAACACCTGGCCATGTTTCTGGCCCACAAGAACTTTACAAACTCCATTACCGCCCTCATTCTCAGCTACAAAGCGACCTGCATAGGCCATTGGAAGTGTTGCCACTTTATAGTCAACGCCCTTAGCCTGAGCAGTCTCTTCAGTAAGACCGACTCCGCTAATCTCAGGGTTTGTATAGACCACACCTGGGATAGCATCATAACGCATTGTATCCTCTCGGCCTGTGAGGTTATTTACCACAACCTCACCCTCTCGGCTGGCTGTATGGGCGAGCAACGAGAATCCCGTAACATCGCCTGCAGCAAAGACTCCCGGAACATTTGTACGCATCTTGTTATCGACCTTTATTCCGCCTCGTTCTATCTCTACGCCCAAGCTCTCCAAGCCAAAGCCCGACACTACGGCACGACGACCTACACTTACCAAAATTTTATCTCCGGAAACTGTATGTTCCGCACCATCCTTATCGACGTATGTTACCACATTTCCATCAATTTTGGTAACCTTGCAAGAGAGGTTAAACTCAACACCTTTCTTTGCATAAACACCTCGGAGCATTGCACTCAGTTCCTTATCCAAACCACCCAAAATCTCAGGCAACATCTCGACAACGGTTACCTGCGTTCCGAGGGTGTTATAGAAGCTGGCAAACTCCATACCTATTACGCCACCGCCTATAATAACCAAGCTCTTTGGTTGCTCCTTGAGAGCTAAAATCTCACGATTGGTCATAACAATATCGCCTGCCTCTTTAAGTCCGGGGATAGGAGGAACAAATGCCTCAGAACCGGTACAAATCAACAGGTTAGCTGCAAAGAATACCTCATCGTTACAAACTATCTTAATACCCTCAGCCGTGCGACCATCAATTACGGCATTACCCTTGACAACCTGCACTCCGTTATTTCGCATCTTAACTCCAACGCCTCCGACAAGTCTGCGAACAACTCTATTTTTTCTATCTACAATCTTCGCAAAATCAAACGTAGCATCTTTGGCAAATACTCCGTATTTATCTCCATGTACTGCTGTATCATAAACCTTTGCACTATAGAGCAGCGTTTTGGTTGGAATACAGCCCTCATTAAGGCAAACTCCACCCAACTCTCTCTTCTCAAACAGAACAACCTTAAGTCCTTTGCTGCCGGCTCTTTCAGCCGCTACATATCCTGCGGGACCTCCGCCAATAATTGCTAAATCTATCATTGTCGTATTTTTTTAAAATTCTATACTTAAATTCTCTATTTCAATAGCTATCTGCTTTAAAAATCTTGTCGCCTCGCCACCGTCGAGCGCTCGATGGTCATAAGTAAGACTCAAACCGATATGCGGCACAAAGGCATAAACCCCTCCTCCAATATCCTTTGGACGAGGAACAATCGTATTGACACCCAAAATTGCACTCTGCGGCAGATTGATAACCGGAGTAAACAACTCAACCCCATAATTACCCAAATTGGAGACAGTAAACGAAGCCGCCTCACTTGACAACAAATCGGGGTCTATCGAGCCTCTCTTACAAGCTGTAGCAACCTCTTTCAGTCGAACCGCCAGCTCTACAATCGAAAGGCTGTCTGCACCTCTTACCGCAGGAACCATAAGTCCACGCTCAGTATCGACTGCCAGGCCCAAATGCACTCTGTTAAATAGGCGCATAGAGTCGCCGAGGAAGTGCGAGTTGACATTCGGAAACTGCTGCAGAGCCTTTATAACGGCAAAACAGACAAGGTCATTAAGTGTAATATTCACTGCCAAACGACCCTCTTCTGCTGCTCTCTTGGCCGCTTTTCGCAACTCCATTATACGACGAGCATCGGCGCTGAGATGGTGTGTAAGCTGTGCCGAATTTTGCAGTGAGGAGTGCATCGCCTTTGCAATAATCTTACGCATATTTGTAATAGGCTTAACTTGGCTATCAGCCTCAGAGATAACGCTCTGTCTATCAACCATATCTGCACCCTTCACTCTGCCTGCAAGACCTGAGCCAAACTGCGGAGCAGACGCCCCCGTCTCTCGAGCTACCGCCTTGGCCAGCGGTGTCATCTTTGCAGCCCCATCAATCACTGCCAGAACATCACATTCAATAACTCGTCCATTAGGACCCGTACCGGCTATATTGGCAACATTTACCCCGTTCTTTTCAGCAAGAAGTTTTGCCCTTGGAGAGACGCCGACACCAGACACCGCAACAGTCGTAACAGTCTGAGCTACGGTTTCTTCTCCAATTTCAGGCTGACTATCTGCAACACTCTGTTCGACAACAGCCGCTACGCCTTGGCCATTTGGACGGAAAGGCTCTACACCCTCGCCTTCCTCGCCAATAACCATCACATTTGTCAGCACAGCAACCTCATCGCCCTCCTCAAAAAACACTTCAAGAACCGTACCCTCAAACTTAGACTCCTCCTCAAAAGAGGCCTTGTCTGTCTCATAGGCAAACAACAGTTCTCCAACAGCTACCTTGTCGCCTTTTCTCTTTTTTAATTCCGTCAGGATACAGCTCTCTACAGATTGACCCTGCTTAGGCATTATTACAACCTCTGCCATAATTATATTTTTAGTTAATTTACTCCTCTTTAAGTTTCTTGCACAACATTTTCCCAAAGTTGCATAATCTTTACAAAGATATGAAAATATTATTGATTTTTCACATCAGCAACCCTTTTTTACAGAATTTATTTTATTCCACTCGAAATATAGTCGAAAATAATCACTAAAAGCCTAATTTATAGACCACTTAAGCGCTATCTATAACTCTTTTATTTATCAATTTTACAGCCATTTTGCCCATAATTTTACACCCCCAAATTTATTTGGAAGTTCCATATTTTTTTATTACTTTTGTCTTTTAATTAAAGACAATAAGATAATCAATTAATAATTATTAACCTTAACCTTAAAAAACTACCTACATGAGTGATTCTACATTGAAAAGTTGCTCCTTACAGCAACACACTCTGAGGAGTAAAGTACGCATCTGTTTACTCACAATAGCGCTTTTGCTATTTAGCGGCACAGATATCTATGCGGAGAGTCATATTGTCCATGGTACACTCCAAGGGCAGACCGGCAATGAGGCTCCTACTCCTTTAATTGGTGCTACTGTCTCAATTAAAAACTCGACAGTAGGAACTACTACCGACATCAACGGTAACTACTCTATCAAGGTCAACTCCGCTGACGATGTGCTCATTTTTGAGTTTATTGGTTACAAGAGTGAGGAGGTAGTTGTCGGCAGTCGTACAATGATTAATGCTATTCTCAAAGACGAGATGCAGAAGATTAGCGAGGTTGTGGTTACTGCCCTCGGTATTGCACGTGAAGAGAAGAGTCTGGGTTATGCCGTCTCTAAACTCGGAAACGAGGACTTTACAGTTGCCGAGACAAGTAACTGGCTGAGTGGTCTTAATGGAAAGGTTGCCGGCCTTAACATGGACACCTCTGCAGCAGGCCCTGCAGGTTCTATGCGTGTAACGCTTCGTGGTGAGGGCTCTTTATCACACGACAAAAACACCGCCCTATTCGTAGTAGATGGTGTACCTATCAACTCCGACATGGATGCGAACTCAAGCGGTTCATCTTATCAGGACAACGACGCCCCTATCGACTACGGTAATGGTGCGGGCGACTTGAACCCTGACGATATTGAGTCTGTATCTGTCCTCAAAGGCCCATCTGCAACAGCTCTATATGGCTCACGTGCTGCAAATGGTGCTATTATCATCACTACCAAATCTGGCAAGAAGGGTAAGGGTCTTGGCATTCAGTACAGCACGAATGTCGTTTTGGACCAGCCTGGTTTCTGGCCTGATTTCCAATATGAGTATGGCGCAGGAAACTGGGGCTACTCAGGTATTGAGCGTGATGAGACCGGTCTGCACCCTGCTGAGTACTCTTTCTGGACTGTAACAGCAAATAAGACCGATACTGGTAAGAAGGTTAGCCGTTACCACTCTCGTTTCTCGTTTGGCGAGAAGGTTCAGGGTCAGATGCGTTATATGTACGAGTCTCGTGATTGGGAGACTGATACATACACCCGCCGCCCTTACAAGGTAGAGGACAACTACAAAGACTTCTTCCAGACAGGTGCCACATGGACCAACTCTTTGGCTATTGACGCCGGCGACGGCAAGGGTCAGAGTTTACGTGTCTCTATCAAGGATGTTCGCAACCGTTGGATTGTTCCAAATACAGGTTATAACACCCAGAGTATCGGTATCTCTATGGCAAGTAAGAAGAATAGATATATCAATGCTCAGGCGAAGATTAACTACTACCGTAAGAACTCGGATAACCTCCCTATCTCCGGTTATAGCGACGCTTCACCTCTTAAGTCTCTGATGTGGTTACCTGTTTCGGTTACCGATAGAGGTGTCTATGAGGAGTATCTTCACGATAGAACCAATACATACTGGGAGCAGAGTGAGGGTACACTTATCAACAACCAGAGCGACAACCCTTACTGGATGAGCTACGAGCACCTTAACACACAGCAGCGAGACCGTCTCTATGGAAATGTAAGCGTTACTGCAAACCTCTTTCGCAACGAGCTTACACTCACCCTGCGTACCGGTTTGGATTTGAACAACGACTTCCGTACCCAGAGAAAGCCGTTCTGGTCTCGTTCATATCTGCAGGGTATGTACAGAGAGCAGACTGCTCGTAAGATAGAGGTTAACAACGACTTTTTGCTCGCTTACAAGAAGGAGTTGGCAAACGGAATCTCTCTCAACGCCTCATTTGGTGGAAATAACATGATTTATAGATATTACAACATCAACCTTAAGGCAAATATGCTGGATGCGAAGAATGTCTATATGATAAACAATGTTAAGGGAGGTTTGGCAACATCTGCCATTCGCCGTTATAAGAGCATCAACTCTTTCTACGGTTTTATATCATTTGGCTATCGTGATATGTTCTATATCGACATTACAGGCCGAAATGACTGGTCTTCAACCCTTGCAAAGGGCAACAACTCATACTTCTACCCATCTGTAAGTGCGAGTGTGCTGCTAAGCGAGATTTTCAACCTGCGTCGTAACACATCATGGATTACACTGCTTAAATTGCGTGGTTCATGGGCAAATGTTGGTAATGACACAGACCCTTATCAGCTTATTGACGCCTATACAGCAAGTAGCGACTTCTCAAGCGCATACGCCCTTACAGCCTCACTGAAAAATCCTAACCTCCGTCCTGAAAATGTAAGAAGCTGGGAGGTCGGTTTGGAGGCTAAGCTCTTTAAGGGCATCTGGAGTTTCGATGTAGCTTACTACGACTCAAGCACAACAGACCAGATTATCTCTGTTCCTACAGACTGGATTACAGGCGCATCAAGCACTATGATTAACGCCGGAGAGGTACGCAACTACGGTATCGAGGTCTCTACAAACATCCGCCCTATCAATACTAAAACTTGGAAGTTCAATATTGCTCTTAACTGGTCTAAGAACTGGAACTACCTTGAATCTTTGGCTGACGGAGTTGATGTTTGGCAGCTTAACAAAAATACAGTCGGTAGCCGAGTACTTATCTATGCTTACCCAGGACAACGCTTAGGTCAGATTTACGGTACAGGCTTCCAGCGTGCTCCACAAGGTGCTTTCTACTATGACCAGTCCGGTCAGAGAGTGGATTGCTCAAATCAGGTTATTGTAGATAAGGCAACCGGTAACCCATTGCTTAGCGAGGAGTTGACATACGTAGGCAACATGTATCCAAAATGGAGAGCAGGTGCTAACTTCAACCTCCGTTGGAAGAACTTTGCCCTTGCAATGTCATTTACCGCAGCTTATGGAGGTAGAGCATACTCTATGACAAACGCTATCTTCTCTTACATGGGTAAGACTACCAACTCGCTTGAGGGCCGATATGATGGTTTGATTCACGACGGAGTAAATGCAAACAGCGACGGCACATTTACAAAGAATACAACTGTTACAACCAACATCGTTGACTATTGGTCATCATGCATCTGGCACCGTAACAATGTAGAGTCCAACACATTTGATACTTCATTCTTGAAGATGAAGGAACTACGTCTGCAATATAGCCTGCCTAAAAAGGTTTGCCAACGTACTAAGGCTCTGCAGGGCATGTCAGTAGCCTTCTTTATGACAAATGTATTCTGCATCACAAAGTGGCCTCAGTTCGATCCTGAGGTAGCATCAATCTCAGGCGGCTCACTCTATGGTGGTGTCGAGACAGGTAGCTTCCCTATGACTCGTACTTATGGTTTCAATGTTAAGTTCAACTTCTAAACAAGCATAAATTATGAAAACAGTTAAAAATTATCTTCTACTCATAGGTTTGTGCTTGATTACTCTCAGTTCTTGCACAACAAAGTTTGAGGAGTATAATAAAAACCCTAACCAGCCTGAGTATGGCGAAATCAACCCTATCAACATGCTTCAGGTTCTTACCATGAATGCAAGTGATCGTTGGCTCAACCACACTTGGACCCTTAATGGCGAGTTGATACAATATACCGTATCAGGTACAAGTAACAACTCTTATCACCGATTTGTAATTCCTAACACCACTACAGCAGGTTCTTGGAATTGGTATGCACGCATGGCGGCAACAGCTGACGAGATGGAGCGTCTTGCTCAAAAGCGTGAGGATGTCAATTGCGAGGCTATTGCAATTACCCTCAAGGTGCTCTTTATGTCAAACCTTACAGACTGCTTTGGTGATGTACCATACTCTGAGGCATTTGGCAATATTAATGGCACTAAGATTAACAACCCTGCCTTTGACACTCAGAAAGATGTATATACTAAGCTATTTGAGCAATTGGAGCGAGCAAATACACTCTACAATACCAATGCTGAGTTTGACGGCTCTCGCGACCTGCTCTATAATGGAGATATCACAAAGTGGAGAAAGTTCAACAACTCTATCTACTTGCGTCTGTTGATGCGTCTGAGCAACCGAGATAAGGTGTTCAACATAGGCCGAAAGATTCAGGAGATATACCTCAACCCTACAGCCTACCCTATCTTTGAGAGCAATCAGGATAATGCAACGCTCTTCTTTGATACTGTCGAGCCGTTTGTCAACACCTTTGGCTCTTATACTTTGGCTCAGTTCTCATCACCTCGTAAAGCTTGCTCGACTATAATCAATATGATGAAGTCGCCAGGCGACCCACGTCTGCCAATCTACTTTACACAGAATGGTGGCGCATGGAACGGCTATCCGAGTGGTATGCCTGTATCGGAGGTTGAAGGTGTATCCAATATTGCATATATCAACCACGAGACTTTAGGATACTACGACTCTCCACTTTCATTTATGAAGTATGACGAGGTGCTCTTTATTTTCTGTGAAGCAATCTGGAGAGGTTGGATTCCTGGTGGAGAGAGTTTGGCAAAGGAGTACTACACCAATGCTATCAAGGCCTCAATTGCATATTGGAGCAGTGTTGACCCTGCAGGTACTAACATTACTGAGCTTACAATTAGTCGTTTCCTCTCCAAAGCTCCTTACACACACGAGTTGGAGTGTATCATGAACCAGAAGTACATTGCTCTGTTCTGGACAGGTTATGAGGCATGGCATGAGTACCGCCGCACCGGCTATCCTTCTCTTCCAATAGGCTCTGCAACAAGCAACGACCATATTCTTCCTCGTCGTTTCTGCTATCCTGACAATACCACTATCACCAATCAGAAGAACTACGCAACAGTTCTTGAGCGATTGCAAAAGGTATATTACGGTGGCGATGATATGAAGACTCCTGTATGGTGGTCAAAGAATGCCATTGAGCGAGGTATTGAGTAGTAATTTAATATATGCACAATATGAAACACAATTATATAAAGCACAGCCTCGGCTTTCTGACGCTACTTATGCTACTGTTTGCCGGCTCGTGTCAAGAACAAGAACAGAGTGTAGGCACATCTGTAAAGCTCTATCAAGAAGTTGATGGACAACAGGTGGAATTTACTGAGTTTGACACTGCAATAACAGGCGGATTTTATGAGTTCTTGCTCTACTCTGATATTGGCGAGTGGGAGCTTAAGCCTACCTTTGAGGAGGATAACGAGTGGTGTCAGGCATGGCCATCATCAGGTAAAAACGATGCTCGTTTTGGCATCAAGGTCTTTGAGAATAAGACAGCATACCCTCGTACCTGCGAGATGAATGTAATCTCTCGTGGTCAGGTAATGGCAACCATTACATTTAACCAAACTGCAAACGTTCCAGTAATGGACTTTGCATACGCATATCCTGACAATACAAAGATTGTCAACGAGTTTGGTGAGACCTTCAAGATTCGTATCGCCTCTAACGTAGAGTGGAAGGCTGAAGTTACACAAAACTCAGGTTGGCTCTCTTTAGGCAATAAGAAGGATGACTATCAAGAGTTAGTCGTACTCGCTAACGAGACGGATGATGAGCGTATATCCTCTGTTAAGTTCCGTGCTATCGGAACCGATTTAGAGCACATCCTCTATATCCAGCAAGGTACTTCTGCCGACTTTAAGGCTGCTCAGAAGTGGACTATTCAAGATGTTCTTTTGGCAACCGATGGTCTTGGAGCCATTACAGAGAATGTCTATGTTGAGGGATATGTCATCAGCGACCCTACTTCGGGCAACTTCGATAGAACACACATGATTATCATGGACCAAAGCAACTGCGGTATGTGTATCGAGTTTGAGGATGCAGACTCGAATATCTACCCTGTCAACACACTCGTTACTCTACACCTTAAGGATATGGCATTTGTCCTTGACCAGGGTGTAGGCATCGACGAGAGTACATTCGCCCCTAAAATTGCCGGTTTCCCAAGTTCTCGAGTTAAGTTCTCAGAGCCGTCTGCTGGCATAGCTCCTATTGAGTTGGACTATGTAGGTCAGATTGAGCAGTACGAGCACTGCCTTGTAACAATCAAGAATGTTGAGTATGCCGTTCCTTATGGAACTTATGTCAATGTTCATGAGGACTTTAATGGCGACTACTTAGACTACGCTTATGCGCCATCTCTTCCATTTACCACTGTCTATAACGAGTATATACAGCCTATCCGAGATGCTTTGGGCGAGATTGGCGAGCTATACACTCATCGTAATGCCAAGTTCCGTGCCGCACGAGTTATGCCAGAGGGCTCAGGAAACATTACAGGTGTTGTAATGCGCCGAACAAAGAGTGAGAACTCTCTCTACCATATCCGCATGCGCTCTTTGGAGGATGATAAAATATCTGACGATGTTGCAACACGTCGTGCTAAGACCATAATGCAGATAGGTCCGTGGACAAAGCGCAAGAAGTTGGACAAGATTACAGCCTCTGTAGGTGTAGGTCATCTTCGCACCTCAGCCTCAAACGAAGGTCTTATTCTATCTGCATCAAGTGTATCAGTCTATGCTTCAGACTCATGGGCTCGCTGTGTTCCTGCAACTCTCAATGAGCAGAATGGAAAGTGGTATCCACTCTTTGCTACAGCCGAGGGTGTTACCTACTTCAGTGTATCGACAATCAATTGGTGGGGCAACAACTACAACCGCATTACAGACTGCGACGGTGTTGCGTGGATTATCACTACCAACACAACAGGCTCTGAAGGTCAGTTATCTCTCGACTTTGCACTCTGTAGTTCAAGTGGTGGCCCTATGTACTTCATGATAGAGTTCGCCACAAGTGAGGGTGCTCCTATTGACGAGTGGACACCTGTCAAGGAGATTATTGCAGCCAACTCTTCTGTCTCTTATGGTCAGAAACTATACAGCATCGACTTGCCAGCAGAGTGTAATAATGTGCCAAACTTGGTTATCCGTATGCGTGTATCTCAGAATCTGAGAGCTAAGAACACATCGGCTATTGATCCATCAGGAAACTGCAAAATTGGTATGATTCGTTTAAGTAGCAGATAAAACTATGACCTATGAAAAATATATATAAAATCTTACTTGTATTTGCAACCATATCAACACTTCTTGTTGGTTGCAAAGAGGAGACTTATCCGGAGTATGAATACCAAACACGTCTGGTAAAGCTCGCTTTCCTTAATAACGAAATCACCGTTTATGAGGGTAAGGAAGTTGAGATTCAGGGTATCGGCTTTAATGTAGGAGATAAAATCATCTTCCGCACGGCAGAGCAAGATTACACCTCAGAGATTATCTCGGCAGATGACTCGTCTGCTATATTCCTCGCTCCGGCTATGCCTGAGGGTCAATATACGCTCTATATCAGCCGTGAGGATAAGATACAGAAGGTCTCTACTATCACCGTATGGCTCACTCTGAACCTTGACGTTCCTCAGAAGGATGGATGTTCTCTGAGAGGTTTTGTCTATCAGGGCGATACTGGCATACCTGGAGTATGGGTTTCAGATGGTGTAAGTTTTACACAGACTGACGAGAATGGTTTCTATTGGCTCAAGTCTGACAAGCGCTTTGGCTATGTCTTTATCTGTTTGCCGTCTGGTTACCTTCCTGCGACAGGGAACAATGCCGTTCCTGGCTATTGGAAAGCAGTATCTATTGATGCTAACCTCTATGAGCAGTGCAACTTCGAGCTTAAGGCTACCGATACAACAAACCATCAGGTATTCTTTGCCGCCGACCTGCACTTGGCCGACCGAGCTGTAGGTCCTAATGCAATTAACGACCTCAAACAGTTCGACTTGGGATTTATTGCTGACAGTAAGGCTCTTGCTGCAGCTTATGGCCAGAATACATTCCTTATCACATTGGGAGATATTACTTGGGATGCATATTGGTACAAGACCGGATTTATGCCGGCCAACTACATCTCAAAGATGAAGCAATATCCGCTAATGATATTCAACTGTATGGGTAACCACGACAACAACCCTTATGTTCGTGGCGACAATAATGGTTCTAAAATCTATCGTTCTACAGTAGCCCCAACATACTACTCTTTCGACTTAGGCGAGGTACACTACATCGTTCTTGACAACATTGAGTGGATAAACACAAATGGAGCAAACGGCTTTGTGGGTGAAAGAGATTACCACGAGAGAGTTGATCAGGTACAGATAGCTTGGCTTAAGGAGGATTTGTCGCATATTGCAGACAAGAGCAAGCCGATTGTTGTCTGCTCACACTGCCAATTCCACAACAACCGCAACTCTTCGTTTAAGGTTAACAAACACATGCAGAACACACCAGAGGTACTTGCTTGTTTTGATGGCTTTACCAATGTTCACATTATGACCGGTCATGCACACCTTAATATGACTATGGAGATTAACAACAACATTATGGAGCATAATGTAGGCGCAACATGCGAGACATGGTGGCAGAGTTCATCAGCCTCTATCCTTGATGGCCGTGGTATCTGCCGAGACGGAACCCCTGCGGGCTATGCTGTATTCGAGTTCAAGGGTAAGGATTTGAAGTGGTACTACAAGTCTATCGGCTTTGATAAGAGTCTGCAATTCCGTGCTTATGATATGAACAATGTAATGCGTGAGCGTTGGACAAGTGCTCTTTCTACACAGGAGCCTGCTCGTGATACAGGAGGCGACGACTATGGCGATTTGGAGGATAATGTAATATATATAAATGTATGGGACTACGATTCCAAGTGGAAAATAGAAGTCTATGAGGAGGGTAATTCCAAGCCGCTTGCTGTTACTCGAGTATATGACCGCGACCCACTCCACACCGCTACAACAGATGTAATTTTGGGTAAGGTTGGAGACCTTATCGAGGACCTTGCCTCTATACGTTCATCACATATCTGGCAGGTTATAACCGAGGAGGATGATACAGATATTACAATCAAGGTTACCAACCGTTTTGGAGAGGAGTTTACCCAAACCATGACAGATCGTGGCAGGAGAAATAAGTTTGATACTACAAAATACTTTCAGTAAATAAATACTATGAAGAAGATATTTAATATAATTATCGCAGCACTTGCACTTGCTACCCTCTCTTGCCAAACCGAGCAGGAGATAGAGTATCAGGTAAGCAGTGATCGCGTCAATATTCAGGCAAATCGTCGTGGTATTGATAGCAATGGCGGTCAGATAGTTCTCAACGTAACCTCAAATACCTATTGGATTCTCAATATTGACCAGCAAGCTGCCGAGTGGATTGAGTTTACTCCAAAAGCAGCCCCTGCAGGCACAACAGAGGTGTTTGTAACCGTTGCTGAGAATAGTGATGTTGCACGAACTGCTACACTCTACTTCGATACCCAGACAGGTGTTAAGGAGGAGGTTGTAATCAACCAAACAGGCGCAGAGGAGCAGCTGTCATACTTCTGCGAGACCTTTGGTGAGCAGGGCGTAGGCGAAGATACTAATATCAACCGTTTCGATAGTTGGCAGACAAGCGGTTTTGGCTCTAATCTGACTACATACGACGGCGACGTTCTTATCACATCAGAGAACCCTGCAACAGTCGAGGGCTCATCAGGTGGCAACTCTCTCTACTTCGGAAATGAGAATAACGAACTTATAATCGGCCCTATCGGCATCTATGGAGATGAGTTCTTCCGCTTTACATTCAACATCGACAATCGCAATGGTGTTGTATCACCATCGGAGTTTTTGATGTATGCCGGTGATAATGGCAAAGATTGGTTCCCATTCTCATATACAATCGAGAATCCTCAGAGCGAAGGTTGGACAAAGGTAAATGCCAACTTCTCTCTTAAGAAGAATATTGCTACCGAAATCTATCTTAAGATTGTCTCTCCGCAGGGTTACCAGATTGACGATATTGCAATCTTGCAGGGTTATGCCGAGGATAGCGCACCTATTGCCCGAGTAAGTATGGATAGTAATCCTATCGGTACCGTCTTCTTTGAGGATGATTTGAACTGGATTACACCTGACTTTGCAGATACTATGGATGGCACCCTCCCATTTGCTGGTGGCTACTCTGTCTGCAATATGAATCAGCTCAATGTTGCTGGTGTTCCTGAGTCAAGTAGGCAGTTGTGGGCAGAAAAGGGCTATACAACCCCTGTAGATCATGGCGAGCGCACTTGGAACTACGCCTATGTAGAGGTAGATGATAAGGGCGATGGCCACTTTAGAATTGGACGAGCATCACAAAGTAATGCCCGCAACCACACAGGCTGTTTCTATCTGCCAAAGGGTGTTTTGTCTAAGATTGATCCGGACGCAAGCATCAGCGTTATGTTCAGCGTTGACATGGGACGATACAATATTGCAGACTGCAACCTTGTATATATCACCGCCATTACCAATGGTATTGAGAATGAGCAGGAGGTTGCTGTAGCAATGGATGTAGTCAAGACCTTCGGTACTTTCGACGTGCGTTTTGATAATGTAACCCGTGATACAGAGTTCTCTATTAAGACCAAAGTGCAAACTGATGCCAGCTCTATCCGCATCTATTTTGACAACTTCAAAATCACAAAGCTCTAATAATAAACTTTTATATAATTTATAATACACCTTAATTTTTTAAAACCTATGAAAAAAATCGATCTTTTTGGTGCTTACACAGCACCTGAGGTCAGAGTAATCAACGCTCGTATTGAGCGAGGTTTTGCAATCTCTGGCCCATCAGACTTCATTGACCCGGATTATGAATCTCGTCCGGAGGAGTAATTAACCAACATTAAACAACAGTTAAGATTATGAAAAAACTTTTAATGCTTACAGCTGCTGTCGCAATGTTGGCAAGCTGTTCTCAGGATTTAACCTCTGACCTTGATCTTAATGTCAATGGTACAGAAAACAACTCCTCTTGGAGTGGTGAGGGTATTCTTATCGAGGCTTCTGCTGAGGATGTTACCCGTGTAAACACAAATGTAGATGGTTCTGTCAGCTATCTTACTTGGGAGGCTGGCGATGAGCTTACTCTGGTTCACAATGGCGCTGCATATATCTATGTAGCTCAGCAGGCTGGTCGTTCTTCACTCTTTGCTCCAAAGGATGATGCTAATGCTCTTACTGCAGTAGATGCAACTCTTCCTGTAGCTGCATTCTACAACGTTGCTTCTGTAGATGCTGCTACTCTTAGCGCTACTTTCGACATCCCTGCTGAGCAGGTTGAGGGCGAGTTGACAAACAAGTTACCTCTCTATGCTTACTCAGCAACAACTGCTGTTGAGAATGGTAAGGTTGTTATTACAATGAAGCCTCTTGCTTCTGTTGTTGAGTTTGAGCTCTCAGCTTCAAGCTCTTGGAATGCAGACTCTTTCCAGCTCGGCAAGTCATCACGTCAGCTCTACACTTACGCTTCAGCTTCTGCTCTTAAGGTTGACGCTGCAACAGGTGCTATCGACCTTTCAACTGCAGTTTTGGGCAACACTATCAATGTTAAGCTCGCTGCAATGCACGATTTTGCTACAAAGCGTTCAATTGAGGTTATTGTTCCTGGCGTATCTAACACAGTTACATCTGAGGTTACTGAGGGTGAGGGCGATGCTGCAGTTACTACAACCGTAACTACCCACTATGCTCCTGTATATCACGGTAAGGCTTGCGTAAAGCTCTTCAAGAATGGTGTTGAGAACTTCCGTCGTACAATTTGGAGTGCATATACTGCTAACGGTACTACTACTGTTGACGAGCGTAAGCATGTACACCAGCCACTTAAGGATATCCTTGAGGGTCATAAGAACGGTATCTCAACTGCTGCTGACTTCAAGGCTCTTGCTGACGAGGTTAACTACTCTGTTGAGACCCTGCCTGCAGGTACTACATTCTGTAATGAGGATGGTGTTATTCTTCTGAACAACAGCATTAGCCTTGCAGAGTACACCAATTGGCTTGCTATTGGTCAGAACGCATCTGGCAACTTTGACGGTGTCGAGATTATCTTCGCCGGTCATTTTGACGGTCAGGGCAATACAATCAGCGGCCTTAGCATCGACTACAACTATGCTGACCACCAGCACAAGTACACCAAGTATGACGGTTCTGAGGACACTATCCTTTGCGCAAGCGCAGGTCTGTTTGGCGTTGCTGCAAATTGCGCATCTATCAAGAATCTGACTGTTGAGGGTAACATCGTTCTTAACTACTCTATTCCAGCGGGCGTTGATTCATACTGGAACTATGTTGCAGGTATTGTAGGTCAGGCTTATGGTGCACGACTTGAGAACCTTACAAATAAGGTTACTATTACATCAGGCCCTGCTCACAACAACAAGACCCGTTTTGGTGGTGTTGTAGGTCGTGTATGCGCAGATGCTGAGGTTTATATCGAGAAACTTACTAATGAGGTAGATCACAACCTTTCACAGGGTACAGGCGCTGCTGCTTGGGAGTTTATCGGTGGTGGTACTATCGGTATGGTTGCTGATGGTTCTGCATTTGACCTTGAGATTGTTGATGTTACAAATAACGGTAAGCTTACTGTCGTTTCTTCTGGTTATGCTAATGTTGGTGGTGTATGTGGTTACATTACCCGCAGCGCAGAGAAGGACGGTATCTTTGAGAACTGGGTTAACAACGGCGATATTGTAATCTCATCACAGACAGGTATGTGCCTCGGTGGTGTTGTTGGTCAGGCTCGCCACTATGAGCTTCTTGAGTGTGAGAATAACGGTTCAATCACTATTGGCGAGGGTTGCCCAGAGACTATTGAGTGTAACATCGGTGGTATCGTTGGCTACACTAACGGCCGTAACACAAGCGCAAATGGTGAGGTATATATCACCGACTGCGTAAACAATGGTGAGATTAAGATTGACAAGAATATCATTCCATTTGTTGGTGGTATTGTAGGTTATACTACCCAGCCTGTAACTGTTGAGGGTTGCGTAAACAAGGCTAATGTCTCTGTACACCTTACAAATACAAACGCATTCCACGTAGGTGGTATCGTTGGTAAGAATGGTGTAAACTCTAACACCGTAAAGGATGGCGTTCAGGTTTACGACTGTACTAACGAGGGTGATATCTCTGGTTACACAGAGA
This sequence comes from Alistipes sp., assembly GCA_017381935.1. Lineage (GTDB taxonomy): Bacteria > Bacteroidota > Bacteroidia > Bacteroidales > Rikenellaceae > Alistipes. The sequence goes on from JAFOBG010000021.1 coordinate 71,830, forward strand.
CTACCGAGAGCACTGGCGGTTGGCTCTATGTAGGCGGTTGCTTCGGCTCTTGCTATGGTGGTGCTTCGTCAGATGCACTTCCAGCTGCTTGGGGTACTGTAGGTTGCGTTGTTGATGGTTGCGTTAATAAGGGTAAGGTTCGTGCTCTTGGCGGTGCGAAGTTCCGCGTAGGTGGTATCTCTGGTCTGCTTAACAGAACTGATATTACCAACTGTACTAACGAGGGTACTGTAACTAACGAGCGTACTCCACTCTATAAGGAGGAGTTCTTCGGTGGTATCGTAGGTTTTGCAGAGAACGGCTCTTATGGTAACATCTTAGGCTGTACTAACAGCGGTGTTGTAGCATACCTTATGCCTACACGAAGCGGTACAGGTGAGAAGACTGTTGCAAACAACTATCACGCTACTATCGGTGGTATCCTTGGTCGTGCAAAGGATGCTTTAACAAAGGTTACAAACTGTACATTCTCTGGTCAGGTACTTGGTACAAACGACAAGACTCACACTTGGAATGCTGATACAGGTGCTTGGGTTGCTCCTACAGATTTTGAGAGTCGTAACTTCGAGTGCCGCTCTGCTATCGTAGGTGCTTGTGGTAAGAACTTCCCTATCTCTGGCTGTACTGTAGGTGGTGCTATCGGCTCTATCAAGAATTTTGACCCTGCAACAGGAGAGTTCGAGATTGACCAGCTTCACCCACTTGTAAACGATGCTTCAAGCCTCTGGCATTGGGAGCACTGGTTCACAGGTTGGACCTCTATTCCTAAGGTTACCGACTGCGTATTCGGAAACTAATAACTACGCTTAATAACAAAGAGGGTCTTCGAAAGAAGGCTCTCTTTTGTGTCTGTAGTATTTACTATATGTTGCAAAACAATAAATGCTACCTTCTGGTAGCATTTATCATTTTGAGCTGTTGACGAGGCTTGACCCCGTGGGTGCTAAAGCATCCCCACGGGATTTGTATTTACAATCCTCCCAACCCTCCTTTGAAAAGGAGGGATTAGAGGTCCCGACTAAAGCCTCTACTTTCGTTGCAAAACAATAAATGCTACCTTCTGGTAGCATTTATCATTTTGAGCTGTTGACGAGGCTTGAACTCGTGGGTGCTAAAGCATCCCCACGGGATTTGTATTTACAATCCTCCCAACCCTCCTTTGAAAAGGAGGGATTAGAGGTCCCGACTAAAGCCTCTACTTTCGTTGCAAAACAATAAATGCTACCAGAAGGTAGCATTTATCATTTTGAGCTGTTGACGAGGCTTGAACCCGTGGGTGCTAAAGCATCCCAACGGGATTTGTATTTACAATCCTCCCAACCCTCCTTTGAAAAGGAGGGATTAGAGGTCCCGACTAAAGCCTCTACTTTCGTTGCAAAACAACAAATGCTACCAAAAGGTAGCATTTATCATTTTGAGCTGTTGACGAGGCTTGAACTCGTGACCTCTTCCTTACCAAGGAAGTGCTCTACCACTGAGCTACAACAGCATTTAGGCTCTAAAGCGGTGCAAAGATAGGGTATTTTTTTGACTTTACAAATTTTTACTTAAAAAATACACTGAAAAACATTGGCGTTGGTAAAGATAAAATTCCATAATTAGAAATGAATATTACTATTGGTACAGTGATCTATATAATCTGAATGGTACATACGACTCTGGAAGTATTACTTTCAGCACAAATGATAGCCTAAATTCTACTGTGTGGACAGGTATTATTGTATCATAACCAGGAGTTTCGACATATTACAATAACTTAGTACTAACACGAAAGTAAATTTTAAGATTATGAGCAAATATACAACACCTACAATAATATCCTGCCGAATATGGGTTGAATTGGGTTTCTCCCTTAGCAACGAGTCCTTCACAAATGGAGATGGAGAGGTAGATGCAGGATGGGAATACTAATTATTAATACTCTGTAGGAGTATAGATTTTTAAGGCAAGATGTATAAATCGGTATTCTGTATCAATTTGCATATCTTGCCTTAAAAAGTTGATTTTAGTGATATTTTTTTGCAAAAAAATTACTAACTTGCCGAAAATTTACAGATATACTCATATTTTAGTATGAAAAAGATTCTTATAGTTGGTGCCGGCGGCCAAATCGGTTCTGAGTTGGTACCTTATTTGCGCTCTGTGTATGGCTCTCACAATGTTGTTGCAACAGATGTTAGAGAGTGTAGAAATCTCGCAGAGGATGGACCTTTTGAGGTTCTGGATGCACTCAACCCAACAAACATGGCCTCTGTCGTTGCTCGTTACAACATCGACACTATCTTCAACCTCGTTGCTCTGCTCTCTGCAGTAGGCGAGCGTAACCCTCAGATGGCTTGGGGTGTTAATATGGGTGCTCTGCTCAACGCATTGGAGGTTGCTCGTCAGCACAACTGCGCCGTATTTACCCCTTCATCTATCGGTGCTTTTGGACCTACATCTCCTAAAGATGGAACTCCGCAGGATACCATTATGCAACCAACAACTATCTACGGTATTTGTAAGGTTACAGGTGAGCTTTTGAGCAACTACTACTCTCAGAAGTATGGCATTGATACTCGTTCTCTCCGTTTCCCAGGCATTATATCAAACAAGACTCTACCTGGTGGCGGCACAACAGACTACGCTGTAGAGATCTTCTACGAGGCTATTCGCACAGGCAAATATACTTGCGCAGTACCGAGTGATGTATATATGGATATGATCTATATGCCTGATGCCCTGCGTGCAATTGTAGAGTTGATGGAGGCTGACCCTGCAAAGCTCATTCACCGCAACAGTTTTAACGTAGCCTCAATGAGTTTCACTCCTGAGATTATTGCAGCCGAGATTAAGAAACATATTCCAGACTTTACTATGGACTACGATATCGACCCTATAAAAGACCAAATCTCTCGCAGCTGGCCTAACTATCTGGATGATAGCTGCGCTCGAGAGGAGTGGGGTTGGAAACCGAAGTGGGATCTTGAACTTACAGTTGCAGACATGCTTGAGGCTATTCGTTACAAATTAGCACACCATTAAAAACAATAAGAGCCATCCTAAGGGTGGCTCTTATTATATACTCCGACTGTCCTCTGCCGAACCTAATCTAATATCAACTCAATTGGCTTTTACGCTCAGAGGGCACCTCTTCTGCCATTGAGCTTTGGAGTTGTACCATTTTTAACACCGCATCACACTCTAAAGCGGGTGCTATGGTATAGTCTATCGGCATATTCCACTGTATCTGCAGAGATAGTAGTGATGTGGCAATTTCGTGATTATACTCTCTTGTGATTACAATCGTGCAATCGACATCTGTATATTCTGCAAAGAATAGTGCTCCGAGAGCCAACTGAAAAGAGGGCACATACTTAACCACTATATTTTCATCAGTACAACCGTTCTGCTTAAGGCAAGTTAAGGCTGACCATATATCGAGCCCCTGCTCAGCTACAACGCCTACTTTTATCTCCGATGGTGAAATCATACGCTATTATCTATTTAAAAGGTCGGCAAAATTGCCGACCCTTATAAAACTATGTCGGTATTTGACTACAAAGAGCCTACAACCTTCTCAGCCTCACGAGCCTCAGTTGACATTGCATAGTCAGCCTTAAGGATATCGAGACACTTCTGAGCCTCCTCCTTGTTACCAAGAGCTGCATAAGCAAGTACCTGCTTGTAGAGGAAAAGTGGAGCTGTATAGATGTTCTTAGAAGCCGCAACAGCCTTCTTATAGAGAGCTACAGCAGCCTCATACTCGCCCTTCTCAACAGCAATATCACCACGTAAACCGAGGTTCTGAGCATTTACAACCTCAGCAGCCAACTCATTAACAGTATCGTACATAGCAAGATACTTCTCTGCATTCTCCAAGTCGCCTGTGCGGAGGTAACAGATACCTGCATAGTGCTTTGCAAGGTTACCTGCAGGAGTTGAGCCATACTGCTCTACTACATCGAGGAAACCTGCGCCATTATCATCACCGTTAAGAGCAAGTACGAAGTCAGGGTTCTCAACACCGAAACGCTCCTGAGCCTCAACAATCATCTCTGATGCCTTCTCAGCATTACCGTCGATAATAACACTCTTATAGAAGTAACCAGCGACAACAACAATTACAACGGCCAAAAGGCCAACCATTACATACTTTCCGTTCTCCTGAAAGAACTTCTCAGTTTTACCAACAGCCTCGGCAACAACTACCTCCTGCTGATTCTCATTTTTTGCCATAATTTAGTCTATTTATTTTGTTAATTTTTTTGTTAGTCTTTCTCTTCAAACTGCAAAAGTAAGATTTTTTAATCAATAATCCACCATTTAGAGACTTTTTTTTGAAATTTATCATTTATTCAGTATAATTTAGTAACTTTGACAGCAGAAAATATATCCTATGTACCTAAAAAAGTTATCGTTAATAAACTTTAAGAATCTCGCTCAACAGGAGATTTTGTTAGATAAAAGCATCAACTGCTTTGTGGGCGACAATGGCACCTGCAAGACCAATATTGTCGATGCTGTGCACTATCTTTCCATGTGCAAATCGGCAATCGGCATGAGCGACACTCAGTGCGTTTTACATGGTGAGAACTTCTTTGTCATAGATGGTCAGTACGAGAACGAGAGTGGCAGAAACGAGCAGATTGTCTGCACCTATAATCGCGGTGTTCAAAAGGTTATCAAGCGTAACGGCAAGGCATACGAGCGTTTTTCCGACCATGTGGGCTTAATCCCTGCAGTCATTGTTTCGCCTGCTGATTCAATGCTTATCAGCGATGCGGCAGAGGAGCGCAGACGATATATCAACGCCTTTATCAGCCAATTCGACAGAGAGTACCTCTCTGCAATGATTCGCTACAATGCAGCCCTTGCAGAGCGCAATAAGTTTCTTAAGATGTCGTCTGACGAACAGATGCTGCTTATCTATGATATGCAGTTAAATTCGGCTGCTCAGACAATATTTATGCGTCGCAAGGAGATGATTGAAAAGTTGCAACCTATCGTAGCTCAATATTATAGATTACTATCCGCAGACCGTGAGCAGGTAACTCTTGACTATCGCTCCGAGTTGTTAGACACTCCACTTGACGCACTGCTTGCTGCCTCACGAGAAAAAGACCTTATCTTGGGCTATACCACATCCGGGATACACCGTGATGATATTGCCTTTACAATCGGTGATGTACCACTCAGAAAGTATGGCTCGCAAGGTCAGCAGAAGTCATTTATCATTGCCCTCAAACTCGCACAGTACAGAATTATTGCCGAGCAAACAGGTAAGACCCCTATCCTACTGCTTGACGATGTATTTGATAAACTTGACGAGAGCCGAGTTGCCGAGCTTATCTCGATTGTTGCAAGTGAGCAGTTTGGACAGATAATAATTACCGATTGTAGCCATGAGCGTATGGAGCGTCTTCTTAAAAATAGCGGAGCAAATTATAAGCTCTTCGACGTTACTTACGGAAAAGTTATAGAGTAATATGAAACGTACTGACCCTCAACCAATTGGAGAGTTGCTTGACAAACTATTCAAGAGCCCCGACATAGCTGTCAAAATAGCCGAAGGTGCACTGCCTGACACTTGGCGCAAAGTGGTTGGACCTCTTGTTGCCGAGCAGACAAGACAGGTCCGTTTTATCAAAGGAACTCTATATGTACACGTTACATCAGCTGTCATTCGTACCGAGCTGATGATGCAAAGAGCCGCCCTTGTAAAAGCCATAAATAACCATACAGGTTTCGACATTGTAAAGCAGGTTGTCGTACAATAATCTTCCACCATAAATCGCTGATTTACACTATTTTACAACAGATATAGTAAAATGGTGTATTTTTTTTATCAAATTTATCCCTAAAAACCGAATTTTTTGTCGTATCTTGCACCGTTAAAGTGAGATAACAATATTAATATATATCTAATTGCATTTTTATGAAAAAATTTACTTACGTTTTGTCTCGTCTTGCAGCAGTAATTGCAGCATTTGCAATGATTGCTTGTATAGATGGCACAACAGATGAGAATGATCCAAACAATCCTCAAGAGCCAGAGAATCCGGATCAGCCAACTACTGAGATTGTCAGCGAAATGGCAGCAGAGCTTGTTGAAGTAGGAACTTCAACTGCTAAAATCAAGCTTACAACTAAGAACATTACCCAGTATGCTTATCTTAAGGAGAAGAAAGATGCTGACTTTTCAGCTGACATTATCTTTGCAACCGGTGTAAAGGGTAAGTGTACAGATGGTCAGAATGTTATTACCGTAACAAACCTCAACCCATCATCTAACTATGTGATTATCTTCACAGGTGCAACAGTTGACGAGGAGTTCCACCCTGAGCTTGTAAAGGTTGAGCTTACAACCGAGGGCTTTACAGAGGAGCTTACATTCTTCGACATTGACTACAAATCAGTTGCAGCTCACCTCAACTATCCACACGATAAGGTTCAGCCTGAGAACGTCGTTAAGTGGGGTATCTGTGAGATTCCTATATATAACACAAACACCTACACTCAGTCTGATGCTGATATGATCAACCTCAACGACAGCGCATGGCATAACTACATCACTGATGACACTACATGGCGCTTCAGCGAGCTTGACAGCTATCTTGATCAGGACCCTAACAATCCTGACGCAACAGCAATGTACTCTCCAATTGTTCCTGGTCAGCCTATGTACCTAATGCTTGGTGAGTTTGCAATGGATAAGACTAACCACTGGGGCTGGGGCGATGGTTACTATGCACCTCTCTTTGATGATACTAACTATTGGATGGACGTTAACATGGGTAAGAAGCCAAACCAGGCTGAGTACTGGAGTGGTTACTATCGTCGTGAGTTCTTCGAGTCTAAGGCCCCTACTAAGATGAGTGCAAAGCCTGAGGTTAAGATGAACCTTACTCCTCGTGGCGGTACAATCACTATCACACCAAACGATAAGATTTACGCATTCTGCTACGCTATCGTTGCTCCTGATTTGTATCTTGAGATTTTGCCACTTCTCAACAACAAGTCAAGCTACATGCAGTGGTATATTACCTCATACCACTCATTTATGAGCGGTGTATCTATGATAGGTTATGGTGAGACTACAGTTGTTCTTGACGACCTCTTCCTTTGGGGTATGGAGCGTGGTGTAAACTACTCTCTATATATCACCTCTTTGGGCGATGAGAATGGTTCAAAGCAGTCATTCATGACTCAGACTTTCAAGTTACCAAATCCAACAAAGGCTCCTTCAACTATCGAGGTTAACGGCATCAAGAACCCTACAGGAGATGATGTTTACAATCAGGTATGGTTCAACATCAAATGTACCAGCAAGGATGCTCTGAAGGTTAAATACATTGCAAACTACGAGCGTGAGTGGATGGCACTCTACAACATGTACATCAAAGCCGGATATTCAGAGGCTGAGGCTCATGACTTTATCATCGACCAGTACGGTGTTGAGTTCTCTTCAGCAGAGGTTGCAGCTATCAACTCTGACGAGGGCTTCCGTATCAGCCTTGACAGCCGTGCAGATGCAAATACAATTCTCGGTGTTCGTGTAATGAACGACGAGGGTAGCATCAGCACTAAGTTGGGCCAGAATAGAACAATCAAGGAGCCTGCAGACACTCCTGTACAGTCAACTCTCTTTGACGAGCTTAAGGGTGAGTGGACAGCTACCACTACTATCCAATATACACACTGGCACTACTGTAAGACTCCAAAGGATGAGGCTCACAGAAATAGCGACGAGTGCGGTAATCCAAAGGATAGCGACGAGCACAACTACCAGGTTACAACTACACAGTCAATCTCAAGCAAGGTTGTTATCGGTGAGGTTGGCTACGAGCAGACTCTGCCTGAGCATGTTTACGAGCTCTTCTTTGCCTCTTCAACTCTTAAGACTAAGGAGGAGGTAGATGCCGTATATAATCAGTTCAAGACTACTGTTGATGACTTCAACGCTCATGTTCGCGGTCAGAACCGTCTGCTTTGTCAGGGCTTTGCTCTTGAGTATGACTCAGACTTGATAACTTGCCCTACTCCTGAGCACAATGACAAACCGGATGGTACATACCCTACTAAGTATGCTTCACCTTACGACCTGTTTATCGCAGATGGCGAGACTTACTCTGCATACAACTATGAGTCTCCTGTATTCGACTTCGGTCCTAAGTGGTATCTTGAGATTGCAGCAGACGGAACTGTTACTGCTCCATTCAACACTGCATACTTCTCACCTATGTCTCAGTGGACAGACTATGTATATCAGTTTGTAGGTGCAAATGGTACTTACTCACTCCCATACATGGTTGACGCAAGCGGCAAGGCTGTAAACGGCCACTTCCCTGTTACTATCTCTGCAGATAAGAACACTATTACCATCAACCCTGTAAATCATACATTTACAGTAACAAACACTGATGGTTCTACATCTACTATTACTGACAAGTTCTACCCTAATATCGCTCGTGATTATAGCGGTTCATATCAGTTCTACGGTAGTATTGTAGCTCCAATTGTTCTTACCCGTGGCTACAACGCTAACGCAGCTGTTCAGAGTGCCGAGGTTGCTACCACAACTAAGGCTGTTAAGGGTGAGGTTGAGTCTATCTATGAGTATAAGACTCGTCAGACTCCTAAGAGCCGTACAGCTCTCCCTGCAACTGCTGTTGCTCCAATCAACAAGGTTGACTACAAGCTGTTGACAGTTGAGCAGTACAAGTCAAACTGCAATGATATTAACGCTAAGCGTTATAACAAATAATTGAAGTACAACACTCAGAAACTCTCCATTACGGGGAGTTTCTGAGCGTATCTGAACCTTAATAGTATGAAAAAACTTCTCTGTTTAATTTTAGCATCTATCTCTATCTTTTCACTCTCAGCACAACAGCTTCCGGATGTGAAGGTTGAGAATTCAGAGGGCAAAATAATCTCAGTCAGAGAGCTTGTCGGCAAGCCTTTGATTATCTGCTATTGGTCTATTACATGCAAACCTTGTATTCAGGAGTTGATGACAATTCTTGACCAGATTGAGGATTGGAAGGCTGAGGCAGACTTTGAGGTTCTTGCTGTCTCTGTTGACGATAGCCGACTCAAGGCTACGGCTAAGGCTAAATCTCAGGTATTTAATAAAGACTTTATCTGCCTCTTTGATGCTAATCAAGACCTAAAGCGAGCTATGAATGTATCGCTCACACCTCAGAGCTTTGTAGTAGATAAGAGTGGCAATATCGTTTACTCTCACACAGGATATACACCTGGCTCTGAGCAGGAGTTGATTGACAAGGTAATCGAACTATCTAAAAAGAGATAACTCACTATGAAGAGACTTCTATTTTTTGCAGTTGCACTCCTCTGTAGCTTTGTTGCATCAGCTCAAATATCGCTCGGAGAAAAGGGTGGTGTGATTTCCGGTAGTATTGAGAGTAATAACATTGTCTATTTTAACGACAAGGCTCTCTCTACCCCTGCTCCGGATACACACTTCGGTTCAAACGACTTTATCAAGGTAGATTATACACTCGACCGTTTCTCGGCAGGTATTCAGGTTGAAACTTATCTTCCTGCTCTTCAGGGATATGAAATCGGTCTTTATGGCAACCAATTTAAGGTAGTTACACCAATGATTTATGCTCAGTGGCAGGATAAGAGCTACTCTGTAACTCTGGGTAATCTATATGACCAATTCGGTAACGGTATTATCTTCCGTAGCTTCGAGGACCGTCAACTCGGTCTTAACAACTCTCTTTTGGGTCTGCGTGCTACTTGGAACTTAGGAAGCTATCTCTCTCTTAAGGCTCTCTATGGCCGTCCACGCCTATATACCAACTACCAGACATGCTGGGCAGGTGGTGCCGATTTATCACTCTCTTTGGGTGATATGTTCGGCTTTAACAAAGGTTCTCTCTTCCTTGAGGGTAGCTATGTAAATCGTTATGAGAAGATGAGTGCTATAGCCTCTAAGAATCTACTTAACCTCTACTCTGCCCGTATCAACTTCGATGTGGCAGGTGTTACCTTCCGTAGCGAGTATGTGGGTAAGGGCAAGGACTTTATAGAAGGCGACAAAAGTGGCAAGGCTATCTATGGAGAGGTAGGATATGCAAAGAGTGGTTTTAGCTTTACCGCTATGGGCCGTATGCTCGATAAGATGAACACTCCACTTACTATGGATGGCATAGGAACAGGTAATACACTCAACTATCTGCCTGCTCTGACACGCCAATATACCTATATGCTTGCCAACCTCAACCCTTATCAGATAAATGCCGAGGGTGAGATAGGTGGTCAGGCAGACTTCTACTACTCATATCGTAGCAAGACCAACCGCTATCGCTATTGGAACTTCCACCTCAACTACTCTACCTACTACACACTACACTCAGGTCAGAGCAAATCGGGAGCTCGTGAGCGTCTGTGGCAGGATATTAACTTCGACGTGGAGCGTCAGTGGTCAAAGAAGCTCAAGACTACATTTCTCTTCTCTATGCAGGAGTGGAATCCTTATCATGGCTACCACCACCGCACCTATGTATCTAATATCTTTGTGGCAGATGTTCAGTACAAGTTCGACCGCAAGAAGTCTCTGCGTGTAGAGGCTCAGTACCTGCTCTCTGCCGAGCATGAGGGCGATTGGGTAGCTGGCCTTGTAGAGTTTAATATGGCTCCAAAGTGGAGTTTCTTTGTAAGCGATATGTATAATAATGGCCGTGGAGAGATTGGTACTAAGAAGAACTACTACTCTATTGGTGGTAGCTATACTATCAAGCGTACTCGCATACAGCTCAGCTATGGACGAAACCGTGCAGGATATATCTGCTCTGGTGGTGTATGTCGCTACTCTCCTGAGTATAACGGAATTAACATTGCTATAACCTCTTCATTCTAAATATTATGAGAAAGTTTTTATATGCTATGGTTGCGCTCTTTGCGACCTTCACATTAACCTCATGCCTCTTAGGCGTAGGTTCTGATGAAAATCCAGACGATGTAGGCAACACCTCTGGTTTCAAGGTTAATGTTTCATCTACTGTCATCTCTGCAGATGGCGAAGATACAGCTATTTTCAGCGTTCTTTACAACGGTGAGGATGTAACTGCTCAGTCAACCCTCTACAATGCTACAACAGATGAGCCTTGCAGTTCAATGAGTTTCTCTACCACTATTGCAGGCCTCTATCCATTCTATGTTACCTACGACCAATACAAGAGCGAGGTAATTACCATTACAGCCGTTTCAAACATCGACTTGAGCAACAAGGATGAGGAGGGTCTGAGTGTTGCGCTCTCAACAAACCTCGTTCAGGTGGGTAAGAATAGTGCTACATTTATCATTCGCTACAATGGCAAGGTTTTGTCGGCTGATGAGATTAAGAATGTAAAGATTTACGACGCTGCAGATGATTCACAGGCTCAAATCTCTGACACTCAGAGCGTTGGCTCGACATTCCATTATGTGGTAGTATCTGATAATGGTACTGACTATCTTCTACCGGCATACTCTGCAAATCAGACAGGTACAAAGAGTTTTTGGGTTGGATATAAGCTCTCTAACACTCGAGAGAACCCTGTATCTATTACAGCTGTTAACTCTCAGATTCCATCAAGCCCTGTAGATTCTCAGCCAACAAATACAAACTTTGTACATCGTGTATTGCTGACACAGATGACAGGTGTTAGATGCGGTTATTGTCCACTGCTTAAAGTTGCGTTGCATGAGTTGGCAGAGGATAGTAACTACAACAACAAATATGTTCATACAGCTGTCCACGGAAAAGCATTTGACAACATCTTCAATGTCTCTGTAGATGGCCGCGACCTTGGAAACATCTTAAATGTTGCAGGTAGCTATCCTTATATATTCTATGATTTGGCAGACTCTCATAGTGGAGGATATGACCCTGAGCGTAACCTCGAGTATTTGCATTCTCATATTGACTCTCGTCTGAAAAATCAGGCTCGTGCAGGTATTGCAGCCCGTACAGAGCTAAAGGATAATATGCTTCTTGTTCGCACATCGGTTAAGGTATCACATACCGGCGAGTATCTTGTCGGAGCATGGCTTGTAGAGAGCGACTTGTATGCAAAGCAGGCTAACAATACTGAGCTACGAGAGGACTATTTGGACTATCACAATAACGTAGTACGTCTGGCAGATAGCAATACAACAAACTTCTTGGGACACTCTTTGGGTACAATTGCTAAGGGTGAACGTGCTGACCACCTATTTGTAATGGAGTTAGACCCATCTTGGAAGACCGAGAACTGCCACTTGGTACTCTTTGTATCAACAGTTCAGTTTAACAAGCTTACAATTACCAACACTGTTCGTACTTCATCACTCACTTCAGGCGTTGAGTTTGAGTATAGATAGTAGGAAATCGTTTGCACAAAAAATAGGGAATCGCATCAGCGTTTCCCTATTTTTATATACTCTGTATATACCACTTCTGTATGTGGATTACTACTTACAATATGTTGCTTTATGGCCTTTGTGCCAAAACGGAAAAATAAAAATTTACGAGGCACCCGATAGACTATTTGTTTGAGTGTATCAACACTATGCACCTTGCACTCAACACTATCTTGTGCTATTTTGCCCTCAACTGTAACCCAACTATCTCTCCAACAGAATAGCCTTACCGTATCTAACACCACAACACTATCAACTACCGGCACTCTAACCTCAACTGTAGTTGTTGTAATGCTCTTTGCGGCGCTCTCAAGACGTCGTATCTTAAGGCCCATATCTCTTATTTTTGCGGCATCTGCAGCCCTTAACTCCTCATACTCCCCTACCTTCAGCCTCAGTACTTGTGCTGAGGCCGCAGCCCTCTCTGTCTCTGTTCTGTAATACTCTACACTCTGACTAAGAGCAACATTATTGTTTCTCAATCTTGCTGTCTGACGAGCCATAAATTTCGCTCCGAAAACAATCACCGCAGTAGCCACTACGGCATAGATAATAAGGTATTTTTTCATCTTTTCTTCTTTTTAGCTTTACACACAAAAATAACATATCTCAGAGGCTGAGTGTTTATATTTCTTTTAGAAAAAAGAGGTTAATTTTGATTTTTAAATTATAGTAACTACATTTGTAGTTATTATGGAACGAATTGCACTTTTCCCCGGATCTTTTGACCCATTTACAAGAGGTCATGAATCACTTGTCAAGGAGGCCCTAAGGCTATTTGACAAGGTGGTAATAGCTGTAGGTGATAATATCTCTAAACGAGGTCTGCTTACCACTGAGCAACGTATAGCCCTTATTGCAGACCGCTATGCCGACGATAGTCGTGTCAGTGTTACCTCTTATAACATCCTTACAGGCGACTTTGCTCGCCAGATAGGGGCTGTAGCGATGATTAGAGGCATAAGAAACACTACCGACTTTAACTTCGAGCGCTCAATAGAGGCCACTAATCGCCGTCTATTTCCGGAGATTACAACCGTAATGCTTGTAACCCCTGATGAGTATGCGCATATATCATCAAGCATTGTAAGAGAGCTTATTGCCTTTAACCATGATGTCTCTCAGTTTATGCCGGAGGGTATAGATATTAAAAACTATTTATTATAACATATAGAACACGCCTTATGCAGTTTACAGCAGAAATGATTGCCGGACTTGTCTCCGGAGAGGTTGTTGGCGATAAGAACGCCGCAGTATATACAGTATCATCTATCGAAGATGGCAAAGAGGGCGGCTTGGCATATCTGTCCAACCCTAAATATGAACAATTCCTATACACTACACAATGTTCTATTGTCCTTGTAGATAAATCTTTTGAGCCAAAAGAGGAGGTAAAGGCTACCCTTATCAAGGTCGATAATGTAGGCGCTTGCGTGCTACAACTTCTTCAGATGTATCAGGCTATGAAGCCTCAGAAGAGTGGCATCTCACCTCGTGCCTCTATCTCAGAGAAGGCTACAGTGGCAGAAAACTGCTATATCGGCGACTTTGCAGTCATTGAGGATGGTGCAGTCGTTGAGAGTGGAGCAAAGATATACCCACACTGCTACGTGGGCGACAAGGTAAAAGTTGGTGAGGGCACAACACTCTACCCTCGTGTTACCATCTATGAGGGTTGTCAGGTAGGCAAGCGTTGTATTATCCATGCCGGCGCAGTAATTGGTGCTGACGGCTTTGGTTTTGCCCCTAATGCTCAGGGTGGTTTTGATAAGATTCCACAGCTCGGAAACGTAATTATCGAGGATGATGTAGAGATTGGCGCAAACACATGTATCGACCGTGCAAAGACAGACTCAACAATTATCCGTCGTGGTGTTAAGTTAGACAATCTTATCCAGATTGGCCATAATGTGCAGATTGGCGAGAATACCGTATCTTCTGCACAGATGGGTATTGCCGGCACCTCAAAGGTCGGCAAGAACTGTTTCCTTGCAGGTCAGGTGGGTATTGCAGACCACATCACTATCGGTAACAACGTCAAGATTGGCTCACAGAGTGGTATCGACCGTAATGTACCTGATGGAGAGATTCGTTTTGGTTCGCCTGCTCTCAAGGGCATGGGTTACTATCGCAGTTTCGCCGTATTCAAGGAACTTCCTGAGATGGCAAAGCAGTTGCGAGCATTAGAGAAGAGAGTAGCCGAACTTTCAAAGGAGGAGTAATGAAGAGTATTATTTTAGCCCTAACACTGCTCTTTATCTCTTGTAGCAGTAACAGTGATGGCCGATTTGTCATTGAGGGCCAAACATCAGAGTTAGACGGCAAGTACTACTATCTGCTTGACGAGCTAAAGGTGCTCGACTCTGCAAAGATTGAAAATGGTAGATATCGTTTCGAGGGCCTTATTGACTCTCTTGCGCCACTTCGCAACATAAGCAGTACAGATTGTAGTTCGCCTCTGATTACAACTCGCTTTACCTATGTCGTTCTTGAAGAGGGAACAATCCATGTCAAGGAGGATGACAATAGCCCTACCGGCGGCCTTGTTGTCTATGGTACTGATGCAAACGATGCACTGAACAACTTTGCAGTTAAAGGCTCCCAAATCAGAGAGAAACTCAAGTTTGCAACCTCTAAAGAGGAGCGCACTGCAATAATGGAGGAGTACTCTACGTTAGTAGAAAAGACTATAGAGAACAATTTGGACAACTACGCAGGCGTGCAGTTGCTCTCTGTAAGCGGTAGCCGTTTTTCTAATATGCAGAAGACTAAATATCTGAACAGACTCTCTAAGGAGATGAAAAAGACACGAGCTGCAAAGGCATTAATCCGTGAACAAGGAACACAAACAAAACAAAAATAGAGAAATGAGAAAGATTTTTGCAATTTTGGCTGTAGCAGCCGTAGCTGTAAGCTGCAACAACCACCGCACAGTTATCAGCGGAGACATTTTAGGCGTTGAGGATGGTACTATCTACCTCACAGAGCCTGTTCGTAATGGAGCAGTTGTAGATTCTACAACAATTGAGAGTGGTAAGTTTGTTTTCAACATCGACGAGCCTCAGGCTCAGTTCTATGCCCTCAAATCTGCAGACGAGACTATCCTCGGCGTATATACTGAGGATGGACATATTACCATCTCTGGTAATGCAGCAAGTAGCTCTGTAGTAGCTACAGGAACCCCTGCAAATGAGGCTTACAACAAGTTTAATGAGGATATGACTCTCTTTAACCAGCGTTATGCTCAGGCTGCAGATGATCAGGAGCGTGAGGCACTCATTAAGGAGTATTATGCATTTATCGACAAGGCTATTGAGGATAATATGACAAACATCTTTGGTGTTCACATGTTTATCCAAAACAAGGGCTATGAGCTCTCTGCTGCCGAGATGACTGCAAAGCTTAACGAGCTTTCAGAGCCTATGAAGGCATTGCCAATCGTTACCGAGGCTCTCGACAAGGCAGCTCGTAAGATGAAGACCGAGCCACGTGCTGAGGGTAGCCAATTTGTACCTGTATATATCAACATTGAGCAGCCTAATGTTGATGGCACTCCTGTATCACTTCAGAGCGTAGTTGAGACTAAGGGCAATAAGTATGTTTTGCTCGACTTCTGGGCTTCATGGTGTGGCCCTTGCATGGGCGAGATGCCTTATCTGAAAGAGGCTTATGCAAAGTATCATAAGAAGGGCTTCGAGATTTATGGTGTATCTTTCGACCGTAAAGCCGAGGCTTGGAAAGCCGCTATTGCAAAGCAGAACATGAAGTGGGTTAATGTTAGCATTCTCCAGAGCTTTAACAACCCTGCAGCTGAGGAGTATGTAGTAGAGAGCATCCCTACCAACTTCCTTATCGACTGCTCTAATGGTGAGATTATCGCTAAGAATCTCCGTGGCGAGGCTGTCCTTGAGAAACTTGCTCAGTTGCTTCAGTAAGAGGCTACAATAAACTAAATAGGTCTTTACTAAAGTAAAGACCTATTTTTTATTCCTTAACTCGACCCTTATTCTCTTTTACAAACTGCTCCCAGGACTGCGTGCCTCGCTTTCGAGCAGTTTTTTCACCACCCAAGCCCTTTATACGGCTCTCTCCAAGTGCCTGATTTATCGGATTAGAGTTTGAATAGTAGTGGCACAGAGCTACTGCCATGCCATCAGTAGCATCGAGCTTTCGTGGTTTGAACTCGATTTTAAGAGTTCGCATAACTATAGATGCCACCTGTTCCTTAGAAGCGGCTCCGCTACCTGTGATAGCCTGCTTAATGCGTGTAGGAGCATACTCGGCAACACTCTTATTACAGCTAAGTGCCGCTGCCATAGCAACACCCTGCGCACGGCCAAGTTTGAGCATACTCTGCACATTTTTACCAAAAAATGGAGACTCAAGAGCCACCTCTCGTGGAGAGTACTGATCAATAAGAGCTCTCACTCGCTCAAAGATATAGCGTAACTTATCGTATGGGCTTGTGATTTTATGCAAATCTATATCGCCAAGTATTATGGGGGTCAAAGTCCGTCCATTAACCTCCAGCACCCCATAACCCATATAATTTGTTCCGGGGTCAAGGCCTAAAATGCGATATGGCATTGTACTACTTATCGGCATAACTATATCTCCCGACAACAAAACTACCCTTTAGAGGCTATCTGTATTTGCAACTTAAACTGAGCATCAGTAATATCGGTCTTAAGACGGATATAGTTGCCAAAGTGTGATACCTTTACAAAATAAAGACCCTTTGCAGAGATAGTATCAAATTGTGTCCCCTCGTCTGCCCAATGGATGCCATCGTGCGAGATTTGCACCTTTGCCTCAAGAGTTCCTTGTCCTACAATATCCTCTACGAAGATAAAAAATATCACTTCATCTGCCCAGCCGACTTCGTACGGATGGGTCTCAAAGCCCTCTGAAAAGGACTTTTTTATCTCTAAATGCGCTGCATTAAACTGTTTCATCTGATAAAATTTTAATTTTTAGAGGTTGTCTGAATTTGTTTGCAAAGTTATTTATAGTTTGGTTTGTGGCTATTTTTTTCGCATGGTTTGAGGCGCATAGTGATTCCTATGTAACGAAAACCATACGATAAAAGAGTCGTAAACAGCATAAAAGGTCGAAGTAAATATATTGAAACAACCTCTCTACTCTTGCGATACAACAAATGAGTCGATATATAGGAATACACGACGGTTTGTATCTGTCTCAAGCCAGATTACAGGGTTAATAAGTCCGTCAATACGGCGATACTTATCGACTGCTGTAATTTTATGTCCTCGCAGGTCAAAAATCTTATTCTGGCACTGCATCTCGACATACTCCTTATCAATAATATCGACCTTCAAGCGCAGATACTGCCAATTAATCTTACAATCGGTCTCGTTATAGATAAGATTTTGTGTTCCATTGGGTACATCCTTATAACCTGCATGATAACCATCAGGACGACGCTCGCCAAACCACCAGCAATCTACGCCCCACTTACACCAATCACCATCAAGGCCAAATGCCCAATCTTTATCAGTTCCAGGAGTGGCCTGTATATACTGCCACTTACGCATAGGCTTACCATCGACAGTATTAAGGTAGCGAATACCCCAGAAGAAACGATTGCCATCATCCTGCGTATCTGAGCCTATACCAAAAGCACGGATAGAGTCCTCATGCAGACCTGGTTGCTCGCCATTACCATCAACCTCATTCTGCTCTCCCGTATATGCAAACCAGCACTCAAGTTGCAGATAGCGCGCATTTGGGTCCATATTTGACAAACGCTTAATAGCATGGCCCATAGAACCGGGCGCAGGTGGCATAGAGTAGGGATTTGCCACAGGGCGGGTTGATAGTTTTAGGCTATAGGTACCCGACATCGAGCCATGTGTTCCGGGGAAACGATATGTTGCCGAACTAAGCATTACAGGAGGCCATTGGTCCTTATTAACCTTTGTAGGGGGTACATCAAAATCAGGATGTTCTGTAAAGTTAGGTAAAAGCACCATCCAACCGTTAAAGCCACGGTCAAAGATATCATAACACAGCACTCGCTTAAGTGGGTTAAAGCGGCTGTAAAGCATAATTTTATCCATACAACTCTATACCTTTATTTATTAGACGATTTTGTAGTTTTTTCACATCAAGTTCTCGTGGTGTACAATTCTGCTCTGCACACATTGCCGCAGCAGTACCTACCGCCTCTCCCATCGCCATACAGATACTCATCACTCGATATGACGCATGAGCACGATGAGTGCCTGAGATGCAACGACCTGCAGTATAGAGTCCCTCAACGCCCTTAGGAGTAAAGCAACGATATGGCAAATCATAAGGGTCGCAGTACTGTATATGCTCCTCAGCCTGACCAGAGCCCTCTGGATTGTGAATATCGACAATAAACTCTGCGCGATGCACAATCACATCCTCAAAACGACAGCCGGCAGCCATCTCCTCGGCAGTAATTACATAGTCGCCCATTACACGACGAGTCTCTCTGACTCCTGTAGTTGTACCACTTGAGATTACTCGACAGTTCTCATAACCTGGCAGATGCTTATGGAAGAAATCTAAAAGTGTAACTATTTGCTGACGTAATTCGAGGTCGGCCTTAAAGATATGATCAACACGTGTCATATCGACCCCATTAACCTGAGTCGTATTAACCTGACGCTCTCCTCTATGAGTTGTAGGGTGCAGACGCACAGCAGCAAGACGTTCAGGTAGTTCTCCTTCAAGGCTCAGGCGCTTACAGTAGTCAAGGAAGCGCTCGCCGCCTAGACATACATCATCCACATCACCGATACAGATAACGCCTTTGCTCTCATCAACGCCCGAAATGGTAAACTCAAGCGTTACCGGCTGCATAAGGCCATCTTCACGTCCCTTTTGACACTCGGCACCTGCAAGGTAGCTTACAACTCCATCTCCCGTTGCATCAACTACAACCTTTCCCAGAAGTACAAAAGCCCCCTGGCCTGCCGTTACAACAAGGCCCTTAATAGTATTGCCATCCTTGACGGTATCTGTAACCGTTGTTTGCAGATAGACCTCTATATTGGGATGGTTGACAAACTCTGCCAGACGGATTTTCGCCATCTCAAAGTCATGTGCACAGCCTGTCTGACCAATCATATCATTTTGAGGCACGCCCAATAGTTGGACAAGCTCGTCTCGCATAGTACCTTTACCCACCATACCGAGTATAGGGCCGACATAGCCTGCTGTAAGGTTTCCACCCACAACACCATAACGCTCAACAAGAGCCACACGGGCGCCCTCTCGTGCAGCCGCTACTGCGGCGCATATTCCGGCAGGGCCTGAGCCCGCCACAACAACATCGTAAGTAGCTTTTACTTCGAGTTGTTTTGTATAGTTAATTACGTTTTGCATCGATAAATCTATATATTGCATAAATGATAGCTATACCAACCATCACACAAATTCCACCTATCATAATTCTCTCAACAGCTGCATCGTAGTTCTCCATAAAGAGCTGTAAGACAAGTAGTAGTGCAATAGCCAAAAGGGTTACCACAAAGCAGGTAACAGCCATGTGCGAGTAGCGTTTTGTCGCTCGTTTCATCTCAGCACTCGGAGCCATATCGGCATTAGGGTCAATAATAGCCTGAACTCGCTCATAACCAGGGTCAGTCGTCCCCTTATGCTTAGCCCACAGTTCCATAATGGCAAGCAATATTACAGGCACAACCGTTCCGATAACAGACTCAAGCACATTCGGGTTTATCCACTCAAAAGTAGCACGCACCGCCGGACTAAACTTAAATGCGAGACCAAAGATACCGCAAAGATATGTTATTACCATTGCCGTAAGCAGATGCTTTTGCGTAAGTCGCTTTGAGAATACGCCCCAAACAGATGGTATGTATAGTGGTCCGATGATCATCGTAAGCACCGTTACCACAACCTTCTCTGCTCCACCCGCATACGGGATAAGCAGTGCAAGGGCAACAATAGCTGCACCAAAGACAAAGGTAAAGATACGACCTATACGAATAAGTCCCTTTTCGCCAACCTCTGGGTGTTTCTGACCGTATATATCGTATGTAAAGACATTAGCAAAGACATTGAGCGTACCCGACACTGTAGAGAGTGTTGCCGAGACCATTGCTGCAAGCATAACACCAAGCATACCTTTCATCAGTACATGGTCTGACATAAGGATATATGCCTGTTCAGGGTTTGCACCAGGTTCAATCTGTCGAAACGCCATAGCCGGAAAATACCAAATAAGAGGAGTCAACAGATAGAGTACGCCGACAAGGTATGTACTCTTTCTGGCATCACTTACAGTCGGCACGCTGATATATCGCTGTACAAACGGCCAATCTCCACCAATAGTAAAGCTATTGACAAAGAACCAGAGTATCAACCAGAACCACGGGTACTCTGCGCTGACAGGTGTAAAGTAGCCCTCTGGAGCAGATGCTATAAAGTTATCTAAGCCACCCACTGCATTGATAGATAGTGGTATCATAAAGGCAACAACCGTAATAAGCACTCCGAATTGGATTACATCAGTCATAAGTACCGCCAAAAAGCCGCCTAAAACAGTATAGAGCAGAGTTATCACTCCCAAAATAATAATACCCCAGCCAACCGACAGATGGCCATCAGCACCTGCCATAAAGTGGCCCTCAGGTAGCACCATAAGGGTTGACATCACAACAGCAATGGCATATAGTGCAACAGCGGTATGAAAGCCTCGACCTATAATGCCGAGCAGAGTATAGAAGTTGAGTGAACGCTTACCAAAACGGATAGTCAGATACTCTCCAGGAGAGGATATCTTCATCTCACGCCACTTACCAGTAAGGTATCTACCAACAAAGAAGCTGGCAAAACCAAGAATATTGCCAATAAGCACCGCTACAAATCCGGAACGATATGCAACTCCACCCCAAATGACAAATGTACTTGCCGAGAAGAGTGTCATATAGGTTGACATACCTGACAACCACCAAGAGGAGTTCCTACCGGCAATAAACATATCGGCAGAGGTCTTAATACTCCTCGAAACAAGCATGCTGACTGCTATAAGCCCGAGAAAGTAGATTACTATTACAACATAGTCAATTCCTACCATAAATATAAGTTTTAGGTTATTTTGTTTCTAAGTGCTCTATCTCTTAACCTCTCGTCCATTGAGCACTATACGCTCAATGAGTGGAGTGTTATAGGCGTATGTAAAAAACTCAAACGACGGCATAGGCTTAGTAATGAAAAAGTTAGCCACTTTACCCTCTGTTATCGAGCCGTAGCGCTCACTTATTCCCATTGCGGCTGCGCCATTAAGCGTCGATGCCCAAAGAGCCTCTGTCGGAGTCATCTTCATACGAATAGATGCAAGCGAAGTTACAAAGCGCATATTGCCAGAAGGAGAAGAACCGGGATTATAGTCCGAAGCAAGAGCTACTGCAAGTCCTGATGCTATCATATCTCTTGCCGGAGGATAGTTCATACCCAAAAAGAATGCGGCTCCTGGAAGTAGCGTTGCCATAGTCTTGCTACCCTTCAATACTTCAATCTCTGCCAAACCACTACTCTCAAGGTGGTCAACAGATAGCGCACCCATCTCTACACCAAGTTGCACGCCACCCGAAAAGTCGAGTTCGTTAGCATGAATCTTTGCCTTTAGGCCAAACTCTGCCCCACGGCTCACTATGCGACGTGTCTGCTCAACGGTAAAGAACCCTCTATCACAAAATACATCGACAGCCTCAGCAAGGTTCTCTGCAGCAACAGCAGGAATCATCTCATTGCACACCTTATCGACATACTCATCCTCTCTACCCTTAAACTCTTTCGGTACAGCATGTGCTCCTAAGAATGTAGCCTTAACGGTAAGCGGAGAGGAGTCTGAGATACGACGAATAACACGCAACATCTTCAGTTCATCCTCCGTTGTAAGGCCATAGCCACTCTTTATCTCAACTGCGCCCGTACCCATGGCTATAATCTCATCTATGCGCACCATAGCCTGACGGAAAAGCTCATCCTCCGATGTGGCATGCAGTCTATCTGCCGAGTTTAGAATACCTCCGCCTCGCTGAGCTATCTGCTCATAGCTTAGACCATGAATTTTATCGAGGAACTCCTGTTCTCGACTACCTGCATAGACAATATGGGTATGCGAATCGCAATATGAGGGCAATAGCATACCAGATGCTGCATCTATAACCTCATAGCCCTCACTATCAGGGCAAACGCTCATCGGTCCGAAGCCCTTAATAATGCCATTATCGGCTATAAGCCATGCATTATCAAGCCTCTCCATGCAATCCATCTCCGCACCGCAAACCCTTTCACGGCAATTACGGTCAATACCTACTATTGTACCTATATTTTTAACAAGTAGAGCCATCAGAAGTCGTTTTGAAGAAAATGCACAGATGCATCTATAAGCGGATACATCACTCTATCATTATCTATATATGGTACAACCTTACGATACTTTTCTACCAATCTCTCAACCACAACCGAGGAACGCAGTGGCCTACGGAAGTGTAGAGCCTGCGCAGCATTGAAGAGTTCAATTGCAAGCACTCGCTCTGTATTATCTACCACACGAGCCAACTTTGTAGCAGCATTAGAGCCCATACTTACATGATCCTCCTGGCTCTGAGAGGATGGTATAGAATCTACCGATGCAGGCATACAGAGCCCCTTATTTTGGCTTACAATAGATGCTGCGGTATATTGCGGAATCATAAAACCACTATTTAATCCCGGATTTGCTACCAAGAATGACGGCAGACCACGACTGCCCGAAATTAAACGATAGATTCTACGCTCAGATATATTGGCAAGTTCCGCCACTGCAATAGCCAAAAAGTCCATTGCCAAGGCTATAGGCTGACCGTGGAAGTTACCGGCACTTACAACCATATCCTGCTCCGGAAAGACTGTCGGATTATCTGTAACACTATTTATCTCATTCTCTAAAACCATTGATACATAGGATATTGTATCCTTTGTCGCCCCATGCACCTGAGGGATACATCTAAAAGAGTACGGGTCTTGAACATGAGCCTTTTGTTGGGCCAAAATCTGACTACCTTCAAGCAGCTGACGCATTGTGCGTGCGGTCTCTATCTGTCCACGATGTCCTCGCACGATATGCACCTGATCGCAGAATGGCTCTATGCGGCCATCAAAAGCATCAAGCGAAACGGCTGCAATTCTATCAGCCTGACGACTCAAACGCATAGCCTTGAGCAGAGACCAAACACCAAAGGCACTCATAAACTGAGTTCCATTAAGCAGAGCCAATCCCTCCTTAGACTGCAGACTGATAGGTTCCCAGCCAAACTGTTCAAGCACCTCTGAAGCCGGCAACTCGATACCATCAACCTCAACCTCTCCAAGGCCCAAGAGTGGCAAAGAGAGGTGTGCAAGTGGTGCAAGGTCGCCCGATGCGCCAAGTGAGCCCTGCTGAAAGACAAGTGGCAAAACGTCATTATTATAGAAATCGACAAGTCGCTGGACTGTCTCAAGTTGAACTCCTGAGTGGCCATAGCTGAGCGACTGAACTTTCAGAAGTAGCATCAGTCGAACAATCTGACTTGGCACCCTCTCGCCTGTACCGCAGGCATGAGACATGACAAGGTTTTTCTGTAATGTCCCCAAATCCTCTGCACTAATACTTATATTGCACAGTGAACCAAAGCCTGTTGTAACACCATAAATAGGGTCATTACTCTCTTCTGTCTTGCTATCAAGATACTCACGGCAACGAACAATGCGTTGAACAGCATCCTGACTGAGTGCTATTGGGATATGTCTATCTAAAATCTCGCCTACTCGCTCAATAGTAAGGCGCTCTGAGGATATATAGTGAATCTCCATTATTTTAGTGCATTTTTAATAAGTTTATCATCTGCAAAATTAGGAAGTGTAACCTTTAGCTCCGGTGTACGCTCCATCTCTCGACGGATTGCAGCTATAGCTCCACTATTACGTGCCCAGCTGCGACGTGCGATACCATTATTGACATCCCACAACAACATGCGGCTAATATGACACTCGGCCTGACTACTACCATCTATAACCATTCCGAAACCTCCATTAATAACCTCTCCCCAGCCTACGCCGCCGCCATTATGGATAGATACCCACGTAGCTCCACGGAAAGAGTCTCCTATCACATTATGGATTGCCATATCGGCAGTACGATTAGAGCCGTCATAGATATTTGAGGTCTCTCGATAAGGAGAATCTGTACCCGACACATCATGATGATCTCTACCAAGGACTATAGGCGCCGAAATCTCACCTGAAGCGATGGCTCTATTAAAGGCCAAAGCTATCTTCTGTCGTCCCTCACTGTCAGCATAGAGTATTCGAGCCTGAGAGCCTACAACAAGACGATTCTTAGCAGCCTCTACAATCCAATGTATATTATCCTCTAACTGACCAACAATATCTGCAGGCGCATCTTGAGCAATCTCTCGCAGTACTTGTGCCGCTATACGGTCTGTTGCCGCCAAATCCTCAGCCTTGCCAGAAGTACATACCCAACGGAACGGACCAAAACCGTAATCGAAGAACATAGGGCCCATAATATCTTGTACATAAGATGGATAGCGGAAAGTGCCATCCTCCTTAAATACATCTGCTCCGGCCCTTGAACTCTCCAGCAAAAAGGCATTACCATAGTCAAAGAAGTACATACCCCTCTGTGCAAGAGTATTTATCGCTGCCACCTGACGACGTAATGATGCCTGAACAGCCTCCTTAAAGCGCTCAGGCTCCTCTGCCATCATACGATTTGACTCCTCATAGCTATAGCCTACAGGATAGTAACCTCCTGCCCACGGATTGTGCAGTGATGTCTGGTCTGAGCCTAAATCGACCGCTATATTCTCCAAAGCAAGTCTCTCCCATAGCTCTACAACATTACCTACATAGGCAAGACTTACAACCTCCTTTGCCGCTACAGCAGCCTTTGCTCGCTCAATAAGAGTATCGAGGTTAGAGTGTAGCTCATCTACCCAGCCCTGAGCATATCGTTTTTCTGCCGCCTTAGGGTTGATTTCAGCCACAATACTTACTACCTGCGAGATATTGCCCGCCTTTGGTTGCGCACCCGACATACCTCCAAGACCTGAAGAGACAAAGAGCATACCCCTTGCATCTTTCTGGCCCTCTGTAAATCGTTTACGGGCTGCATTCATAACCGTAATAGTTGTTCCGTGAACTATACCCTGAGGACCTATATACATATAAGAGCCCGCTGTCATCTGACCATACTGCGACACTCCCATAGCATTCATTCGCTCCCAATCGTCAGGCTTAGAGTAGTTCGGAATAACCATTCCGTTTGTTACAACCACTCGTGGTGCATCTTTATGCGATGGAAAGAGACCCAACGGATGGCCAGAGTACATCACAAGCGTCTGAGTATCTGTCATTTGACTCAGATACTGCATCGTAAGACGATACTGTGCCCAATTCTGGAACACAGCTCCATTACCTCCGTATGTTATCAATTCGTGCGGATGTTGAGCTACAGCCTTATCCAGATTATTCTGTATCATCAGCATAATAGCTGCTGCCTGACGGCTACATGCCGGATACTCCTCTATCGGACGTGCATACATCTGATAATCAGGTCGGAAACGATACATATATATACGACCATACTCTCTTAGCTCAGCAGCAAACTCTGGTGCAAGCACATCATGATGCTTTGCATCGAAGTAACGCAATGCATTTCTCAGAGCAAGTTCCTTTTGCTCAGCTGTAAGTATATCTTTACGCTTTGGCGCATGATTTACCGTCATGTCATACGGTTTAGGTGCAGGAAGAGTATCAGGAATACCTGCACGAATATCATCTTGAAACTCCTTTAATGTCATAGCCTACCCTATTTTCGATTCTACAATATCAAGAACTTCTTTCTCCAAACAAGCAGCCTGTGCCGCAATGCTGTCTGCCTCAGCAATAAGTTTTTCAGCAACAGCACGGTCCTTTAGTCCTGCCGCATTAATTCTAACATTGAGTCGTGCTCCTAAGACCGCACTACGTGCCGCCAATGCGCCAACTCCCGCATCAGATACAGAGTTTGGATTGCCACTCTCTGCCATAGCCTTTACAATCTCAAATACCTTAATTGATGAACGCATAGTCTTAAGCGGAACCTCTGTCGCATAGAGCGTTGCATCCTGAAGCGCAGCACTTCGAGCCGCCTTCTCTTCAACTGTCGTCTTAGGCATTGCAAAGACTGCCATAATACGATTAAACGCCTCAGTATCCTCATCGACCAAAGCAAGTAGCTCACTCATCAGAGCCTGTCCTCGCTCTGCCCAATCAGAAAACTCCTCCCAGCGCTCGTCCCAACCCGCTTTATGCGAAGAGAGATTAGCCACCATTGTTCCCAAAGCAGCTCCCAAAGTCCCCATATATGCCGAAATAGAGCCACCTCCAGGTGCCGGAGACTCACTTGCCGTCTCTACAGCAAAGGCCTTACAAGTCATATCTACAAGACGATTCTCAGCCTTACTTGCAAGCATATACTCAATAACCTTCTCCTCAGCCTTGAATGGCTTTAACTCATCAAGGCCCATGCTCTTTACAGCTATGCGGATAATCTCCTGCTCATCAATACCAACTGAGCGATGTTGCTTGCGAAGGAAGTACTTTCCGGCCTCTAAAAGTGTTCTCTTAGGCACAAGGCCTACAATCTCCGTACCCGTAACACGAACACCTCGTGCATCTGCTGCCCTGCAAACCTCATCAAAGGCTACATGCAGAGGTGTGGTTGCGATATCTGTAATATTCATCGAAACCTGAGCAATGCCATACTCATCTATATACCAACCAATAGCCTTTGTTCCCTTCAGCGTTCCCGGCCGCATCAAAGGCTCGCCATTATCGTCTGTTATAATCTTTCCTACTATCGGATTACCTTCTCTGACCGGACGTCCCTTTTCTCGGACATCAAAAGCAATTGCATTTGCTCTACGAGTAGAGGTAGTATTGAGATTAAAGTTCACAGCTATCAGAAAATCTCTCGCTCCTACTGCTGTAGCTCCACTGCGAGCTGCTGCCTCATCCCACTCTCTACAGCCAAAGTCAGGCGCACTTTTACTATCCGCAAAACGCTTGGCAAGCGCCTCATACTCACCCTCTCTGCAAATAGCAAGATTCTTACGCTCAGGTGTAAAGGCCGCCGCCTCATAGCAGTAAGTAGGTATCGACAACTCGTCCGCAATACGCTTTGCTAATACTCTGGCTAACTGCGCACACTCCTCCAATGTAACACCGGAAACAGGTATCAATGGCAGAACATCAGTCGCACCCATACGAGGATGAGCCCCTTTGTGCTTACGCATGTCTATCAATTCACCGGCACGCTTAACACCCGCAAATGCCGCCTCTACAACAGCCTCAGGAGAACCCGCAAATGTTACAACAGTACGATTTGTCGCCTCACCAGGGTCAACATCCAATAGACGCACATCTGCTGCAGCTGTTATAGCCGCCGTAATCTCACCTATAACCGCCATATCTCGCCCCTCACTGAAATTGGGCACACACTCGATAATCCTATTCATTGTAGTAGTTTTAATTTTCAATCATCAAATTTATAAATTTTCCCCGAAAAAACAAAGAGAAAGCCCAAAAATTAGCACTCCCAAATAGCATAACCGACACAGCTAATACCATTTTTATTATCAGAGTGGTACATTTCTCCGACTGAGGGTATTTTGAGAACCATTTTATTGTCAGAGTGGGGTATATACAACGCTCGGCAAATTTTGAGCGATGGGTTGTACTGAGTGTACTACCCATTGACGAAAAAAGACAGTGGCAGGAGTTCTGCCGCTATCACAATAAAATATTTTATTGTCAGAGTGGCGGAAATAACAAAGTTCAATTAGAGTGTCGCCCAATTTTGTCGGCAAAAGGTAGTAGTTGCAACGCTCGGTAAAAAATCCCAGCGATGGATAGTACAAAACGTACAGCCATTGCTGGGACTTTTTTATTAGCGGCAGCAAATGCTGCCTTTTCACGACAAAATC
>JAFOBG010000022.1 GCA_017381935.1 Alistipes sp.
ACCCTTAACCTCGTAAGAGAAATCAGTATCAAGTGGAAGGTTTGCATCTACACGGTAAACTGTGTTAGTCTCAGAAGTTGAAACAAGAGTAGCGTCAACCTTAACACCATCCTTATAAACCTCATAACCTGTAGCCTTAAGAACGTTAGTTACATCAATCCAGAACCAACCGAAACCAGGAACTGCCTTTACCTCAGGGGTAGCAATCTTCTTAATCTCAGCAAGTGTCTTGAATGGAACTGGCTCGCAGTACTCTGACTGAACGTCACCAGCGATAGCCTTAATGCGTACTGAGTACTCAGTCTCAAATGCAAGACCCTCGATAGTAGCCTCAGTCTCAGCAGTTACAGGAAGTGGAGTCCAAACTGGCTGACCACAAACGTCGCAAGTGTTAGTGTACTCTACAACATACTGCTCTGCGCTGTTAACCTTGTCCCAAGCAACCTTTGCAGTAGTGTCAGTAGGAGTGATAACTACATTCTTTGGAGCAGAAAGCTTAAGATCACCATAGCTAACAACCTTAATCTCGATGTTATCAAGATAGAAACGGTGCTGACCAGATACGCCATTACGGTTACCACCGATAGCAAGACGAGCACCATTATTAATATTGTCGATAGAAACTGTATAACGAGTCCAAGCATCAGTAAGGTTGAGAGTAGCAGCTGTCATACGGTCAGCTGGAGTTACATAGCTATTGCTTGCGTTATCAGCCTGAGTACAGCCATTGAGAACCTCAACGATGATAGCACCTGGGTCAAGACCCTTGCTTGCATCCTCTGGATAAGCGTCATAGATAGCAGCGTCGAATGAGAGCTCAACAGTAGCAGTCTGCTGGAGGCAAGTAATCTCTGGAGCAACAAGCCAAGCACACTTTGAAGATGCACCCATCTTAACATGTCCTGCGCGTGCGCAAACAGCACCGTTAGTGTTGTCCTCTGACATCATACCCCACTGGCTAAGACGAGTGATAGCGATATACTTCTTAATAGTGTTGAACATACCAACCTCTACAGAAGGGTCAACGAGGTAGCAACCACGACCATCAACATCGTTAGCAACTGGGTCATTACCCTGTGCAATCCAACGAGCATCCATAAGGTTACGGTTGTCGTAAGAGTAGTTAGAAGCACCACGAGAAAGGTCTGCAGTAATAAAGAGGTCAGAGAAGTCCTCATAAAGGATTACATCACCTGGGTTAGCAGGAGTTGCAGGCATTGTTACAACCTTAGAAGCCTCAGTAGTGAACTTAGTTGGCTCAAGTGGCTCTGTACCCTCAGTTACGTTCTTAACAGTAACATTGTACTCAGTCTCTGGATCAAGAGCTGTGAGAAGGAATGAACAACCGTTATAAGAGTCAGAAGTCCAGATAGAAGAGTTTGCAGGAATGTTCCAGCTAACTACAAGGTCATTACCCTTATTAAGTATGATAGTCCAAGCGTTAGCGAAGTCAGCAGTGTGGTTCTTCCAATCTGTAACTGACCAAGTAACGATAGCTTCAGAAGCTGAAAGGTAAGAAATCTTTACTACAGGAGGGTTCTTGTCATCAAGCTCAGTTGGAGGAACAAGACCCTTACCTACTTTAATATGTGCAGGATCGCCTGCCTCGTCAGTAATCCAAACCCACTCTGAACAGCTAGAACCAGCATAGTTCGCACGAACACGAAGCATATACTGCTTACCATTCATAAGGTTCTCAAATGTGTACTGATCACATGGATCGTCATCAGCATTAACAGCTGGAGAACCCATGTAATTAGTAGTTACAGGAAGAACTACTGATGATGCAGCGTCATACTGGTCAGGAGTGATAAAATCATGCAGCTGACCCTCTTCCATTGTTTCCATGTTTGGTTTAACCACCTGTGCAGTGAACGAAGTTGCGCCTGCAGCTACGGCAGCCGATGCATCCCAAGTAATAGCAAGGGAGGTCTTTGTTGAAGCACCGTTATCCCAAGCTACATCACCTGGCTTTGCCAAATTGGATTTGATACCAGCATCCACATCAGGAGTGTCTGTACAAGCACCAAAAACAACTGACAGCATTGCAAATGCAGCTATAAGTTTGCGATTGATTTTCATAAAAATTTTTTTACTGGTTGATACAAATAAAAATACAACAAAAATCAAGGTAAGGCAAACGCCTTTCCTTAACTCTCATCTTCCAAATCAAACCGCCTTAGAGCGATGGAGGAACCCCCAAAACAGACCCTAACGCAGACGTATATTTCAAACTGCACTACAAATGTAAAACAAATTTTACAATCCACCAAATATTTCGCACTTTTTCTCTATTTTTTCTTAAAAATTATTACCCATTTATAAAAAACTTTAAAAAATATGACCAAAACAAACCACCCATTTTTTATTAACTACGCCTTCAAGCAGGCCCAGATTATGGAGAGTACAGGACATGAAAGGTGCGCCGAAACATACATATCGGCGGCAAAAAGTTTTCGACAATTTCTTGAAAACAAAGACATTCCGATTGCTCAGTTGGAGAGCCGGACCATCAAGGCATACGAGGCCTTTTTAACCGCAAAAGGGCTCTCTATGAACACCATATCCTTTTACATGCGCAATCTGAGAGCCATCTACAACCATGCCGTAGAGGAGAATTTGGCAGAACAACACTTCCCTTTCAAGCGCACATACACCGGTATTTGCAAAACCGTAAAAAGAGCCGTCTCAATAGAGACAATACAGAAAATAGCAAACCTCGACTACTCCGTCTTTCCCGACTTAGAGTTCTCTGCAGACATATTTTTATTTAGTTTTTACACACGTGGGACCGCCTTTGTCGATATAGCATATTTACAGCATAAAAATATCAAAAACGGATACCTTACATACCACCGCAAAAAGACCGGCCAGAGGATTACAATCCGCTGGGAGAGGTGCATGGCCGAAATTGTAGAGAAATATCACAACCACCACTCCGCCTCCCCATACCTACTTCCAATCCTCAAGGGCAACAACACACGAACAGAGTATCTAACAGCCTCACATCGTCTAAACAGAAATCTCAAAAAGATAGGCCAACTCATTGATTCACAAACACCCCTAACCCTATACGTCGCCCGACATAGCTGGGCAAGCATAGCCCACTCAAAACAAATACCCATAGCCACAATAAGTGAGGCTATGGGCCACGATAGCGAATCTACCACCAGAATATACTTGACCTCGCTCGATAACTCGGCGGTAGATAACGCCAACAGATTGGTTTTAGGTTGTTTGGGGGACCTCTCTTATTAAGAGAAATAACTATGCAGAATTTCAGAATATTCGGTCGTTTTGATTATATTCATGTTAATATTTGTCAAATAATTTTTCCAGCCAAAAGTTTGGACGGTAGGAAAATTTTACTATCTTTGTGCCTGCGTACTTCTCTTAATAAGAGAGGGATAGCGCAACTGAGCCGAAAAGGAAATAAAATAGGCTCAAAAGAAAAACAGAAAGCAAACGAAAACACAAGCAAACGAAACAAACAATTAACTAAGATAAAACAAAAACAACCTTAAAAATCGTCGTTCAAATTTTCAGTATATTTCGGACTGTGCGCTCTTTCAAGGCCATTTTGGCTGCGAGAGATTTAAAAATTTAATTACAAACTGAAAATTATGAAACACGTCTTACTATCGATTTCCGGAAAATTCGGAAGAGTGCTCACAGGCGTTATGTGTGCGATAGCTTTGCTCGCATCAGCTAATGTAGTGGCTCAGAACCGAACAATCTCCGGTAAAGTTATCGACGCTGCAACAAAGGCTCCAATGCCAGGTGCAGCAATCGTTGTTAAGGGTACATCGACCGGTACTGCTACAGACGCAAACGGTCAGTTTACCATCAGTGCTTCAGCAAAAGATGTTCTGGAGTGCTCTTTCTTCGGTTATAATGCCGTTGAAGTTGTAGTCGGCAACCGTTCTGTTATCGACTTTTCTCTTACAGAGTCTAGTACTGCTATCGACGAGCTCGTTGTCGTAGGTTACGGTACTTTGAAGAAGGCTCAGCTCGTAGGTGCTGTTGAGAACCTCGGTGGTGAGGAGCTCGAGGGACGTTCTACTTCTAACGTTTCTCGTTCTCTCCAGGGTATGGTCCCAGGTTTGAACATCATGCCTCGAGATGGTAAGCCAACTAAGGGTGGTGATATCTACATCCGTGGTGGTTCACAGTCTGTTTCAATGCGTTCATCTACTACCTCTGGTACAGGTAAGACCATCTCACTCGGTCAGGGTGGTTCTGCACTCGTTTTGATTGACGGTGTTGAGGGTGATCTTAACTCTATCAACCCTGAGGATGTGGAGAACATCGCTGTATTGAAGGACGCTGCTTCTGCTTCTGTGTATGGTGCACGAGGTGGTTACGGTGTAATCCTCGTTACAACTAAGACCCCATCTAAGGATAAGGTTACCATTAATTATAATGGCTCTGTATCTCTCAACACTCGTACTGTTAAGTGGGAGGACAACTTGGAGGTTGATGGTCATATTTGGTTGAGCAACTTTGCTGAGTACTTCCAGAATGACTCTCGTACCCCAACTTCAACCGGTAAGCTCCCAGGTAACGTGAACAACCGTTCAGATACCTACGGTACTGTTATCGGTGCAGCTATCACAGGTCAGGATGAGAATGGTAACAACATCTATGACGGCTCAGTAGAGGCTAACCGTAGCTATGCAGAGGAGATGAAGCTCCGTAAGACTGATCCTAACTATCCACTTTATGGAAAGGTTCACGGTTATACAAAGGCTGGTAACTATGCATACTATGGCTCAACTAACTGGATCGACCTCTTCTACAAGGATCTGAATGTTAGCCACGTTCACAACCTCTCTATCTCTGGTGCTTCTGAGCGTGTTAAGTACTCTATCTCAGGTCGTTACTACAACCAGGATGGTATCTACGAGTTCAACAACGAGCAGTACAACGCTTACAACCTCCGTGCTAAGGGTGAGGTTAAGGTATTCGATTGGCTTACTGTAGGTAACAACACCTCTATCTTCCACCAGATGTATCACCAGCCAATGGTAACAGGTGGTGCACAGCCAATCCTTCGTCAGTTCGAGCACCGTGGTCAGCCAATCTACACTCCATACAATGAGGATGGTACACTGTCATTCTATGGTGCAGCTGTAATGTACGGCGCATTCTCTGGCGACCAGTCATTCCAGGAGAACCTTAAGATGTATGCATCTACAACTACTACTGTTACAATCGAGCCTATTAAGGACGTATTGAAGGTTGTAGGTGATTTCACATACAAGGCAAACCGCGACACTCAGCTCCGTGTATCTCCAATCCAGACAGGTTACTCTGGCCCTGGTGGTGCTGAGAACTACAACAACTCTTCTTACAAGTCAGACTGGCGTTACAACACCGATTATATCGCAGCTAACGCAGTGCTCACTTGGACTCCAAAACTCGGCAAGAACCACGACCTGAACGTAATGGCAGGTTGGAACCTTGAGAAGAAGTCTTATCGTCGTCTTTACCTCCAGCGTCTTGGCTTGATGGACCCAACTCGTCCTTCATTCGAGCTGATGGACTCTCAGGAGTACTCTGTTGATGATGACGGTTACGACCACAACTCAGTTGGTGTATTTGCTCGTATCAACTACTCACTCCTCGGCCGCTATATCTTCGAGGTTGCAGGTCGTTATGACGGTGAGTCTCGCTTCCCAAGCAACCAGCGTTGGGGTTTCTTCCCATCAGCATCTATCGGTTGGCGTCTTGCTGACGAGCCTTGGATGGATTGGTCAGACGAGTGGCTCGACAACTTCAAGGTACGTGCTAACGTAGGTTCACTTGGTAACTCAATGATTGATGACTACGCATTTATGGACCTCTGGTCTGTAGATAAGACATCTGAGATCATCAACGGTCAGAAGGTTCCTTATGTAACTACTAACGGTATGGTTTCTCCATCACTTACTTGGGAGACCTCTACTACTTATGACGTAGGTTTGGATATGGACTTCCTCCGCAACCGTCTCTCATTCTCTGGTGATATCTATTGGAAATATACTACCGATATGATCACTACCGGTCCTGAGTATCCAGCAATCCTCGGAGAGGAGTCTCCACAGATCAACTATGGTGTGCTCAAGACTAAGGGTTGGGAGGCTGCTTTGACATGGCGTGATTCATTCAAGCTTGCAGGTAAGGACTTCAACTATTCAGCTCGTTTCGCAATCTGGGATAGCCGCATGTGGATTGACAAGTTCTCTAACGAGTCAGGTAACATCTACGCATTCTATGAGGGTATGGAGCTTGGTGATGTATGGGGCTTCAAGACTGACGGTTACTTCCTCTCTAACGAGGAGGCTCTCAACTGGTCTAAGGACTCATTCCACAAGAACGGTTCTAACTTCCGTGCATTTGCCGGCGACCTTAAGTTCGTTGATATCAACGGTGATGGTAAGATTGACACCGGTAAGGGTACTCTTGAGGATCACGGTGATCTTGCTATTATTGGTAACGAGCGTGCTCGTCTCCACTACGGTATCAACCTCTCTGGTAACTGGAACGGTATCGGCCTTAGCATCTTCCTCCAGGGCGTTATGAAGCGTGATTGGTATCCTGATCAGGAGTCAGGTTTCTTCTGGGGTATGTACAACCGTCCTTACGACTACTTGCCTAAGGTTCACACTACTGACCGTGTAATTGTTGACTACTCTACTGAGAACTGGATTGTAACTAACCCAGGTGCATACTGGACTCGTCCTGTAGCTTACGCTGCTAACCGTAACGTAGGTCCTCTCGCATACGAGAACGACTACTACCTCCAGAATGCTGCTTACCTCCGTGTTAAGAACATCACTGTAGATTACACATTCCCTTCAAAGCTTACTAAGAAGTGGCACATTGAGAAGTTGAAGGTTTACTTCACTGCAGAGAACCCATTCACATTCTCTCCACTCTTCAAGCACACAAATATGTTTGACCCAGAGGTAATCGGTGCTGGTGATACCGACTTTAACGACGGTGGCGCAACCGGTCTTGCAGGTGCTGGTCAGGGTTATTCTTACCCTATGTTTAAGACCTTTACTTTTGGTTTGAATCTTACATTCTAATGTATATATAGGTATGAAAAAGAGAATATTAAATTTATTTGCTGTAGCAGCTGTAGCCCTTTCGGGTGTATCTTGCGAGAAGTTCCTTACTGTGGAGCCTATCGACAAGATGTCGGCTGATACATATTTCAAGAATGAGCTTGAGCTTGAGCTCTTCTCAAATGGTCTGATCCAGTCGTACCTGCCAACAGCAGACGGTCTTGGATATAGCGACTACGCTTCAGACCTCTTCTGCTCAAAGACCTCTTCAGACTACTATCGTCCAGGTATTTGGAACGCAGACAAACAGGGTAGCTGGGGTGTTAGCAACTGGCGTAACATCCGTCGTGCTAACATTATGCTTAACAACATGACCCGTGCTAAGGGTAATGTTTCAGAGGAGATTTACAACCACTATCAGGGTGTAGCTCGCTTCTGGAGAGCATATTTCTACTTCGCAAAGGTTCAGACTTTCGGTAATGTGCCTTGGATTGACCATGCACTCGACATCGAGGACGAGGTTCTCTACGCTCCATGCGATGACCGTGAGCTTGTAATGCACAATGTTCTTGAGGACCTTAACTTCGCTTGCCAGAACCTCTCTGACGACGTGAAGTTCAAGGGCGTTATCAACAGAAACGTTGCTTTGGCATTCAAGAGCCGTGTATGTCTCTATGAGGGTACCTTCCGTAAGTATCACTCTAAGAACCCTTCAACTAACACAGCTTGGACAAATCAGTATGAGACTGCTAACAAGTTCCTTGAGGAGTGCGTTTCAGCATCTGAGGCTCTTATGGGTGGTCAGTTCTCACTTCATCCAGATTACTACGATTTCTTCCACATGACCAATATCGCTTCTTCTCCAGAGGCTATTTGGTGGTCTGACTATGACAGTGGTGAGCTTAATCGTATGCACGAGCTTACTTGGGTTGTAAACTCTTCTACTTATGACCAGCAGGTATCTCCTACTAAGTTGATGATCAACCACTATCTCAACCTTGATGGTACTCCTATCACTCACGAGGGTAAGGTTTCTATCAACGAGGAGTTCGTAGGCCGCGACAAGCGTCTTGAGGCTTGCGTACACCACCCAGGTTACATGTACACTAAGACTAATGGTGAGCAGCTTCTCAAGCAGACTAACACTACTTACACTTACAACTTCTACCAGAACGTTAAGTTCTCTATCGAGATTGAGGAGAACTACTCAAAGGGTAAGAACGACAATGACTACCCTATCCTTCGCTACGGTGAGGTTCTTTTGAACTATGCTGAGGCTAAGGCTGAGCTTAACAATGGTAACCTCTCTAAGGAGGATTGGGACAAGACCATCGGTCTTCTCCGTGCACGTGCAGGTGTTGCTAACGTTTATCCTGACGGTGCTTGGGATTGCGGTTGGTTAAAGGCTTACTATGGTAACCTTACAAACATCCTTACTGAGATTCGTCGTGAGCGTACTGTAGAGCTCCTCGCTGAGGGTCTTCGTGTAAACGACCTCTATCGTTGGAAGCTCGGTCCACGTATCGTTGAGCGTCAGACTAACAACCAGGGCTGGCAGGGCGTATGGGTTCCTAAGGACCAGGTTGGTGGTATGGAGTACAACGGTGGTAAGTACACATTTACCAACACTAAGCCAGAGGCTGGTTTTGGTTACAACGTAACAGGTTCTACTGCTGACCAGAACCACTCATTCTCTGAGGGCGATCACGGTTTCTTGATTTACAACTACAAACTCGAGTGGAATGATAAGATGTATGTTCGTCCTATCCCACAGACTGTTCTGAATGTAAACAAGAACATGCAGCAGAACTACGGTTGGTAATAACATTTAACGAAATACGATGTTAGGTAAACTGAAGTTTTATCTTTTAACAGCAACCCTGCTCTGCGGGGTTGCTTGTTCTAATCCTGAGCCAGAGTCAGGTAATAACGGCAATCAAGGTACAGGAGGAGGCAATCAGGGAACTGAAGAAGAGGTTGTCATCAATGGTACTACCATCGAGAAGGGCAATACTGTTTTCGGTCTGATTTCAGACTCCGTTACCGGTAAAGGTATCGAGGGTGTAGCTGTTACTGACGGTACTGTAGTAGTACTTACCGATAGTAATGGTGTATATCAGATTCCGACAAACCGTTGGGCGAAGTATGTTTGGTTCTCAGCCCCTGCAGAGTATGAGATACCTACAGACCCTAACAACGGTCGCCCTATATTCTACTCAACAAACAAGCTGCTCAGCAGTGGCAAAAACCGCAACGATTGGCAGCTCAAGCCACTGCCGGCTATTGAGGAGGAGTTTACTCTTATCGCCATTGGCGACCCTCAGTGTGAGGTTGAGAAGGAGGCAAACCGTTTCCGTGATGAGACACTTGTTGATATCCGTTCAACAATAAGCAGTGCTCAAACTCAGGAGAACCGCTATCACAATGCTTACGCTATTACTTTGGGCGATATCACATTTGACAATGTTGTCTTGTGGCCAACTATGGCTAAGCTCTGCTCAAGCGTAACACTCAACAACGGCAAGAGTATTCCTATCTTTAACTGTATCGGTAACCACGACCACGATGCAGACCGCCAGAATGACCGTGAGGCTACTGAGCTCTACATTGAGAATGTAGGCCCAACTGACTACTCATTCAACCGTGGTAAGGCACATATTGTTGTTATGGACAACATTATCTGTACCTCTGTTAGTGGTTTTGGCGACAGCAAGACATGGAACTACGATGGTGGATACACCTCTAAGCAGGTCGAGTGGCTTGAGAAGGACCTTGATGCTGTTGCAGACAAGGAGAACAAGATGGTTATCCTCTGCGGACACATCCCATTCCGTTCAGGTAGCTCAAGCGGTGGTAGCAATATCAACAAAGATAAGGGTTATAGCGATGTATTAACTCTGCTCACCCAGTTCAAAGAGGCGCATATCTTCATCGGACACACTCACTATCCGGAGAACTTCTTGCACTCCTCTTATATCACAAAGGGTGGCCAGCCTGTATTTGAGCACGTACACGGTGCTGCTTGTGGTGGCTGGTGGACTAGCAACATCTGCGTTGATGGAACTCCAAACGGATACAGCATCTATCAGGTTAAGGGCGCAACACTCCACAATTGGGTTGCAAAGTCAATAGGTAAGAACGAGAGCTTCCAGATGCGTGTCTATAATGGCAACGACACTTACGGCCACAAATATCTATACACTTGGATTAATGGTGGTACCGGCGGTAGCGCAAAGATCAAGACTGCCGGAAGAGCAGACCTTGAGAACTGCTTCGTTGCAACTATTTGGAATGACGATGCTACAAACTGGGATGTCGAGCTTGTTGTAGATGGCGTAAGTCATAAAATGCAGCGAGTAAATAAGAACCTTGCCGATATGTGCTCTACAGCCTTCTTCTTTAATGAGAAGGGCAAGAATACAACCTCTTGGAACAAGGGTCTAAGACACATCTGGTTCATCAAAGCTCCTTGCGGAGATCCTGCATTGGAGAAGAATTGGGAGATTCGTGCAACACATACAGTAAAAGGTAGTGGAGAGAAGAACGTCTATATCGAGAACGGCTTCACAACCTCTTACGACGGATTTTAAAAAACCAGGGATGTCCACAGCGGACATCCCTTTTTTATCTCTCTTTGAGATTATTTACAACATCTTCTACGCTCTGACCTCGCATAAAGAGGCGAACAACATCAATCATTACCCTCAGTTCGCTCTTAAGATACTCCGCCTGAGCACTATTTAGTCGTTTTTTAGCCCTTTCTAACAGGTAGTCGTACAAATCTGTACTATAAACCAAATCTGCCCTTAAATAGTCAAGCAACCAATCATAGAATCGTGAAGCGAGGCGGCTATAAAGCACTGCTCGATTAAGGCGAAGTATAAACTGCTCAAATGTGGCTATCTGTGTCCTACGACGCTTAAGATTCTCATTCTCAATTGAAACGGCACTACTCTGCTCAACCTTTGTGCTAACAGTTGTATCTGTATAACGGTACTTATTGAGCCGCAAGTCTATTTTATACCTCCTATAGGCTCTATAACAGAGCAGTAGCATAATAGCGACGGCGCAAAACAGCACACACCACCACCCTATCCAGAAGTATAGATAGATAACAACTGCCAAAATAAGAGTGCTATA
This sequence comes from Alistipes sp., assembly GCA_017381935.1. GTDB lineage: Bacteria > Bacteroidota > Bacteroidia > Bacteroidales > Rikenellaceae > Alistipes. The sequence goes on from JAFOBG010000022.1 coordinate 11,193, forward strand.
TCTCCATAGAGGGCTATTCATACAACAAAGATAACGCTTTTTGCTCTTTATCCACTAAAGAGTATCAAAAAGAGCGCAATAATACAAAAAAGAGCTATTCAAACCATTGTGGCTCGCTTTTTATAGCTGTTTACATTAATTTGCAACAGCTATAATTGTCAGATGGGTAGTTTAAATATTGACATACTTCTTGTCTTTGCTGCAATAATAGTAATGGTCTATCTGCTTATAAAGGAGTATCTGCGTCCGGGGTTGATACTCTTTTCGACTGTCGTACTACTGCTACTTTGCGGTGTGATAGATAGCAAAGACGCCCTTGCAGGTTTCTCCAATAAGGGCGTTATAACCGTTGCTATGCTATTTTTAGTTAGCGAGGGGGTGCGTCGCAGCAACTCTCTTAGCCCCGTGATGGGGTTTATACTACCCACAGAGGGGCGAATAACCACTCATCAAGGCTATCTGCGAATACTGCCAACGGTAGCCTCTATATCTGCCTTTTTGAACAATACGCCTATTGTTATCATCTTCATCCCGCACATCAAAGCGTGGTGTGTCAAAAATGGGCTACCACTAAAAAAGTTTCTCATACCACTCTCATATGCCGCCATTTTGGGAGGCATGTGTACCCTTATAGGCACCTCAACAAATCTTGTAGTTCATGGTCTTATGCTCGATGCCGGCTTAGAGGGCTTTACGATGTTTGAGATTGGCAAGGTTGGTGTAATTATAACTCTATTTGGAGTGGGCTACCTAATACTTTTTGCCGACAAGCGGATAGATGCTTATAGCCCTTTTGTGGAGAGCAATAAACAACATAGAGTAGAGGTTGTTCTCTCCTCTCGTTTTGCCGGCATCAGGTGCACAATAGAGCAGTTTGACTTCCAAAAGCACTACGGGGCAACAATAGAGGCGGTAAGACGAGACGGAGAGATAATTGAGGATTTGGAGGAGTATGAGTACAAAGAGAACGACACCCTTATACTCTCAGCCCCTGACTCATTTATAGATACTTGGGGCGAGTCCAGGGTGTTTGTCATCATGACAAATGGAGGCAATCACACTCTACAAGTGCCACGTTGGAAGACTCTTCTTACCCTTGCATTGTTACTTATCATGGTTGTCGGAGCAACAATAAGTCAGCTACCCATTATTAGCCGTTTCTTGGGCACTGCAGAGACAGATATGTTTTTCTGGGCCGCCGTAGTAACTGTTATCATGGCTCTATCAAATATCTTTCCGGCAAAGAAGTACACCAAATTTATCTCATGGGATATTCTTATCACCATAGCCTCAGCCCTTGCCATAAGCCGAGCAATGACAGTATCCGGGTTTGCTGACTTTATAGCCTCGATGCTAATAGATATAAGTGGCAGTATCTCGCCCTATCTACTGCTTGCAATACTCTACATTATTACAAACATCATAACAGAACTGATAACCAACAACGCTGCAGCCGCCTTTGCCTTTCCTATAGGGTTAGCGGCAGCAACAAAGATTGGGGTGAACTACATGCCATTCTGCATTGCAATAGCAATTGCCGCCTCTGCGAGTTTCTCTACACCAATAGGCTACCAGACCAATATGATTGTGCAGGGGCTTGGTGGGTATAGCTTCAAGGAGTTTCTGAAAATCGGTCTGCCACTAAACATTATCACATTTATTATCTCAATGATATTCATACCCCTATTTTGGAACTTTTAGCAATGGAAAACATCTACCCCCATCCAGAAGATAAGACCCTGATTGATAAAAAAGAGGCTCTACTTCACCAACACGGCGTAACTATTTGGTTTACCGGACTTTCTGGTTCCGGCAAGAGCACTATTGCCACTGCTCTGGAGCGTCAGCTCACGCAGTTAGGTTATCTGTGCGCCACTCTTGATGGCGACAGTATCCGACATAGCCTCAACAGAGACCTGTCCTTCTCCCAAAGCGATAGAGCCGAGAATATTCGCCGTATAGCAGAACTGAGCCGACTATTTAACAATTCGGGCGTTATAACCCTCGTCTCCACACTCTCTCCAACAGTCAGCATAAGAGAGAGTGCAAGAGAGATTATAGGAGACAATCGGTTTATTTTAATATACCTCTCAACACCTCTTGAGCAGTGTCAGAAGCGGGATGTAAAGTCTCTTTACCGAAAAGCCAGAGAGGGTACAGTAGATAACTTCACAGGCATATCAGCCCCTTTTGAAACACCATTAAATGCTGATATAGAGATAGATACATCAGAGTTAGATATTTCATCATGCTGCGATATAATACTTGCAAAAATCAAAACAGCGATAGCCTATGAACTATAACATAAGCCACCTCAGAGCCTTAGAGTCAGAGTCTATACACATCATACGTGAGGTTGCCTCTCAGTTTTCCAACCCCGTAATGTTATACTCGATTGGCAAAGACTCTTCAGTCATGGCACATCTTGCCCAAAAGGCCTTCTACCCTGGCAAAGCGCCCTTCCCGCTGATGCACATAGACTCTAAGTGGAAGTTTAGTGAGATGATAACCTTTCGAGACAACTACGCCAAGGAGCATGGTTGGCATCTAATTGTAGAGTACAACAAAGAGGCCTACAGTCGTGGCGTAGGGCCATTTACCCACGGCAGCAAAGTGCATACAGAGCTAATGAAGACTCAGGCACTGCTTGATGCTCTAAAGCGATACGGCTTTGATGCCGCCTTTGGAGGGGCACGTCGTGATGAGGAGAGGAGCCGAGCCAAAGAGCGCATCTTCTCCTTCCGCAACGCCTTTCAGCAGTGGGACCCAAAGTGCCAACGACCTGAGCTATGGGATATCTACAACACTCACATAGACAAGGGGCAAAGCATAAGAGTCTTTCCGCTAAGCAATTGGACCGAGATAGATATATGGCAATACATCCGCCTTGAGAAGATACCTATCGTGCCCCTCTACTATGCTGCCAACAGGCCCGTGGTAGAGATTGACGGCAACCTTATTATGGTAGATGACAACCGCATGCCTAAAGAGCTAAGAGACAGGGCCAGAGTACGACGGGTACGCTTTCGCACACTTGGCTGTTATCCCCTCACAGGAGCTATAGAGAGCAATGCAGCGACAATAAATGAGATAGTAGAGGAGATGATGACTGTTCGACAATCTGAGCGCACAACTCGTGTTATAGACTTCGACCAGGAGGGGAGCATGGAGCAGAAGAAAAGAGAGGGTTATTTTTAAAACACTGTGTATGACAATAGATAATTTTTTGGAGCAAGACCAAGCCAAAGGGCTGCTCAGAGTACTTACCGCCGGAAGTGTCGATGACGGCAAAAGCACCCTTATCGGGCGACTGCTTTTTGACAGCAAGCTACTATACGAGGACCAACTGCAAGCCCTCAAAACGGAGGCCGTAAAGAGGGGTGATAGAGAGCAGGATATAGACTACGCTCTACTCTGCGACGGGCTGAAGGCTGAAAGGGAGCAGGGCATTACAATCGATGTGGCCTATCGCTACTTTGCCACCTCACAACGTAAGTTTATCATTGCCGATACGCCAGGACATGAGCAATATACCCGTAACATGATTACCGGTGGCTCTACGGCGGATGTGGCAATACTTCTTGTCGATGCAAGGCAAGGCATTGTAACTCAGACCCGTCGCCACAGCTACATTGTTGCTCTGCTCGGCATAAAACATATTATCTTGGCTGTAAACAAGATGGATTTGGTCGCCTACTCCAAAGAGCGATTTAATGAGATTGTAAAGAGCTACACAGCTTTTAGCCACTATAAAGATTTTGTCTGCCCCAAAATAGTTGCAATACCTATATCGGCCATTAATGGCGAAAATGTCGTAAAAAAGAGCCATAACATGCCGTGGTACAGAGGTCAGAGCCTGTTGCAGACTCTGGAGAGAATCGAGATTGATAGGCAGAGTGTCATTCTTCCTTTTCGACTGCCGATACAGATTGTATTGCGTCCAAATCACACTTTCAGAGGCTTTGCTGGCAAGATTGCATCGGGAGTTATACGCCCAGCAGATAGAGTAAAGGCCCTACCCTCTGGTCAAGAATCGACCGTCAAGCAGATTGTATCCCTTGACGGAGACTTACCCTATGCCGTTGCAGGACAATCGGTTACAATAACCCTCACAGAGCAGATAGACCTCTCTCGTGGCCAGATGCTTGTCCGCATAGGTCAGAGTGAGCCAACTATAAGCCACCACATTACAGCCTTTATGGTATGGATGGACTGTGAAGTGCTTGACAGCAGGAAAACCTTCTACCTTAAGCACAACACCAATACCGTGCGGGCAAGGATAGAGAAAATTCACTACTGCATCGACGTAAACACAGCCGAGAAAACAGAGTGCAACACACTCACACTCAACAGCATAGCCAAAGTTGACATCTGCGCCCTCTCGCCCATTATTACTGATATATACTATCAAAACAGAGCTTGCGGTTCATTTATTATCATTGACCCTATAACCAACTTCACCTCAGCCGTGGGCATGGTTGTAGAGGCGAGGCCAAGTAACAGTAAAAGTAGAGAGACTATTACAATCTCGCTCTCACAACTCAATATCGACACCTCGCACCGAGAGGCTATAGAGAGCGTCTGCAGAGCTATCGAGCAACAGACAGGTATTACAATAAAGAGTAGCAACTAATGGGATTTTCATTTAACCACCTACCGATAAACACCCTTGTCGGGGCAGACAGCGCGACTTTCAAGGCCATTACTGCGAGTAGAGAGATAGAGAGCGAGTATCGACGCAAGTATCTTCTAACTGCGTTTTTACAGCGCACCCTCTCACCGCTGTACAACATCAATAAAGAGAGATACAAAAAGTTAGAGACAGAAAAAATCGTCTCGCCCGTATTTATCATAGGCCATTGGAGAAGTGGGACCACATTTCTGCACAACATCATGAGCCAAGACTCTCAATTTGGCTACTGCACCACCTTTCAGACCGTCTTTCCCCACCTTATGCTCTATGGCAATACCCTCTTTAAGCGTTTGGCGGCACTCTTAATGCCCGACTCTCGACCCACTGACTCTCTCAAGCTGACAGTAGAGCAACCGCAGGAGGAGGAGTTCGCAATATCCAACATGACAGTCTCTTCGTTTTACCACTTCTGGTCCTTTCCTAAAGATTACACCCAATTTTGCGACCGATACCTGCTCCTTAAGGGGTGCAGAGAGGAGGAGATTAATGAGCTCTGTCAGGCTATAGAGCAGACTATAACCATTGCGCTACACAGTCAAAAGAGGAGACGCTTTTTGTCGAAAAATCCACCACATACAGCCCGTATCGAGCTGTTACTAAGGATGTTCCCAGACGCTAAGTTTATCTATGTGATGCGAAATCCATATACCGTTTTTCACTCCACTATCAACTTTTTTAGTAGCACAATAGCTCCCCTAATGCTGCAAAAAATATCAACTGCCGAGTTGGAAAAGCATATTCTACAGACCTACAGTGCTCTGTTTGACAAGTATGAGAGTACAAAAAATCAAATTCCGGCCGGAAATCTGGTCGAAATAAAGCTCGAACAGATAGAAGAGCACACTATGTCCTCTATCGAGTGGATTTATCAGCAGCTCAACCTACAAGGCTTTGAAAAGAGCCAAAAAGAGATAAAACAATATATCCAAAGCACCAAAAACTTCACTAAAAACAGATACAACTACGATAGCCGAAGTAATGAACTAATTAAAAACTACTGTAAAAAAGCTATTGACAAGTGGGGATATAGTGAACTTTAACTAACTTTTTTTATTCAATGCTTTTTATTTTATATTTTTTTTGTTATCTTTGCCCCAAATAAATATTTTTTAATGAAAATTAAAAAGCGAGACAAGTAGTAGTACTATACCTCCTCCGTGATTTCGGGGGGGGGTATTTTGTTGGTTATCAATTACTTACATAATACTAATTATTAAACATTATGAAAAACGTCTTTAAAATTCTGATGGCAGTTGCTGTATTGTTTACAGCATCTTGTGCTAAGGAAGATATTTCAGCTTCGCTCGGTAAGGGTCAGGTTGAGGTAACTTTCACAGCAAATCTTGCTAATCTTAACACTCGTGCAGGTGTTGAGACTTTCGGCAAGGGTGAGAACGTCGATGTTCTTTATTACTACGTTTATGACGCAGCTAATAATGCTTATTTGTCTGCATTAAGTAGCTTTGTTAAGAGAGGAACTGATGGTAAGTTCACATTCACCCTCCCTATGATGAAGGGTATGCTGTATGACATCGTTTTCTGGGCTCAGAAGACAGGTGCTCCTTATGGTTATGACCCTGCTAGTAGGGTGATTAGTGTAACTTATGGTG
>JAFOBG010000023.1 GCA_017381935.1 Alistipes sp.
ATACACGGGATAGGTTTCGCCGTTCACCTCGATGGTCTCTTTTGTCGAAACGGCGGACCTGCACAAAAACACGTGGTCGTTAGACATATCCTTAAACGCCACTAAACGATAATTTTCCGGATGAATTCCCTTTTTCATCTTGTTTGTGTTTTTAATTAAGTACTTAATGCGGCGCAAAGATAGGCAAAATTAATCGAACGAGCAAACAATTTGCAAAACTTTTTAATCTCTTATCTTTTGCTACTCTTTAAATCTTTTAGCAGGAAGATATTCTTAGTGCTTTTCTGTATACTTAGCGACGATTTTTTTCATCTCGTCGAGCTGTTTTTCCATACTTTGGAGTAGTGCATACTGAGCATGTGTTCTGACCAGGTTATGGTCCGGATATGCGATTTTATAGTATTTATCGCCATCTATATAGTCCATCAAAAAGCGGAGCACCTGTTCGTATGTGATATATATACCTGAGAAGGCGAGCCACTCAACTTCCGAGTCGGTCATGCTCTGTTTGCGCTCGGAGAGGAAACCCTCTGTATATGCACGGAACATATCTATACTCATGCTTACATTCTCTATCTGTTTATCATCTTCTGCGCCGGTGTTTGTATATGAGCGTATGGCGTCTCCAAAGTCGTTTAGTGATGTGGAGCTCATGACGGTATCGAGATCTATTGCGCAGAGCACCTGACCGTTGTCGGCATCAAAGAGGATGTTGCTTATCTTAGTGTCGTTGTGTGTAACACGTGTAGGTATTGTGCCATCCTCTACCAGACTCCAGAAATTAAGCATTGGCACTCTGCGGCTCTCAATCCAGCCAATCTCCTCTTTTAGTTGAGCCACTCTGCCTGCTGCATCTTTGGCTATAGCCTCATCCCATTGGTTGAAACGGTGGAGGATGTTGTGAAAGCCTTTGATAGTCTGATTTAGAGGTTTGTCGAAGTCGGCGAGCAGAGCCTGAAAGCGACCAATGCCCACTCCGCCCTGATAAGCGAGAGCTACGCTGTCGGCTCTTTGGTAACTCATTGAGCGAGTGATATAGAGGCAGACGGTCCAGAAGTTGCCCTCCACAAGGGCATATAGCTCTCCGGAGAGTGTAGGTACTATGGTCAGTGTCTCTCGTAGTGGGTCGGCCACTTTAGACTTTATGTGGGCTGTTACGGCGGCTATATTGTCCATCATCGCGGGCACGTTGGTAAAGACGTGGTGGTTTTTGCGCTGAAGGATGTAGTCGTCAGCCTGACCTACGGTTTTGATGATGTAGGTGTCGTTAATAAAGCCCTCGCCGAGCTTGGATATAGACTCTATTTCGCCCTCTAAGGCAAAGAGAGAGGCAATGTAGTGCAGTTTTTCGTTATTCATAGTCAAAGGTTAGCTCCCCGAAAAATTGAGGAGAGTGAAAGTTTGGTTTCTCAAGTTCTACTTTGCTCCAACTCAGGAAGTGTGGTGAGCAGAGCTTGTCGCCACACTTGTATAGGTTTGCACGGAGCGTCTTTGGTGGTGCAGAGAGGTTTATCAGACTGAAGGGTATTATCATTGCAGCCCACCATGAGTTTTGATCTCTAATGTCGATACTTTTGTGCTCTAATGAGCCGTAGCGGATAACACTCTGCAACTTTTCGGTAGAGAAATGTACGGCATTGTCTCTTGAGAGACGATATGCGGCAAGCAGCGAGCCTATTGCATTTAGCTCAAAGTTGAAATATCCCTCAGCGCAAGGGTTGGCAACAAAAAACTCAACACAGCTATCCTCCCACACGGGTCCATTGTCTGATAGCGTTACGGCCATGGTGTGCTTTTCGCTCACGTCAAACATCACCGCTAAGGCTGTATCGGTGTAGGCTACCCGTGCTACCACCTCAGGGAAATAGGGGTAGTCGGCACTCCAATTGTGGCTATCTATGGTAAGTATAGCCCCCTTTTGTTGTAGCGTTTCACGCAACTGCTCACTTGTGGCGCTACAGATATCTGCAATGTAAGGAATTGTTGCTTGTCTTTTCATAATGCAAATATACTAAATTTAGTCCGAATAGACAATAGCAACAAAAACGCCCTCGGAATCTCCGAAGGCGTTTACTGTGTTTATCTGTAGTGTTTAGAATACCTCTGTACCAGTAAATGTACTTGTTGCATCTGCATTGATAGTCAAATCCTTGTAGTATTTAACATTTACATTTGCACCATTCTTTGCGGTGATAGAGCCAGAGTTCTTACCATCGTAAGCTTCACCTGTATTGTTCGCATTGATTGTAAATGTTGAGTTATCTACAGTTGTTTCTCCGTCATGACCGCCGCTCTCGCCAAACTGAATAGTTGAGCCGGTTAGAACTGAACCATTCTTCAACTCAACATTACCGCTGTTACGGAAGTAAGTTGCAACATTTATTGTAGAGTTGTCAACTACCATATTGCAGTTTGGAGCTGCGAGAATAAGCTTTTTAGCAGTTGTAAGAACGCTATTCTTAACATTGATGTTAAATGTAGGGTTCATTCCGCTTGTTGGCTCAGAGAATGTCAGCTGGTTAGTGAACTCTGCAATAGAGTTCTCAATGTTAATGGTAAATTCACCGTTAGCTGAGCTATTTTTACTTGTTGTACTGCCAATCTGAACATAAGCGTTCTTGATGTTGAATGTGGCATTATTACCACCTGTGATTGAGATACCAGCAGGGAGAATCAGTGAAGGCTGAATGCTGGTCTTGTCTGCAGTCTTGGCATCAGTAATAGAGCCTGTAATGTCAAAGGTGTTACCGTATGCAAGTGAAGTACGACCACCTCCTGTAACCTCAAGGCAAGCACCCTCGCCAATAGTGATTGTGCGGTTGTAGTATGCAGCACTAAATGATGTAACCTTTGTATGACCTTCAAATGTAAGGTCGCCACCAGCATAGATACTACCATTAATCTGCTTGCCATTACCATTGAGTGTAACGCCTGCAGGGATTTCTAATTCCTCTGACAATGTTACATCATCGCTTAGGGTGATGGTATCGCCTGCCTGTGCAGCATTTATTGCATCCTTAAATGATGGATAGAGTGTGCCGTTAATATCTACTACCGGTGGTAATGGATTGTCAATAACCGTACCATTAACAGTAAAGGTAACATTATAGTTGTCTTTAGAGAACTCACGAGCTGGGTCAACAACACCGTAGCCGATGTTCTGAGCAGTAGTGTAAGCATCCTTATAGAAATCCTCGCCAGAGACTGCATTAACTGTTGCGCCTGTCTCAATTGCTCCTGTAAGGTATGCAGAGTGGAAACCTGTACCGATACCTGCAGCATACTTACCACCCTTTGCATTAACAGTAGAGGTCGCATCAATGTTAATTTGGTTTGTAGCTGTATAGTCCTCCTGGTTGCAGTGAGTGTCATAGCCAGAGCCGATACCTGCGCCGTGCTGACCACCATTTGCAGTTACTGTTGAATTTCTGATGTTAATCTCAAGGTTGTACTTGCTATCCTGAGCATAACGGCTACCACCGATACCTGCAGAAGCGTTACCACCATTAGCCTCAACGATTGTAGAGTTCTCAATGTTAATTGTAGTGCTCTGCCAGAATTTTGCACCGATAGCTGCAGCCTTGCTACCACCATCAGCCTTTGTAATAGTAGAGTTAAGGATATTTACCTCAGCGCCGCCAATAGCAGCACCACCCTCTGGCTCGCTCTTGCCATACTTTGTATCTGCTTCAAACAACGGCTGAACGTATCCACCGCAAACATAATCTACAGTAACGCCATTAAGGGTTACATTTGCGCCGTCGCCACCAATACCAAATGCGTGTGTGCCATTACCCTTTGCAGTAAGATGGTTTTCAGTATTACCTACAAGGTTAAGAGTTGCATTTGTAGCATCAATACCGCTACCGTCCTCAGACTCTAATACTACATTGCCAACAAGGGTGATTGTAGTATTAAGATTCTCTGCAATCTTTACAGCGTCGCCATCAACTACCTTTATTGTAAGGTCCTCAAAAACATAGTTGTAAGGCTTTGAAAGGCTGAGAGTCTTACTCTTTGTGCCTAAATAGCATATTGTTACCTCTGCATTTACAGTATTGCTTGTTGCAAGAGCCTCACCCTCGTTACGACCAAGAATAACCTCTGCATTAGCATTCTTCTCGCCATAGAAACCATTCTTCTGGTCGATAGTGATGTTTACAACACCCTCAATAGAGTTGTTTGTAATCTTCTGACCGTATCCGCAACCAATAATAGCACCCATATCACGATATGCAGTGATGTTTACATTCTTTGCAGAACAACCATCAACAAAGGCATTGTTGTGAGTTCCTACACCTATAAAACCACCAACCTTATCGCCATTGTCATAGCCATTACTTAAATTATCAGGAGTAGCAATTAGGGTAATACCCTCAATGTGGCAATTCTTAACAGCGCTCTGTGCATAACCAATCATAGCAGAAACCATACGGTTACCCTTTACTGTTGCATTCTTGACAGTTACATTCTCAATAGAGGTCTCAAATGCTGTGTTATATGTAGAACCGGCAACAACTGCAATACCATTTGTTGTGTCACCATTTGAATTGCTTGAAGTAACATGCTCAACATAAGCACCGTCGATAATAATGTTCTTTACCACACCCTGAAGAGTACCAAATAGACCGGCAGCAGTATATTCACCCTTCTTAGGAGCAATATAGAGGTTGGAGATAGTGTGGCATTCACCTTGACGAGTAGCTGCACCATCAAATGTACCCTGGAATTTAGGGTCAGACTCACCCAAACCGATAGGAGTCCAAAGTTTGTTGTCAAGGTCGATATTTGCGGCAAGCTTAACAGTCTTATTCTTGAAAGTATTACCTGCATTTACCTGCTCGGCTAACCATGCAAGCTGGTTTGCACTAGTGATAGTATATACATCATCTACAGGAGTAACCTCAGTAACAGTCTTACCATCCCAAATATCTACAACCTCATCAGGAGTACCAAATCCTGGCAAAATCTCAACCTTAATCTCAGTCTCCTTAGTAAGAAGCGCACCGAGGATGTTTGTACGGTAGTTCTGCTTAAGCGGAAT
>JAFOBG010000024.1 GCA_017381935.1 Alistipes sp.
ACGTCGTGAGACAGTTCGGTCTCTATCTGTTGCGGGCGTAGGAAGATTGAGGGGTCCTGACTTTAGTACGAGAGGACCGAGTTGGACGAACCTCCGGTGTATCGGTTATGCTGTCTAAGTGTACCGCCGAGTAGCCGCGTTCGGTTTGGATAAGCGCTGAAAGCATCTAAGCGCGAAGCCATCCCCAAGATAAGTCTTCCCTTGAGGGGCGTAGGAGACTACTACGTTGATAGGCTGCAGATGTAAAGGTAGTAATATCAAAGTCGAGCAGTACTAATTACCCGAACGGCTTTCCTATAAGTTTATCTCATCTCCGAGAAGATGTCAAAGTTATAGCGCGTGCGGCGCATAGGACAAGGATAGTCCAACCGCATAGCTTCGATAGACGAAGCGCAGAGTTCTTTTAGGTGGTTATAGCAGTGAGGTTCCACCTCTTCCCATTCCGAACAGAGAAGTTAAGCTCACTCACGCCGATGGTACTGCCTATTTAGGTGGGAGAGTAGGTAGCCGCCTCTTCAAGAGGAGAATGATGAAAATCGTTCTCCTCTTTCTTTTTTATATGAGTTTCTAGCACGCTTTACTTATGTGGCACCTGGGCTGTACGGCAAGTACTATCCCAGGTGTCACATTTCGTTGCATCGCACTATAATTCTCATATAAAAAAGAAAGAGTATGAGAACGAGTCATTCTCTCTCTTAAAGAGGACGGCTACCTAAATTCTTTTTCCTTATGTGGTAGTATTATTGGTATGGGGTGAGCTTAACTGCTCTGTGAAACAGAGGACGGTTGTGCAAGCCGAATGCAGAGGGGATAATACTATACCTTATATATAATATATGTAAATTTATCCCCTATGCTGAGGCGCGGCCAACCGAAGCCGAGAAATAGATTGCCTCTGGCAATCCTCGGCAAGTTAAGCGAACTTTAATGGGAGTTTAGCCTTGTATTTGATGGTCAAACAAAAACCGCAACCTTATAAAAGATTGCGGTTATTATGGTTTATTTGCTATTTTCTATTTTAGTTCGGAGGTCATCAAGTATCTCTCCTTTATAACTAAAATATTTAGGACCTTGGTATGCTCCAGAGGTATTTTGTTTTTCTTTAGGCATAAATGTGCCGACGAATGGAGATAGTTTATACAATCTACCTTCGTACTCCACTTTATCATCATCTGCAACTTTTACCTCAATTCCTGTTGGAGTAAAGACCACTGTTGCTCCAATAGGAATATTAATCATACTAAACTTGAAGCGAGGTCTTTGTTGTCTTTTATGACAATCTTCAGTATCTGCTTGTTGTTTGGCAGGTTTTCTATTTTCTCCAAGATATACCTCATCAATTTCTGCATCATCCAAGGTTGTTGATATGTCTTTTAGAATATCCAAAGCCTTTGCGGGTGATACGTTGAAGAACTCACGATTCTGTCTAATACGAAGGTCGGTGAGTCGATCAATAGTTTTGTGTATGAGCTTTTCAACTTGCTCATACTTTACCGTCTTGAGAGTCGCATAAATCTCAAAAGGCAATGGCACAGCGGTGTTATCCAGCTCCTTTGAACGGATATCAACGGGGCGAGAACTTTTGCCAATTTTAACCCAGTCCTCTTTGAAACTTGGGTTTGTAAGGATATAGACGTAGCCAGCTTCTTTCATTTATAT